>JBAZYW010000203.1:0-4380 GCA_041659125.1 Gallionellaceae bacterium | reverse complement strand
TTTGCCAACGTATGAAATTTCCGGGATGGTGTAGACAGCCATCGGGAGATTCTCTGCTGAGACATGCGTTTCGCCACCGAATGCTTTTAATACCGCAGCCCGTCCTTGTTCCATGCCTGTTGAGGCAAGTGCCGGACGACCAATTAAATCTCCTACTGCATAGATGTGAGGCACGCTAGTTTGAAAGTGTTGATTGACATCAATCCAGCCTTCATTTGTGCTGATGCCCGCGTGCTCCAGATGCAACTTCTCACTATTGGCTTGCCTGCCTTGTGCATAGAGTACTGCATCGGCACGTATCTGCTTGCCGCTTTCTAGCACGGTGATGGTGCTGTTGCCGTCATGGCGTATCTCTGCAACACGCTCTTGCATGTGGAAGGTGACGCCCATGCCAAGGAAACTGTCGGCCAACACGCCCACCACGTCTTCGCTCAGATATTCCAGTAATTGCACATGGCTATCCACCACGCTGACTTCAACACCTAGTGCGGCAAAGATGGAGACAAATTCGCACGCGATCACGCCGCCACCCACCACTAAAAGACTGTCCGGCAGATGGCGTAGATTTAGGATCGAGGTGGAATCCAGCACTGTCTTCTTGTCGAAGGGAATGTTGGAAGGCCGGCGCGGTCTGGAGCCGCAGGCAAGGATGATGACCCCGGCGGAAATCAGGCGCGCATTGCCCGCTGCATCGGCGACCTGAATGGTGTGCGCATCGACGAACGAGGCTTCCCCCGGGATCAAGGCCACACCGTGACGCAACAAACGCTGCAAAATCACCGACTCCTGTTGCGCAATTACTCCTTCCTTGCGCCGTACGGCATCCGCCAATAATCCGTGCCTACTTCGGCCATCTGTCGCAATTGCCTGACGCATTCCACCGGAACGGGTAAGCAGATAAGCCACTTCGCGCATTGCCTTGCTGGGGATGGTGCCGGTTTGCAAGCCGGCACCGCCGATCTTCGGTTTGCGTTCAATGATCGCGGCACGCTTGCCCATGCGCGCCGCTTGCCATGCCGCATGTTGTCCGGCGGGGCCGGAGCCGATGATGAGAACGTCGTAGTCCATGCGGGTGGTCAGATGAGGGTGTGTTACTTGATGCGCATGCCGGGCTGGGCACCGTCGTCCGGCGACAGGATGAACAGTCCCGGTGTTTCGCCGGAAGCCGCCAACACCATGCCCTCCGACATGCCGAACTTCATTTTGCGCGGCGCGAGATTGGCGACCATCACGGTCATGCGGCCTTTCAGTTTTTCGGGATCGTAGGCTGACTTGATGCCCGCGAATACCGTGCGCGGTTTTTCTTCGCCGATGTCCAGCGTCAGCTTCAATAACTTCTCCGCGCCTTCCACGTGTTCGGCATTGACGATGCGCGCCACGCGCAGATCGACTTTCATGAAATCGTCGATAGAGATGAAGGATTCAAATTCTTTTGCGGCTTGGGTCATTTCTTTTTTCGTTTCGTTTTGTTGATGAGCGGCATGGCGCTGCTCGGATTGCACGGGTGCTGCGGGTTTTAAACTTTCCTGATTGGCGGCGACCATGGCTTCGATGAGCTTGGGGTCGAGGCGAACCGCCAAGTGCTGGTAGGTGTTGATGCTATGCCCTGCCGGCAAAGCTTTCCAGCTGCCATCCCACGCCAACGGCGGAATGTTGAGAAACGCTTCAACTCGCTTGGCGAGTTCGGGGAGCACGGGCTTCAGATACAGCGTGAGGTCGCGGAACAGGGTTAGCGCAGTCGAGCAGGCTGCGTGCAGCTCGACGTCTTTGCCTTCCTGTTTGGCCAAGTCCCAAGGTTTCTTTTCCGCGATGTATTGGTTTGCCGCATCGGCGAGGCGCATGATTTCGCGCAGGGCGCGGCTGAAGTCGCGCTGCTCGTAACAGTGCGCGATTTCGTTGTTGGCAAATGCAGACTGGAATTCGGCCGTCGCAACGGTATCGCTATTGCCGAGCTTGCCATCGAAGCGCTTGCTGATGAATCCCGCGCAACGGCTGGCAATGTTGATGTATTTGCCGATCAAGTCGCTGTTCACCTTCGCCACAAAATCCTCAAGGTTGAGGTCGAGATCTTCCATGCTGCCGTTCAATTTGGCTGCATAGTAGTAGCGCAGGTATTCGGTATTCTTGATGTGATCGACATAGCTCTTCGCGGTGATGAAGGTGCCGCGCGATTTGCTCATCTTTTCGCCGTTCACGGTGAGGAAGCCGTGCGCGAACAGTTTGGTAGGCGTGCGGTAGCCTGCGTGTTGCAGCATGGCGGGCCAGAACAGCGCGTGGAAGTAGAGGATGTCTTTGCCGATGAAGTGATACAGCTCGGTTTTGGAGCCTTGCTTCCAGTATTCGTCGAAGTTGATGCCCTTGTCGTCGCACAGTTGCTTGAAGCTGCCCATGTAGCCCACAGGCGCATCCAGCCACACGTAGAAATATTTGCCCGGCGCATCGGGTATCTCGAAGCCGAAATAGGGAGCATCGCGTGAGATGTCCCAGTCGGTGAGTTTGTTTTCGCCTTCAGCGCCCAGCCATTCCTGCATCTTGTTGGCGGCTTCGGGTTGCAGTGAGCCGCTGCGTGTCCATTCGCGCAAAAATTGCTGGCAGCTATCGGCGGAGAGCTTGAAAAAGAAGTGATCGGAGTTGCGCAGTTCCGGCTTCGCGCCGGAGACTGCGGAGTAGGGGGCGATCAACTCAGTGGGTGCATAGGCTGCGCCGCACACTTCGCAGTTGTCGCCGTATTGGTCTTTGGCGTGGCACTTCGGGCATTCGCCTTTGATGAAACGATCCGGCAGGAACATGTTCTTCACCGGGTCATAATACTGTTCGATGGAGCGCGCCTCGATTAAGTGTTCTGCTCTGAGTTTGCGGTAGATGCCTTGGGCGAATTCTTTGGTCTCGTTCGAGTTGGTCGAGCCGTAGTTGTCGAACGCTACATGGAATGCGGCAAAGTCGTCGTAGTGTTCCTGCCACACGCGGGCGATCAGTTGTTCCGGGGTGATGCCTTCCGTTTCGGCGCGCAGCATGATGGGCGTGCCGTGTGTGTCGTCGGCGCAAACGTAGTGGCAGGTGTTGCCGCGCATTTTCTGGAAGCGCACCCAGATGTCGGTCTGGATGTACTCGACCAGATGGCCTAAGTGGATGCTGCCGTTGGCATAGGGCAGGGCGGAGGTGACGAGTATTTTGCGTGTCATATGGCGGGTTCCTTTAACGAGGCGCGATTGTAGCAAAACCCGCACGCGGCTGCGGAAGTTGGGTAAAATCGCGGCCTTATTGTTTTTGCATGAACGAGAAAAATATGGCTTTTACTGATGCGGACGTACAGGCAGCACTCAAACAATTGACTGATCCGAACACGAAGAAAGACTTTGTGGCGGGCAAGTCGGTGAAGAATGTGAAGGTCAGCGGCAACGATGTGACGCTGGACATCCAGCTGGGTTACCCCGCGAAAAGCGTGTGGCCTGAGATCAAAGCCTTGGTCGAGGCGCATCTGCGCGGCGCATTGTCCGGCGCGGGCAAGATCGAAGCGACCGTCACCAGCAAAGTGGTGCCGCACGCGGTGCAGCGCGGCGTGAAGCTGGTGGATGGTGTGAAAAATATTATTGCGGTGGCATCAGGTAAAGGCGGCGTCGGCAAATCCACCACGGCGGTGAATCTGGCGCTGGCGCTGGCCGCAGAAGGCGCGCGCGTCGGCATGCTGGATGCCGACATCTATGGCCCTTCGCAGCCGACCATGCTGGGCATCAGCGGGCAACCGAAATCGCGCGATGGGCAGTCTATCGAACCGATGCAGGCACACGGCATACAGGCTATGTCTATCGGCTTTATGATCGCTGGTGATGATGCGCCGATGATCTGGCGCGGCCCGATGGCGACACAGGCGATGGAGCAACTGCTGCGCCAAACTGCTTGGGACAATCTGGATTATCTGGTGATCGACCTGCCTCCGGGCACGGGCGACATTCAGCTTTCTCTGGCGCAAAAAGTGCCGGTGACCGGTGCGGTGATTGTCACCACGCCGCAGGACATCGCGCTGCTGGATGCGAAAAAAGGCTTGAAGATGTTTGAGAAGGTGGATGTGAAAATCATCGGCCTGGTCGAGAACATGAGCACGCACATCTGCTCCAAGTGCGGCCACGAAGAGCATATCTTCGGTGCGGGCGGCGGCGCGAAGATGTGCGCGGATTACAACACCGAGTTGCTGGGCTCCTTGCCGCTGGATATTCATATCCGCGAACAGGCCGACTCCGGTACGCCGACTGTGGTGGCCGATCCGGATAGCGCAATCAGCAAGGTGTACAAGCAAATCGCGCGGCGTGTGGCTGTAAGAGTTGCCGAGATGGCGCAAGACCACAGCGCGGCGTTCCCGAAAATCGTGGTACAAAGCACCTG
>JBAZYW010000202.1:0-4407 GCA_041659125.1 Gallionellaceae bacterium | reverse complement strand
CTGCTCAGCTTGAAAGCTCCCTGTGGACAGGCCGGAATACTAGCAAATTTCTGTTGATATTTGAGCCTTTTACGATGTTTAGACTCGGCTAGGGGTTGACCAAAAGGCTGTCAGCCTTTATCTTGCGCGGTTCTTTAATTGTTTCCGGCTAGGGTTGTTGATATGGAACTGACAGGCGCAGAAATAGCCATCAGGTGTTTGCAGGAAGAGGACGTCGAATATGTATTCGGCTATCCCGGTGGTGCGGTGTTGTTCATCTATGACGCGCTGTTCAATCAAGACAAGATCAAGCATGTTCTGGTGCGCCATGAGCAAGCGGCCGTACACGCGGCCGATGGCTATTCGCGTTCCACCGATAAGGTGGGTGTCGCGTTGGTGACATCCGGTCCGGGCGTGACCAATGCGGTGACGGGGATCGCCACGGCCTATATGGATTCTATTCCGCTGGTGGTTATCAGCGGCCAAGTGCCCACCAGTTTTATCGGCGAAGATGCGTTTCAGGAAGTGGATGCGGTGGGGATCACGCGTCCCTGCGTGAAGCATAACTTCTTGGTGAAGGATGCCAAAGACATCGCCAGTACGCTGAAAAAAGCATTTTATTTGGCTAAAAGCGGTCGGCCCGGCCCTGTTTTGGTGGATATTCCCAAAGATGTGTCGAATCAAAAAGCGGAATATAGCTATCCGTCTGCGGTCAATATTCGTTCCTATAATCCGGAACAGCACGGCGATGTCGGCCAGATCAAGCGTGCCGCACAGCTTTTGATTGAAGCCAAACGCCCGATGATCTATGCGGGTGGAGGGGTGGTGCTGGCGGATGCATCCAAACAACTGACTGACTTGGTGCGCTTGTTGGGCGCGCCCTGTACCAACACGCTGATGGGTCTGGGCGGCTATCCCGCCAGCGATAATCAGTTCGTCGGCATGCTCGGCATGCATGGCACTTACGAAGCCAATATGGGCATGCAGAACTGCGACGTGTTGCTGGCAGTGGGCGCGCGCTTCGATGACCGGGTGATCGGCAACGTGGCACACTTCGGCTCGGTTCCGCGCAAGATCATTCACATCGATATCGATCCGGCTTCTATTTCCAAGCGCGTGCAGGTGGATGTGCCTATCGTCGGGGATGTCGGCAGTGTGCTGGGTGATTTGCTTGCGGTGTTGCATAGCAGCAAACAAAAGCCGGATGCCGCCGCGTTGGCCGCGTGGTGGAAGCAGATCGATGAATGGCGTAGCCGCAATTCGCTGAAATACAAGAATTCAACTGAGATCATCAAGCCGCAATATGTGATCGAAAAGCTGTATGAGATCACGCACGGCGAGGCATTTGTGACCTCTGACGTGGGGCAGCACCAGATGTTTGCCGCGCAATATTATAAATTTAATCAGCCGCGTCGCTGGATCAACTCCGGCGGTCTGGGCACGATGGGCTTCGGCCTGCCGGCGGCGATGGGGGTGCAACTGGCGCATCCGGGAGCGCCTGTAGCCTGTGTGACGGGTGAAGGCAGTATCCAGATGAACATTCAGGAGCTGTCCACCTGCAAGCAGTTCCGCCTGCCGATCAAAGTAATTGCGCTGAACAACCGCTATCTGGGCATGGTGCGCCAGTGGCAGGAGTTCTTCCACGGCAACCGTTATTCGCAGTCGTACATGGACGCTTTGCCGGATTTTGTGAAGTTGGCCGAAGCCTATGGGCATGTCGGCATCCTGGTGGAAAAGCCGTCGGATGTGGAAGGCGCGTTGCGCGAGGCGTTCGCACGCAAGGATGAATTGGTATTTATGGATTTCCGCACCGACCCGACCGAGAACGTGTTTCCCATGGTGCCCGGCGGCAAAGGCTTGTCCGAAGTGATTTTTGCGGAGGAGCTGTAATGCGACATATCATTTCTCTGCTGATGGAAAACGAAGCGGGCGCGTTGTCCCGCGTGGCCGGATTGTTTTCGGCGCGCGGCTACAACATCGAATCTTTGACGGTTGCACCGACAGAAGATGAGACGCTGTCGCGCATGACCATCGTGACGCGCGGCTCCGATGCCATCATTGAGCAGATCAAGAAACAACTGAACAAGCTCATTGAAGTCGTGGCCGTCATAGACCTGACCGACGGTGATCACCTGGAACGCGAATTGATGCTGGTCAAGCTGCGCGCGCAGGGTGAGGCGCGCGAGGAGTTGAAGCGCATGGCGGATATTTTTCGCGGGCGTATCATTGACGTTTCCGATAAGACTTACACCATCGAACTGACTGGTACAGGCTCCAAGCTGGATAGTTTTTTACACGCGATCGACCGTAACTTGATTCTGGAAACGGTGCGTACCGGTTCTTCCGGGATCGGGCGCGGCGACCGCATATTAAAGTTGTGAGTTGAAAGCAGTCGCTAGACATTAGTCGTTAGTTAAAGCCGCGCAGCGGACAGCACCAACTAACGACTAATGACTAACGACTAAGAACTGATTTTTTATAAAGAGGCCAACATGAAAGTTTATTACGACAAAGACGCAGACCTATCCCTGATCAAGGGCAAACAAGTAACCATCATCGGCTACGGCTCGCAAGGCCATGCTCATGCTCAGAACCTGAAAGAGTCCGGCGTGAACGTGACCGTCGGTTTGCGCAAGAGCGGCGCATCCTGGAAAAAGGCTGAAGCTGCCGGTATGAAGGTTGCCGAAGTGGCTGCTGCGGTGAAAAGCGCCGACGTGGTGATGATGCTGTTGCCCGATGAAAACATTCCTGATGTGTACAACGCTGAAGTGGCTCCGAACATGAAGGCGGGCGCAGCGCTGGCATTTGCGCACGGCTTCAACGTGCATTACAACCAGGTTGTGCCGCGCACCGACGTAGACGTGATCATGATCGCCCCTAAAGGTCCCGGCCACACTGTGCGTTCCGAATACCTCAAAGGCGGCGGCGTACCGACACTGATCGCCGTATATCAAGACAAGAGCGGCAAGGCGAAAGACATCGCGCTGTCCTACGCGGCAGCGAACGGCGGCACCAAGGGCGGCGTGATTGAGACCAACTTCCGCGAAGAAACCGAGACCGACCTGTTCGGCGAACAAGCCGTGTTGTGCGGTGGTGCAGTGGAACTGGTTAAAGCAGGTTTTGAAACACTGACCGAAGCGGGCTACGCGCCCGAGATGGCTTACTTCGAATGTCTGCACGAGCTGAAGCTGATCGTTGACCTGATGTACGAAGGCGGCATCGCCAACATGAACTACTCCATTTCCAACAACGCGGAATACGGTGAATACGTTACCGGCCATCGCGTGATTGCCGATGAAGCACGCGCTGCAATGAAGGAATGCTTGAAGAACATCCAGAACGGTTCTTACGCCAAACAGTTCATCCTGGAAGGCCGTACCAACTATCCTGAAATGACAGCACGCCGTCGTTTGAATGCCGAGCATCCAATCGAAGTGGTAGGCGGTCAGTTGCGTTCCATGATGCCTTGGATCGGCAAGAACAAGCTGGTCGATCAGTCCAAGAACTAAAAGGCAGTCGGTAGACGTTAGTCGCTAGTTGGTAGTTAAGGGCAACCCCTTTTCTGCAGCTGGCGACTAGTTCTTTCAACTAATGACTAACGACTAAAGGCTAACGACTCAGAATGAGCAACTATCCTCACCCTATCATCGCCCGCGAGGGCTGGCCGTTTCTGGCTATTACTCTGATTCTTGCCATTGCGGCCACCGTTTGGTGCGCGGCTTGGTCGATTCCTGTGTGGATCATTTTCGCATTCGTATTGCAATTTTTCCGCGATCCTGCGCGTGAGATTCCGCAACAGGCGGGCGCGGTGTTGTCACCTTGCGATGGCCGCGTCATCAAGGTCGAGCGCACGCAAGATCCTTACGGTCAGCGCGATGCGATTCTGGTCAGCGTGTTCATGAATGTATTTAACGTGCATTCCAACCGTAGCCCGTTGGATGGCACGATACAAAAAGTGCAATATTTCCCCGGTAAATTCGTGAATGCCGATCTGGACAAAGCTTCGACGGAGAACGAGCGCAACGCGATCGTGTTGCAGACCGCCGAAGGTCAGGTTGTGACTTTCGTGCAAGTGGCTGGACTCATCGCGCGCCGTATCCTGTGTTACGTGAAAGCGGGCGATGCGTTGTCGCGCGGTCAGCGTTACGGCTTCATCCGGTTCGGTTCGCGCGTGGATGTGTATCTGCCGCTCACTGCTACCGTCAAGGTGAGCATCGGTGATAAAGTATCCGCCACGACTACAATTTTGGCTCAGCTATAAATTACTATGACCGACCTGAACAAGCGTAAACAGCCGATGGACCTACGCCGCCGCAGTATCTATCTGTTGCCGAACCTGTTCACTACAGGTGCGCTGTTTGCCGGTTTTTACGCCATCGTACAGGCGATGAACGGCAAGTTTGAATTCGCCGCAGTGGCTATCTTTAT
>JBAZYW010000201.1:0-4410 GCA_041659125.1 Gallionellaceae bacterium | reverse complement strand
GTTTTTTCAGTACTGCTGTCGGCTCCATACCCTTGTGGTAAACCCGATTGGAAGTCAGCGCGTCATACACATCCACGATAGCGGCCATTTGCCCTAACTGCGATATTTCATCCTTCTGTAGCTTGTCCGGGTAACCGGTGCCGTCGTAACGCTCATGGTGCTGCCCCGTAATCATAATTGCGATTTCCGGCACTCCGGGTGTTTGCTTGAGTATCTCGCGACCGATAGCAGCATGGGACTTCATGTTCACAAACTCGGAATCGCTCAATGGGCCGGGCTTATTGAGTATCAAGTCCGGAACTTTCATTTTTCCGATGTCGTGAAGCAGGCCGCCTGTCCCTGCCTCCATGATGACATCTTTCTCGTATTGCATCGCGCGGCAGAAGGCCACCAACAAAGCACAGACGCTCACGGAATGCTGGAAAGTATATTCATCCTTCTTTTTGATGCGCGACAAACTGATGAATGCATCTTTGTTGCGGAAGATTGAGTCCGTAATGTTTTCAACGACCGGAGACATCTTCGCTATTTCGATCTGCTTGCCCATGCGAATGTCCGACATCAGATGATGCACGACATTATGTGCCTCAGTGTGTACGACTTTTGCCTGTACGACCTCTTCTTTCAGAGGGATAGAGGGAGGCGGTTTCACTACGTGGCTTTCCGCCAGCCTGGTGACCTGCTCATGTAGTTCCGCATGAAACTCGTCATGCGTCTGCGCATCTGTTACATCCATCCCCTTGTTGGAGTCGATGTAAAGCACACGAATGCCGCTGGCAATAATTTTCGCTATTGTATTTTCGTCATCGACCTTAAATGCGTTGAATGCGAACGGATGATCCATCCATCCGCAATTAAGGTCGTGGATGTACATGCCAGGCTGAAGTTGATCGCTACGAATACGTTTTATCATGAACGAATAATGTTCCTTGCGGATAAGGTAAGCAAGATTGCACGCAGAATTTCCAACATGATGCGCTGCATGGGATATCGAGAACGGTTAATTTTTTCTACTATGCATCCTGCAATCTGTCGCTTCTTATTTACACTAAATCAGTCATTTTGCAAATCGACACGAATGCACATTTTTATGCATAACAGTCCCTAGCAAAATCAACCACAGATTTTGGATACTCGATTTTTTCAAATACCCCTTGATTTCATCCTATCCGCCGCCATATTCTGAGCATTGCAAAAGGGAGATTGTCATGCCTATCGTCCGCCCGCCCGCTGTCGCAGGTCTGTTTTATCCCGCCGAATCCGCGCAACTTGCTCATGACGTGCAACAACTGCTGGATGAGGCCCTCCCTCACGATTTGATTCCCAAGGCACTCATCGTGCCGCATGCCGGTTATATATATTCCGGCGCCGTTGCAGCCACGGCTTACGCCACCCTCCGCTCCGTTGCCGCACATATCCGGCGTGTGGTGCTACTTGGCCCGACCCACCGAATCGCGGTGCGCGGATTGGCGCTACCCGGCGTGGAGGCTTTCGACACACCGTTGGGACGGATCATGCTGGATATGAAGGCAATACGCAGCGCATCCCGTCTGCCGCAAGTCACCGTCAGCGCTCAGGGACATGCTCTTGAGCATTCGCTGGAAGTACAACTGCCGTTCCTGCAAAGCGTGTTGGGCGACTTCACTTTACTGCCATTGGCAGTCGGCATGACAACACCTGAGGAAGTCGCAGAGGTTCTCGAAGCCTTGTGGGGCGGCGATGAAACGCTGATCGTCATCAGCTCCGATCTTTCACACTTCCTACCCTATGCTGACGCCCGGCGCGTGGATAACGAGACGGTGCAATCCATCCTCAAGTTGCAGCAGCCGTTGACGCATGAGCAAGCCTGCGGCGGTACTCCCATCAACGGTCTGATCCTCGCGGCACAACAGCACCGCCTCACTCCGCACCTGCTTGATCTGCGCAACTCGGGCGATACCGCCGGCTCCAAAGATCAGGTAGTGGGGTATGCCGCATTCGCGTTTACCCCGGAAGAAGAATCCACGAAGGAGACTGTGCATGACAACAGAACACGGCACATCTGAGCAAGGCCAAGTGTTGCTGCCGATCGCACGTGCGGCAATTGCAAGCGCTGTGGGCGTGTCGCAGGCTGCGGATGAATCCGCGCCGTGGCTGGCGGAGCGTGGCGCATGTTTCGTCACTCTCACCCAATACGGTGAATTGCGCGGCTGTATCGGTACGCTGGAGCCGCATCGTTCCCTGCTTCTCGACGTTAAAAACAACGCTGTATCCGCCGCCTTGCGCGATCCGCGTTTCGCCCCCTTGAGCAAGGAAGAGCTCGGTATCACGAACATCGAGATTTCGTTGCTATCGACAACTGAGCCGATGGTGTTTAAGAGCCAAGCCGATGCGCTGGCCCAACTGCGCCCGGGTGTGGATGGTGTAATCTTTGAATTTAACGGATATCGCAGCACCTTCTTGCCGCAAGTTTGGGAACAGCTGCCTGAACCGCGACAGTTCATGGCGCATCTCAAACGCAAGGCCGGACTATCCGATGATTTTTGGGCGGAAGGCGTCAAACTATCGCGCTATACCGTCACCAAATGGCGCGAACAACCTATTTAGCACGCAATATTTTCTATAAGGAGTTCTGACATGGACGAACCGATCAGCAGCGCCGAAAGATATCCGGCCAAGTATTGGCACCGTCTGGATGATGGGCGCATCCAATGCGACCTGTGTCCGCGCGACTGCAAGCTCCACGAAGGTCAGCGCGGCGCATGCTTTGTGCGTGGACGAGCGGGCGATATGATGGTGCTTACCACTTACGGTCGCTCGTCCGGTTTTTGCGTCGATCCCGTCGAGAAGAAACCGCTCAATCACTTCTATCCCGGCAGCAGCATCCTGTCGTTCGGCACTGCGGGCTGCAACCTCGCCTGCAAGTTCTGCCAGAACTGGGACATTTCAAAATCGCGCAGCTTCGACAAACTCGCCGATCAAGCCACGCCTGAAGCCATCGCCAACAGCGCAGTCAAACTGGGATGCAAGAGCGTGGCCTTCACCTACAACGATCCGGTTATCTTTGCCGAATATGCGATGGACGTGGCCGATGCCTGTCACGAGCGCAACATCAAGACCGTGGCGGTGACGGCGGGCTATATGCACGACCAGCCGCGCCGCGATTTCTATGCCAAGATGGATGCGGCGAATGTAGATTTGAAGGCTTTCACCGAGGAGTTTTACTTCAAGCTCACTGGCGCACATCTGCAACCGATACTGGATACACTGATCTACCTCCGGCATGAAACAAAGGTCTGGCTTGAACTGACCACGCTGATCATTCCCGGTTACAACGATTCCGATGCAGAGATACGCCGCATGAGCGAATGGATCGTCAAAGAACTAGGTACGGATGTGCCGCTGCACTTCAGCGCGTTCCATCCGGATTACAAAATGACCGATATTCCGCCAACGCCGCCTGCCACGCTGGAACGCGCCCGTCATATCGCATTGAACGCGGGTATGCACTACGTCTATTGCGGCAATGTGCATGACATTGAGGGAGATACGACTTTTTGCTCATCCTGCAAAAAACCGCTAATCGTGCGCGACTGGTATGAGATTCGCTCCTATGAGCTAAAGGACGACGGCAGCTGCCCGCACTGCGGCACAAAAATGGCCGGACACTTTGAAAAATTCACAGGACAGTTCGGCAGACAGCGCATCCCTGTTTCCTTTGGCGGGATTTGATTCAGCGCAGCTCTCGCACTACCGTGGATTTACCGAATCAGACTATTTTGCCGACTTGCGTTGCCGGGCAATGGCTGGGGGAGCGGATGACCACGCCGGACGTTTTGTAATACCTGAATCGACGATAGCCAGATAGCGCCCCGCCCACGGCGTGGGAATTCGATCTGCACGAAGCACCCATAGCGTCTCTCCTTCAGCCAGCGCCTGTTCATAATCGGCATCCAGAAGTCCGTAGCGGTCAATGAAAGTATTCAGTGTCGCGGGTATGCGTATACATCCTTTCGACATGGCCTCGCCCAGACGTTGCTCAAGATAATCGGGGTCTGTCGCATGCAACAGCAAACGCATCTGACTTTGCCCGCCGCAACCCCATCCGCGCGTTCCCTGAACCCAGCCAAAATCAAAAACACGCATCCCCTTGCGACCAAATCCGCGCACGCCAAATTCATTACGCGTACCTTCGGCACGAAAATCTTTATTTCCAAGCGAGTGCGCGAATACGCCCAGCGGCGTGATGAAATGTTCAAATTCACCCGGTTTGCCTGTTGATGCGGGTGAGGCGCCGATAAAGTGCCAGCGCTCAGATAGCGCCTGCGGGTCCAGCCAATACAAAAAAACCGCCTGCACATAGGGGTTTCGATCCACCATCAGCACATACTGTGATTTTGTGGCGGGAAAATTTGCATTTTTTTATGCTAC
>JBAZYW010000200.1:0-4413 GCA_041659125.1 Gallionellaceae bacterium | reverse complement strand
GGCACGAAAAAGTTCAAAAGAGGGGTTTTATTTCGTGCCTTTCGTGTTTTTCGTGGACAAATAGCTTTGTTGTTAACGCCGTTCCTTCTTCATCGCCTGCGCCGCCTCGCGTTTGTGTTCGCGCTCGTTTTCCGTCGCCCTCTTGTCATGCTCTTTTTTGCCCTTGGCGAGGCCGATGTCGAGTTTTACGCGGCTGCCCTTGTAGTGCATATCCAACGGCATGATGGTATAGCCCGCGCGTTGTGCTTTGCCGATGATTTTTTCTATTTCGTGCTGGTGCATCAGCAGTTTGCGTGTGCGCACCGGATCCGGATGAATGTGAGTGGAGGCATTGAGTAGCGGGCTGATGTGAGATCCGAACAGATAGAGCGCCCCGTCTTTTACGATGATGTAGGCTTCTTTCAGTTGCGCGCGTCCGGCGCGGATAGCTTTTACTTCCCAGCCTTCCAGCATGAGTCCCGCTTCAAAGCGGTCTTCAATGAAGTATTCGTGAAATGCTTTTTTATTTTGTATGATGCTCATGTGCTTTGAGTGGAATGCAGGTGTATTTTGCGGTGCGTTGGGATATTCTACCAGCCTTTGGATTATTGGCTTTGAGAAGCAATGGCATTAGTTGAAAAATCTGTGTTACTTCCCTATAGCGCGGAACAAATGTTTGCGCTGGTGGATAACGTGGCGGATTACCCGTCATTTTTGCCCTGGTGCGGCGGAGCCAGCGTCGAAGAGGTAGGGGAAAATACGGTGCATGCCACCGTACATATCAATTACCACCAGATCAAACAAAGCTTTACCACGGAGAATGTGCGTCAATCACCGCAAAGTATTGTAATCACGTTGCAGGATGGTCCCTTTCGGCATCTCGATGGTCATTGGCTTTTCACCGCACTGTCGCCAACTGCCTGTAAAATAGAATTCCGGTTGCATTATGAGTTTTCCAGCAAGTTGCTGGAAAAACTGGTTGGCCCGGTGTTTCACTACGTTGCCAACAGTTTTGTGGATGCCTTTACCCACCGCGCAGAAAAGGTCTATACGACAAATGAGTGATAACAAAATTAAAATTGAAGTGGTGTATGCCTTGCCTCACGAGCAGACTCTGCTCAAGCTGGACGTGCCGTCGGCATCGACAATCGCCGATGCCATCAAACTTTCCGGATTGCTGGAAAAATACCCGGAGATCGACCTGACAAAAAGCAAGTTCGGCCTTTATGGCAAGTTGAGCAAGGCCGACACCGTGTTGCGTGAGAAAGATCGCATCGAAATTTATCGCCCGCTGATCGCCGATCCCAAAGAAGTGCGCCGCAAGCGCGCCGAAGAGGGCAAGGTCATGAAAAAAGGCGGCGGCGATCTTTAATGCTTGATTACGATCTGCACTGCCATTCCACGGTATCGGATGGGCTGTTATCTCCTGCCGACCTAGTCGCACGAGCCGCCGAACGCGGCGTTAAATTCCTCGCGTTGACCGACCACGATGATGTGGATGGCTTATCCGAAGCAGCGGAGGCTGCCGCGCGTTGTGGCATTGCCTTCATCAACGGGGTCGAAATTTCGGTGAGCTGGCGTACCCATACTTTGCATATTGTCGGCTTGCGCATCGACCCTAAGAATCCGGCACTGGCTGAAGGGCTGCACGGCATACGCAGCGGCCGCCGGCACCGCGCCGAATTGATGGCGGAATCGCTGGCGCGTTGCGGCATCGGTGGTGTGCTGGAAGGCGCATATCGTTATGCCGCGAATCCTGACATCATCGGACGCACTCATTTTGCGCGTTATCTGGTCGAGGCCGGACACTGCAAAGATGTAGCCAGCGTGTTCAAGCGCTATCTGGTCAAGGGCAAACCCGGCTATGTGCCGCATCAATGGGCGGCGTTGCAAGATGCGATCGACTGGATACGCGGTGCCGGTGGAATCGCGGTGTTGGCACACCCGGGGCGTTATACTGCTGGGCGCAAAGCGATGGGTAAGCCAACATTGCGCGAGTTGTTGAAAGAATTTACCGAGATGGGCGGTCAGGGGATTGAAGTAGTGACGGGTAGCCATACGCCGCCGCAATATGCCGAGTTCGCCCGTTATGCCACGGAGTTCGGTTTGCTCTGTTCGTGCGGTTCCGACTATCACGGGCCGGGTGAAAGTTATCGTGATTTGGGGCGTTTGCCCGACCTGCCGTTAGAATGCAAGCCCATTTGGGGCGCGTGGGAAGTTGCCCCTGTTTAGGAAAATTCATGTCGCAATTCTTTGTAATCCATCCCGATAATCCGCAACCGCGCTTGATCAAGCAGGCGGCGGCCTTGCTGCGCGAGGGTGCGGTTATCGCTTATCCGACTGATTCCGGTTATGCGCTGGGCTGTCATCTGGGGGATAAAGATGCGCTGACGCGTATCCGTCAGATACGCGGCTTGGATGACAAGCATCTCCTGACCCTGATGTGCCGTGATCTGTCTGAGTTGGCGCACTACGCGCGCGTGGACAACACGCAATTTCGTTTGTTGAAAAACAATACGCCGGGCAGTTACACCTTCATTCTCGCGGCAACCAAAGAAGTGCCGCGTCGTTTGCAGCATCCGAAGCGCAGTACGGTCGGACTGCGCATTCCCGATCATCCTGTGGCCTTGGCGCTGCTGGAGGAGTTGAACGAACCGCTGTTAAGTTCCACGCTGATTTTGCCGGATGCCAATCATCCGCTCACCGATATTGACGAGATTCGCGAGCACTTGGAATCCAAGGTCGATTTGATTATCGAGGGAGGTTCGGTCGGCCTTGATCCGACTACGGTGATCGATCTGACGGATGCGGTGCCCGTGCTGGTGCGGCGCGGCAAGGGCGAAGTGAGTCACTTTGGCATCACCGATTAAACGAAAGTTAAAATGAATTTCGACGCATTGATACAAACTATCGCCATAGCCGCCATTCCGGTGCTGTTCGCCATTACATTGCATGAGGCCGCACACGGCTATGTGGCGCGCCATTTCGGCGACATGACGGCTTTTCAGCAAGGACGCATTAGTCTAAATCCAATACGGCATATCGATCCCGTGGGAACAATCCTGTTGCCTTTGCTGACGCTCTGGCTGGGCGGTATCCTGTTCGGCTGGGCGAAACCTGTACCGGTCAATTTTTCGGCACTGCGTCGCCCCAAGCAGGATATGTTATGGGTAGCATTGGCCGGGCCGGCAGCCAATTTGTTTATGGCGCTGTTATGGGGGATGCTGGCCAAAATTGCGTGGATGACGCCCGACAGCTATTTTGCCGAACCCTTGCTGGAAATGGCGCAATTAGGCGTTAAAATCAACGTTATCTTGCTGGTGCTGAATCTGTTGCCGTTGCCCCCGCTGGATGGCGGACGCATCGCGATCAGCATGTTGCCGCATCGCTGGGCATTCAAGCTGGCAAGCATCGAGCCTTATGGCATGTTCATCCTGATCGGTTTGGCGATCACTCCGGTGTTGGGCTGGTTGCTGGCACCGCCTGTGGTCGGGCTGATCAGTTTAATTAATTTTATTTTTGGGTTTTGAGTACTGACTATGTTTGCTGATCGAGTGTTATCCGGAATGCGTCCCACGGGCAGTTTGCACTTGGGGCATTACCACGGTGTGTTGAAAAATTGGGTGGAGATGCAGCAGGAGTTTGAATGCCTGTTCTTCGTGGCCGACTGGCATGCGCTGACCACGCATTACGATACGCCGCAGGTGATTGAACAGAGCGTGTGGGATATGGTGATCGACTGGCTCGCTTCGGGCGTTGATCCGGCGCGCGCCACTTTGTTCATCCAGTCCAGAGTGCCGGAGCACGCCGAATTGCATCTGCTGCTCTCGATGATTACCCCGCTGGGTTGGCTGGAACGTATGCCGACTTATAAAGATCAGCAGGAAAAGCTGAGCGGCAAGGATCTCTCCACTTATGGCTTCCTGGGATATCCGCTGCTGCAAAGCGCGGATATTCTCATCTACCGTGCCACGCAAGTACCTGTAGGCGATGATCAAGTACCGCACATCGAATTCACCCGCGAGATCGCGCGCCGTTTTAATCACATTTACGGGCGTGAAATTGGCTTCGAGGACAAGGCCGAGGCTGCCGTGAAAAAACTCGGCGGCAAGAAAGCCAAGCTCTATTCCGAGTTGCGCACGCGTTATCAGGAGCAGGGCGACGATGATGCGCTGAACTCGGCAAAATCCTTGCTGGACGAGCAACAGAGCTTGAGCCTGGGTGACCGCGAGCGCCTGTTCGGTTATCTCGAAGGCGGCAGCAACATGATCCTGTCCGAGCCACAAGCCATGCTCACTCAGTCTTCGTGTATGCCGGGGCTGGACGGGCAGAAGATGTCGAAGTCCTATGGCAACACCATCAGCCTGCGTGAAGACGAAGCAACGGTCTCCAAGAAAATACGCACCATGCCCACCGATCCTGCGCGTATCCGCC
>JBAZYW010000199.1:0-4413 GCA_041659125.1 Gallionellaceae bacterium | reverse complement strand
CATGGAAGCCGTTACTTCCAGCGGATTTTTGATCTCGACGATCAGCTCATCGGCATTGACGATGGCGTGCGCCAACTTGTGTTCGCGCCAGCGCAAATAGGCATCGGTGTCGGCAAGGTCGAACGGGGTAGTCATCGTGGAAACCCTAAACCGGATGAGTTGGAGCCAAAGAGCCGGGGTGTAGGAGCGTGCCCTGCACGCGACAGTGCTCTTTCGCGTGCAGGGCACGCTCCTACAAAACCGCCAGAGTTATGAGAAATGTTTGTCACGTTTTGACGTTATTTGACCGGCAAGTGATTCAGTCGCCGCTGGTGGAAGCGCGGCGACGCGGCTGGCGCGGTTCGCTTTCCAGCAGATTGCGAAAGGTCTTTTCCACCATGTCCACGGCTTCCGGGGCCGCGATGCTCATCATCTGGTCGATGATCCAGCCGCTGTCTTTTTCGTCCACGACTTCATCCATGCAAAAGGCGAGGTAACGCGTGAAAGAAAAATCGGGGCCGCTTTCGTCATAGCCGAATTCGGCATATTCCCCTGCGCGCTGATTGAGTCGATCGATGAAGCGGCGTTTGCATTCAGCCAGTTCACCGCCCAGCAAACGGCTCTCATTTTCCGCATGGGTTTCCGCAATGCGGTTCGCCAATTCTGACGTGAAGGTAAATCGATCCTCTTCCGACAAGCGCCGGAAAGCGATGCGATCCGCGATTTGAATCAGGAACAGCAAAAATTCGGTCAGGAAAGCGAAATACTGCGTGCCGACAGCCACCTCGAACTTGGCTTTGCGCGTGTTCTTCAGTGCGTCGTCGGCGATGCGATAAATCACAAACGACAACGCCCCGGCAAGTTCCTCCGGGGTGTGCTCACGTCCTGGTTTGAACCAGTTGCTTTTGATGCGCATGCGTTTAATAACCGCCCTTGCCCAGCGGCTGCGGTAGTCCGGCGACTTTTGCACCTTGCTTTGCGGGGCCGATCGGGAACAGGTCGTACAGTGCTTTGCTGTCCGCTTCCGGCCAGAATTCGTTGACCGCTTTGAGCATGTTGCGGAAGTTGGGTGTGTGCCCGTGTTCGCGGTATTGTTCGCGCATGAAGTTGATAATCTCCCAATGCTTGGGGGTCAGCTCGATGCCTTCGGCAGCGGCGATCACGCTCACCACTTCTTCGCTGTAATCCGGCTCAAGCAGATAACCGTCTGCATCGGTCTCGAGTTCGTTGCCAGCCACTGTGTATCCCATCATTTCCTCCGTCGTTAAATGAAAATCCCACGCCGTCATCAGTCCAGATCGGTGATGACTTTGTAGGGTACAAAAATGCCGCAGCCGAAGCGGCGGTCGGCGCCTAATCCTGTGTATTGCAAGCGCAGCGAGGCGTCCGCTTTGAGATCGTGGATCACCAGACTGTAGCCATGGATCGTGCGATCCGGCGCGGTCAGACTGTTGCGCATGCCACAAAGAAGTTTTCCGGCGATGCCGAGTTCGTCCAGACGCGCAGCCACATCGTGCAGAAATTCCATTTCATCATCGACGCCGATCACCAGATGCGCATGCAATGTGGGATAAGCCTGAATCGGGCGCAACTTGCCCTGGCCGAGCTGGAGTGCGCCGCTTTCGATGTCGAGTTGCCGGCCGGATAAAGCGTCGATATGTCCGGCGAGTGCTGCCGGCAAACGTAGCGCCAGCTTGGCGCGCTTGGGCAACAACATTCCAGCCGCGCTGGCGGCGGTGCGCAGCGGGATGACGCCGACGGAATCATTCTCTTGCAGCGCGGGTACATGACGCACCAACGCAGCCCATAACGCGAACGGATAGGTGGAGGGAAGCATGCCGCCGCTGACATCGAACACGGCGTCGACCATCTCGGGCGCAGTGTCCGTCATTTGGTGTTGGCATCCTGCGTGTCGGCCCAAGCTTGCATCGCCTGCGCCCATTGCCGCGCGGTGGCGGGATCGATGTCGAAAATGGTGAAGCGCTTGCTTTCGCGGATGCGTATGCGCAGCAGGCTCATGCCGCCTTCGGCATGGTCGATTTGCTGCAATTCTATTTCTTGTCCGCCCAAGGGGACTTTGAACTTTGCCAACTCGCTGATCTGCGCCATGACGACTCTCTAATGAGCATTTTATGTGGGACGAGAGTCTATCCCCATTTGCTACGGCTTTGAAATACTACTGGGGGACTTTGCGATACCACCCGTTAGGGTTATAAAAAATACCCGCTACGGGTGATAGTTTGCTTGATTGATGCCCCGTACTATGCCCATCCATTAAGAAATTGGGCGCGCCGGTTTGGGATGGCGAAAGAGCCCGGTCGGATCAAGCGTTTAAATCACTACCCACATTTACCGGGTCATTGAAACTAGTTGTTGGCATGCGTCTGTTGGCAGGTCGACTGAAAGGAAGAATTATGGCGAAGAAGATGCATGATACCCCGAACCTCGATCAGCTGGAGTCCGGCCCGTGGCCAAGCTTTGTGACCGGCCTGAAGGCGCTGGCCAAAGACAAAGATTACGTGGTCGATTTGCTGGGACAATTGGAAGAGTCCTACAAGACCCGCAAAGGTTACTGGAAGGGCGGCACGGTCGGCGTGTTCGGTTATGGCGGCGGCGTGATCCCTCGCTTCACCGAGCTGAAGAACGAAGACGGCACGCCAAAATTCAAAGATGCGGCCGAGTTTCACACGCTGCGCATCATGCCTCCTCCCGGCATGCACTACGATACTGACACTCTGCGTCAATTCTGCGACATCTGGGACAAACACGGTTCCGGTCTGATTGCGTTCCACGGCCAGTCCGGCGACATCATGTTCCAGGGGGCGACGACCGAGAATGTGCAAAAGGCCTTCGACGAGCTCAACGAGATGGGTTTCGACCTCGGCGGCGCAGGCCCCGCAGTGCGTACTTCCATGTCTTGTGTGGGGGCGGCGCGTTGCGAGCAGTCCTGCTACGATGAGGCTGGCGCGCACCGCGCGGTGCTGAATACTTTTCTCGACGACATCCACCGTCCGTCGCTGCCGTACAAGGTCAAGTTCAAATTTTCCGGTTGCCCTAACGATTGCATGAACTCGATTCAACGCTCCGACATTGCCGTAATCGGCACATGGCGCGACAACATCCGCACCGATGAGGCGCTGGCGAAGAAGTGGTTCGTCAAACACGGCATGGACGAATTGGTGAACGACGTGGTGGCGCGTTGCCCGACCAAGACCTTCCAGGTCAAGGAGCTCAAGAAGATCAATACCGGTGAACACATCTCTACTGTGGCAGTAAGCGCCACGCACGGTATTGAGATCAACAATCAGGACTGCGTGCGCTGCATGCACTGCCTCAATGTGATGACCGGCGCACTGGCAACAGGCACGGACAAGGGCGCAACCGTGCTGGTCGGCGGCAAGAGCCATCTGAAGATCGGCGGCCTGATGGGCACCGTGGTCATTCCATTCATGAAGCTGGATACCGAAGAGGATGTCGAGAAGCTGGTTGACTTCAGCCAGCGTCACATCGACTTTTTCGCCGAAAATGCGCTGGAGCACGAGCGTTCCGGCGAGATGATCGAGCGTATCGGTCTGGCCAACTACCTTGATGCGCTGGAGGTCGATGTTGATCCGGCGATGGTCAATTCACCGCGTATGAACCCCTATGTGCGTACCGATGGTTGGGACGACGAAGTTGCCAAGATCAACGCCAAGAAGCAAGCCGCCTGAGGAGACATGAAATGAATCAAGCCGTTCAAGCCGCAGCACCTGCTGCAAAACGCAAGCCAAAAGAGACCGGCGTACCGGACAATAAAAAATATCTGCATCCGGTGCTGGCCAAGAACTATGGCAACTGGAAATACCACGACCGTCCACGTCCCGGTGTGTTACACCATGTCTCGCATACCGGCGATGAAGTGTGGTCGGTGCGTGCCGGTACGCAGCGTCAGATGGATGTGCATACCATTCGCTTGCTGTGCGACATCGCCGACAAGTTCGCCGAGAGCCGTGTGCGTTTCACGATCCGTTCCAACATCGAATTCATGGTGTCGGACGAGAAGAAGGTTGCACCGCTGATCGCCGAGTTGGAAAAGAACGGCTTCCCTGTGGGTGGTACCGGTAACTCGGTGACCATGATTGCCCACACGCAAGGCTGGTTGCATTGCGACATTCCCGGCACCGATGCTTCCGGTGTGGTGAAGTCGCTGATGGACGAGTTGTACGACGAGTTCCGCCGCGAAGAAATGCCGAACCGCGTGCACCTTTCGACTTCCTGCTGCGAGATCAACTGCGGCGGTCAGGCCGACATTGCCATCATCGTGCAACACACCAAGCCGCCGGTCATCAATCACGATCTGGTTGCCAACGTGTGCGAGCGTCCGACTGTCGTGGCGCGTTGCCCGGTTGCGGCGATCCGTCCCGCGATGGTGAACGGCAAGCCTTCATTGGAGAT
>JBAZYW010000198.1:0-4418 GCA_041659125.1 Gallionellaceae bacterium | reverse complement strand
GCCTGCCCCTCGCGGGAAATTCTCAATCACGTCACCAGCCGCTGGGGCGTGCTGGTGCTGGTCGCGCTGATGGAAGGGACGCACCGCTTCAGCGACTTGCGCCGCAAGATCGGCGGGGTGAGCGAAAAGATGCTGGCGCAGACCTTGCAGCAACTGGAGAAGGACGGTTTTATCGACCGTGTCTCATATCCGGTCGTGCCGCCGCATGTCGAGTATTCGCTGACGCCGTTGGGGGTGGAGATCGGCAGTCAGGTCGATTCGCTGATCGACTGGATTGAGACCAATCTATCGAAGATCATGAAGGCGCAGCAGAAGCGTTCTGCTTGAACGAGTAATTGATTAAATGGGATTGCATCCCATTTGTTTTTGATCAGCGCTTCCACCAATCTTTTTGCTGTTGCTTATCCATAAACGTCCACGCGAGGATGCGGCTCTTTTTTTGGCCTTGCGACATTTCGATGGTGCGATTTTCTTTCGCGCCGGAATATTTCAGCTTGCGGTACACATGCGGCAGGGTGGCGGACTTGGAGATGAGGGTGGTGAACCACAGGCAGTTGTTTTTGCCCGATTCGCTTTCTTCAATCATGCGCGTGACAAATGCCTCTTCGCCGCCGTCGCAGCACAGTTCCATGCTCTGACCGCCGAAATTCAGTACGGGATTTTTGCGTTTGTCGTTTTCTTTGCCGAGGTTTTTCCATTTGCGCTGCGCGCCGTGTCTGGCTTCGGCCAGAGAGGTATGGAAGGGCGGGTTGCACAGCGTGAGGTCGAAGAACTCGTCCGCATAGGTCACGCCTGAGAAAATTTCCGTGGATGATTTTTGCAGGCGCAACTCGATGGCATCGCCCAATTGATTCGCCTCTAAAATATGTTGCGCATTGTGCAGTGCTGTCGGATCGACATCCGTGCCGACGAACTGCCAGTCATACGTGGCATGACCGATGAGCGGGTAGATGCAGTTTGCACCCGTGCCGATGTCGAGTACGCGCACCGATTTGCCGCGCGGAATAGTGCCGCTGTTGCTCTCGCTCAGCAGGTCGGCGAGGTAGTGCAGATAGTCCGCACGGCCGGGGATGGGCGGGCACAGGTATTGGGCGGGGACATCCCACTCTTTGATGTTGTAGTAGTGCTTCAATAGAGCGCGATTCAGCGCTTTTACCGCCGCCGGATCAACGAAGTTGATCGACTCATTGCCGTATTCATTCTTCGCCACAAATGCCGCCAGCTCCGGGCTGCTTGCGATGAGTTGCGCGAAGTCGTAACGGCCACGGTGGAGATTGCGCGGATGCAGATTTTCTTTGGTTGCGGCTTGGGTCATGACACGGTTCGGAGCATAAGGATTGATGGATTGTAACAATTGGTAACAGTGACCGTTGCAAATTCAATCGAGCCGCTCCCATTTCTGCTGTGTCTCACTAGGCAATGCACCTCGCCATTGTCCAGTGCTTAATTTATGTTTTTGAGAAATTTCACGCCCTGATCGTGCTGGTGTTTGAATTAAAATGTAGCCCGTTAAATTTTGTTGGAGCGGGTGGATGGCTAAACCCTCCCATCAGCAAGGAGCAAGCAATGCCGCAAGAAATCAGTATCGAAGTCCTGTTGGAAAAATACGCGGAAGCGGATGAAACGTCGGTGCAGGATGTGCGCCGCCGCGTTGCGCGTGGTCTGGCGCAGGCCGAGAAGCCGGAGCAGCAGGCTAAGTGGCAAGAGGCTTTCTTTCTCGCGCAGGAAAACGGCTTCGTGCCCGCAGGCCGCATCAACTCCGCCGCCGGACTGAAGATGCAGGCGACGCTGATCAACTGTTTCGTGCAACCTGTAGGTGATGCGATCTCCGGCACCAGCGACGGTAAGCCCGGCATCTACGATGCGTTGCAACAGGCCGCCGAGACCATGCGGCGCGGCGGCGGCGTGGGTTACGACTTCTCCACTATCCGCCCCGAAGGTGCGCACGTTAAAGGCACCAATTCGCGCGCCAGCGGCCCGATTTCCTACATGCGCGTGTTCGACCGCTCCTGCGAGACCGTGGAGTCCGCCGGCGCGCGGCGCGGTGCGCAAATGGGCGTGCTGCGCTGCGACCATCCCGACATCGAGAAATTTATCAGCGCCAAAGACAAGGGCGATCTGCGCAACTTCAACATCTCCGTCGGCGTGACCGATGCCTTGATGCAGGCCGTGGAGAAGGACGAAGAGTTCGAGTTGGTGCATGTCGCCGAACCGTCTGCCGCGATCAAAGAAGCCGGTGCGACACGCCGTGCCGACGGAAAGTGGATATACCGCAAAGTGCGCGCCGCCGATCTGTGGAAGCAGATCATCGCCAGCACCTATGACCATGCCGAGCCCGGCGTGCTGTTTATCGACCTGATGAACCGCGACAACAATTTGTCTTATTGCGAAGTGATCGAGGCGACGAATCCTTGCGCCGAACAGCCACTCCCTCCTTACGGCTGCTGCTGTCTCGGTTCCATCGACCTCACGCGCATGGTGAAAAATCCGTTCTCGAACCATGCCGGTTTCGACTACGAGCCGTTCAAACAACTGGTGCGTACCGCAGTGCGCATGCTGGACAACGTGCTGGATGTGAGCGCGTGGCCGTTGCCGGAGCAGCAGCAGGAGGCGCAGAGCAAGCGCCGCATCGGGCTGGGTTTCACCGGGCTGGGCGATGCGCTGGTGATGTTGGGGCTTCGGTACGACACAGACGAGGCGCGTGCTTTCGCCGCCGACATTACGCGCATCATGCGCGACGAGGCGTATGCGGCTTCGGTGGAGCTGGCGATTGAGCGCGGCGCATTCCCGTTGCTGGATGCGGAAAAATATCTGGCTGCACCGCGCTTCGCTTCGCGTCTGTCGGATGAGCTGAAGGATAAGATACGCAAGCACGGTCTGCGCAACAGCCATTTGCTGTCCATCGCGCCCACCGGCACCATCTCGCTGGCCTTTGCCGACAATGCTTCCAACGGTATCGAACCGGCGTTCTCGTGGTTTTACACGCGTAAAAAACGCATGCCGGACGGAAGCACCAAAGATTACTCTGTGGAAGACCACGCCTGGCGCGTGTTCAAAAAACAGGGCGGCGATGTGGGCAAGCTGCCGCCTGAATTCGTCTCCGCGCTGGAGATTTCGGCCATCGACCACATGAAGATGGTGGCTGCGGTAGCGCCGTTCATCGATACCTCGATCAGCAAGACCGTCAACGTGCCTGCCGATTATCCATATGAGGATTTCAAAGAACTTTATACGGAGGCGTGGAAGGCCGGGCTGAAGGGCTTGGCGACCTATAGGCCGAACAGCGTGCTGGGCTCGGTGCTGTCCGTCACGCCGGAGCCCAAGGGTGAGCAGCCGCAGGATTTTGTATTCGATCAGGACAGACGCATCGTGCTGGAAGCAGCGCCCACGCCCGCGCTGGCGTCGTTGCGCTGGCCGGGTCGCCCCTCGCTTCCGGCAGGCAGCGAAGGCTGGACGTCGCAGGTGGTGAAGCATCCGCTCGGCAGTTTTGTGGCGTTCGTATCGCATACTTCCAATGGTCGTAATCATCCGTTCGAGGTATGGGTGAACGGCTCGGAGCAGCCGCGCGGTCTGGGTGCGCTGGCGAAGTCGCTGTCGATGGATATGCGCACGCGTGATCCGGTGTGGATACGCATGAAGCTGGAGATGCTGATGAAGACGGCGGGCGACGATGCCTTCGACATGCCGATGCCGCCCGATGGCGAGGTGATGCGCATGCCGAGCTTGGTGGCTGCGTTCGCGCATCTGCTGAAATACCGCATCGAACAACTGGGCGCACTAGAGATTTCCGATGGTGTGACCACTCCGATGATGGATGCGCTGTTTGCGAAGAAAGAACCGAAGACCGGCACCGACGGTACCATGAGTTGGACGGTGGATATTTCCAACGCGGGCAGCGGTGACGATTTCGTGCTGGGCTTGAAAGAGCTGGTGCTGCCGGATGCGCAACGCCGTCCCTATTCAATGTGGTTGTCCGGTGTGTATCCGCGCGCGCTTGACGGACTGTGCAAAGTGTTGAGTCTGGACATGCGCGTGATCGACCCCGCATGGATCGGCATGAAGCTGCGCAAGCTGATTAACTTCGGCGAGCCGTTGGGCGACTTCATGGCGCGCGTGCCGGGCGGTGCCAAGATGGAAAGTTATCCTTCGACCGTCTCCTATGTCGCCAAACTCATCATCCACCGCTACGCCATGCTCGGCATTCTCGACGAACACGGCTATCCGGTGCAGCAGATGGGCGTGCTGGAAATTCCCGAAGGACAGATCAAGCCCACCGGCACCAAACCCTTAATCGGCAAGGTGTGCAAGGAATGCGGCAACGCCACGCTGATCAAAAAAGACGGCTGCGAATTTTGTACCAGTTGCGGTGCGATCGGGGCGTGCGGCTAAAGCGCAAGCTGTAAATTTTACGAATTACA
>JBAZYW010000197.1:0-4423 GCA_041659125.1 Gallionellaceae bacterium | reverse complement strand
AACACGGCCACCATATATTTGAGCGGACATTTTGCTTTTCATGCGCATCGCGAGTTCAAGGCCGCTTACAAAAGCCATCTGAAAAATTCGGAAATCGGCAATATCGTCGTCAATCTCGCAGAAGTGAAATATCTGGATAGCTCGGCACTGGGAATGCTGCTCGTGTTACGCGAGCACGTCCAAGCCGCGAATAAATCGCTGACTCTGTCCAGACCTAGCTCCGTGACGGAACGTACATTCGACATTGCGAGTTTTCACAAAATGTTCACCATCAATTGATAACGTATCTTTGCCAAGCGCCCGGGAATTTTCCATTTTTCCGGCAAAGTTATTTGGAGTAGAAAGATATGAAAATACTGCTTGCCCATACCGATGCCGCCGACCTCGAAATGTTAAGTGCGCTGCTGCTTGCGCAGGGGCATGAGTTCAGCTCGGTAAACGATGGCAATGAAGTGCTGAGTGCCATGCTGGAAAATCCTGATCTGCTGATCATGGACGCCAATCTGCCCGGAATCAGCGGGTACGAGTGCTGTAGACTCATCAAGAACGACTACAAGAATAGCCATAAACCGGTTGTCTTGCTGATGCCCGTTCAAGACCCGACAGCATGGGCACGCTTTGCGGAATGCGGGGCGGATGATTTTATCGAGCACCCTCTTCATACTCATGCCGTCAAGGCCAAGATACTGCTACTCCTGCGCATCAATGAGCTATATCAGCGTCTGGATTTCAGCCACCGCCATGCGGAGCAGGAGATCCGGCTTGCCAAACACATGTTCGACTCCATCACCAGACGACAGCCGCAAGTGGTCGATTTTCTGGATTTCTGGAGTTTGTCTGCGGGACACTTTTGCGGCGATTTATTTATCTTCGAGCGCACCCCGGAGAATCACTTGCATGTTTTCCTGGGCGACTTTACCGGTCACGGTCTGGCGGCAGCGATGGGCGCTTTGCCCGTTTCGGATATTTTCTTTGCCATGACACGCAATGGCTTTGGAATCGGGCAGATCGTCACCGAGTTGAATCGCAAGCTGTACGAATTTATGCCGACCGGAAAGTTTTGCTCTGCCATGGCGCTGCGTCTTGAGGCGGATAACTCCAGAGTTGAAATATGGAATGGCGGCCTCCCGCCTGCGCTGCTTGTGGATAGACAGTGCAAAATCGCCAGTCAGTGCGAGTCGTTCCATTTGCCGCTCGGCATAGCCGACCCCGCCGAATTCAATTCGCAGACCGGGCAATTTGAGTTGTCCGGCATTCAATCTGTTGTTCTATGCAGCGACGGCTTGATCGAGGCTCAAAACTCACTGGGCGAATGTTTCGGTGAAGAAAGATTGATTCAGATAATTGCCCGACAACTCAAGGAACGCAGCATCTTCAACAAGATCAAATTAAACACGCTCTCTTTCCTCGAAGGGCTGGAACCGCACGACGATGTTTCGCTTGCGGTCATCAACATCCAATAGACCAGACTATGAGCAAGCGCAACGACGAAATCCTCTCATTGCTGGAATCTCTCAAACACCAGACCAATGCGTTGCTGGCCAACCAGTTGCTCTACAACGAGATGGTGGATAACAACGCCGACGGACTGATCGTTGTGGATAGCGACGGCATCATCCGCTTCGCCAATAAAATGGCGGCCAAGATGTTCAACTGCAAAAAAGCCAAGAAGCTGGAAGGCGAAGTGTTCGGCTTCAATCCCGTCGAGAATGAAACCGTCGAAATCGAGATTGCGGCCGAAAACATAGTGAGCACCGTGGAGATGCGCTCAAGCAGAATCGAATGGGAGGGACGCTCGGCCATATTGGTCGTTTTGCGCTCCGCTACGGATCGCAGCAAAATCAGGCTATCACTGCAAAAAGCCAGCGAAAGTTTAAAAGCCATGATCAACGCCTCTCCGCTGGCGATCATCGTGGTGGATAACGGCGGGGTAGTGACCCTGTGGAGCAAGGCGGCCGAACACATATTCAGATGGAGCGAGATTGAGATGCGGGGAAAGTCCTTCCCGCTTGACGACTCGCCGTTCGAGGAAGTATTTGAGCAAGTGATGTGCGGCGAAAGTTTCTTCAAAAAAGAAATCACCGGCCAATTCGGACTTTACGGCCTGAGAAAGATCATCAACTTATGGGCGACCCCGTTGAAAAACGCCACGGGGGCGATAAGCGGCATGATGCTGATGATCGCAGATGTCACCGAAAGCAAATTGCAAAAGCAACAAATGGAACGCTCGCTGATAGACAGCGAAAAACGCTTCCGCATGGCATTGAGCAATTCACCGATATCGGTTTCGAGTCAGGATGTCGGATTGCGCTATACATGGGTCTACAACCCGCTGGCCGGCATGCAGGAAACACACATGCTCGGAAAGACGGATAGCGAACTGTTCCTGCCGGAAGACGCCGCTCAACTGAGCGAACTGAAGAACGGGGTGCTCAACTCCGGCAATGAAAACCGCAGCGAGATTAAAATCCAGTGCGATGGACGCCTGTACTTCTACGACATTTCAGTTGAGCCTATTCTGGACGATGCCGGCGTCACCACCGGAGTGACTTGTGCGGCGACGGATGTTTCCGCACTGCGCCATACCGAATCCCTTGCCGCATTTGCTTTGCATCACGACACGCTGACGGGGCTGCCCAATAGAACGCTGTTTCGCGACCGCCTCAAGCAGGCGCTCATGCTCGCACAACGCGAAGGCACGCACTCCCTCGCGGTGTTGCATTTTGGCATCGACCAGTTCAAGACGATCAATCAGGGGTTCGGGCATGCCATCGGCGATCAACTGCTGCTCGAAGTTAGCGAGCGACTCGCGCGGGTGATGTACGAGATCGACACGGTATCAAGGGTGGGCGGAGACGAGTTTCTGATTCTGGTACACAGCATTCAGGACAGCCAGGATACCGCTTCCATCGTTAAGAAAATCATCGAGTCTTTGCAGCAGCCGTTCACGCTGAACAGACAAGTGATCTATCTCACCGCCAGCATCGGGGTCGCCGTTTATCCCAATGATGGCGCCACCGAGGACGATCTGCTGAAGAATGCGGATGTCGCCATGCATCGCGCCAAGGAAGATCTGGGGCGGGGCAATTATCAGTTCTTCTGTGCAGACATGAATTTCAGGGCGATGCATAAACTCTCGCTGGAAAGCGATTTGCATCGGGCGCTCGAACAGGATGAATTCCACCTGCACTATCAGCCGCAGGTGGATATTAGGAACAACGCCATCATCGGGGCTGAAGTATTGATTCGCTGGAACCATCCGGAAAAAGGCAATATTCCACCGGGAGAATTCATTCCAGCGGCGGAAAGCTGCGGATTGATCGAGCCAATCGGCGACTGGGTGTTGCAAACGGCATGCCGCCAGCATCGCACATGGATAGATGCCGGGCTTCCCTCCATTCGTCTTGCCGTCAATCTGTCGGCGCGGCAATTCCAACGCGGTGATCTGGTCGCAAAAGTCGCCCAAGCGCTTGCCGAAAACGCCATGCAGCCGGACTGCCTTGAGTTGGAATTAACCGAAAGCATGTTGATGCACGACGTGGAGAACACGGTGAAGGCCCTGCGCGAACTAAAAACCATGGGGATACGCCTATCCATTGATGATTTCGGCACGGGATATTCGTCCCTGAGCTATTTGAAGCGCTTTCCGCTCGATATTCTCAAGATCGACCGCTCTTTCGTCAAAGACATGGGCACGCCATCGGACAATGGCGAGATTGCCCGCGCCATCATCGCGATGGCCCACGCCCTCGACTTGGAGGTCGTGGCCGAGGGAGTGGAGAATCAGCGCCAACTCGAACTCATGCGCGACTTCCAATGCGATTTCATTCAGGGATATTTTTTTAGCCGACCTGTATCTGCCGATGACTTTGCCAAACTGCTGAAGACAAAAACTCTCGGGCTGTTTGTAATATCCAACAAAGCCCACGCAGCGTGAATCTGCGGCAAGTAACAAATTTGTCATGATGATACGGTATCGTGCCGACTCATTTCGACCTGAACCAAGCCAATTATCCAGATGAAATATCCCGAGCACACCTCCACACAATTTGATGCCGAATTGCGCGCCGTTTGTGCCAGCGTACTGCAAATGGGCGCATCGGTTGAAAATCAATTCCGCTTCGCACTGGATTCGCTCTCTAGCGGCGACCCGGCTGCGATAGATCGGGTCATCGATGCAGGCCATGCGGTCAATGCGATGGAAGTAGAGATCGACGAACGCTGCACCGACATTCTGGTACGGCGCCAACCCACGGCGAACGATTTGCGCCTGGTCACCACCATCATCAAGACCATAAACGATCTGGAGCGCATCGGCGACGAATCGGAAAATATCGCGCGCATGTCCAGACTCATAGCACAAAGGTCTGCGGCAGAATTGCCGCATTTTTATCAGATCAAATATGCCGCAGAAATTGCGCTT
>JBAZYW010000196.1:0-4436 GCA_041659125.1 Gallionellaceae bacterium | reverse complement strand
TGGCGGCGGATATGGATTCGATGGTGAGCATCGCCTTCAGCCAGTATCTCGGTTCGTTGCTGCTGTTCGTTGGTGCGACGCTGCTGGGCGCATGGCTCTGGCGCGGCGTTCTCGCCCCTATCCCCTCTCGTCCTGCGCGCCCGTGGCTACGCTTGGCGATCTTGCCGGTCGCCTTTGTTTTTATGTTGGTAGTAGGGCGCGGCGGATTTTCAGGCAAGCCGATCAGCGTGGGCGAAGCTTTTTTCTCCGATTCGCTCGCACAAGGCTACCTTGCCTTGAATGGCGCATTTGCGATGTCACGCGCCTTGACTGAAACGCCTCCCCCGCTCAAGACTTTTATGCAGCAAGAGCAGGCGACAGCGCTCACGCAGCAACAACTTGCGGGCGACCATTCTATTTTTTCGAATAAAGACTATCCGCTTTTGCAGCCCGCACATGCCGCGACCGCCAAGCCCAAGCCTAACGTAGTGGTGTTGATGCTGGAAAGCTGGGGAGCGCTGCACATCGACGCCATGCGCCAACAAAGTGGATTGCCGCCTCTCGGTGTAACGCCCAATTTTGACGCCTTGGCAAAACAGGGGCGTCTGTACACCAAGTTTTATGCGAATGGACAGCGTTCGATCCAAGGGGCAGAAGCGATACTCGCCAGCCAGCCGACTTTCCCCAGTATGCCTTTTCTGGGGGAGGGGCTGGAGCAGAACCGGCAAAGTTTCATGGGCGAATTGGCGCTTGCGCAGGGCTATGAGACCTTTCTACTACAGAGCAGCGATCGAGGTTCCTTGCGTTTCGAGGCTATCGCGGCACGCGCCGGTTTCTCGATTTATCGCGGCGCGCAGGATCTCCCCAATTTGCATGAGCGACAAAAAAAGGCATCGACATGGGGAACGTGGGATCACAACACCTTTCAGGAAGCGCACCGCCTGTTCGCCGCAGCGCATAAACCTTTTTTGGGTTTTATCTTCACTTCGACCACGCATGTGCCCTGGCTCATCCCCGATGAACGCTGGCATAAATACACCGGCACTTCCGACCGCGAGGCGTTTTTGAACTCGTTGCTGTACGCGGATTGGGCGCTGGGACAATTCATCGAGGCGGCCAAAAAAGCCGGGTATTACGACAACACGATCTTCGTCATCACCGCAGACCACGCGGATGAATTCGTCGAGCACGTTGAGTATGTGCCCAATCTATTTCACGTCCCGCTGCTGATCGTCGGCCCGGGAATCAGCAGCGGCATCGATGATCGCGTCGGCAGCCAGTTCGACATCCTGCCCACGCTGATTGATGCGGGCGGATGGGCATCCGCCTACGCCGGTCTGGGGCGCTCGTTGCTGGATGACACGCGCAAAGAGTCACGCGCTGCGCTCTCCGTGCGCGGTGACGTTCTCGATTGGATCACGCCGCGCGGCTGGGTGTCGCATGATCTCACGCGCCGCGTCGGCAATTCGGCAGGCTTGAAGCCGAACGAAGCGGGCGACATGGAGCAGAGTCTTCTCGCCACTTATCAGACTGCCAGCCAGCTTCAGGTCGGCAATCGCATTCTTCCGCCCGGCAATTAATCGCGCAGCGCGAAGCGCGCCAGCACTTCGTAACGCGGCCCCTGTTCGTCGCTTAGCGATTGCACCAGCACAAATTCGTGGGCAGGCCAGCGCACTGTGTTCATCTGCGGCAACGGCGCATCGCTCCATTGGGTATGGCGCAGCAGGGTGACATGCGGTTTAAATTCGCGCGGCTCGAAATGAAAGTGATGTTTGCGCAAATGCTGTTCCAATGTGTGCACTAACTCGGTCAGTTCAATCGGTACGATCTGCGGCGCGGCATAGGCGATATGGTTGTGTCCCCAATAACGCGCCACATTAAACTCAATCTCGAATGCGCTACCCGTCACTTCCTGCGCCGCCAGCAGCAACGCTTCCAAGCGGTGTGCTGCAACCTCGCCCAGAAACACCAAGGTGCTATGCAGCGTATCCGCGCGCATCTCTTTGCCTCCGCACTGTTCGCGTAGCCGGGGTTGCCATGCGGCTAGTGCAGTGCGCGTTGCCTTGGTCGGCCACAGCGCAAAGAACAGGCGCAGGGAGCGGTCTGTGTCTATTTTCTTCATGTTCACAGCTTATCAGTTCGACCTTGTTTCAGTGAGGGTCGAGCAATGCGGCGCATTGCGGTAAAATGCGCGCCTTGTTGAATGAAAGCCGACCAATGACCGCCCGTTTGCGCGAAATCCCTTATAACTACACCTCGTTTTCCGACCGCGAGATTGTCATTCGCATTCTCGGCAACGAGGCTTGGGACATCATCAACACTTTGCGCGATGAACGCCGTACAGGGCGTTCCGCGCGCATGTTGTACGAGGTGCTCGGCGACATTTGGGTCATCAATCGCAACCCGTATTTGCAGGACGATCTGCTCGGCAACAACACGCGCCGCGCCGCGCTGGTCGGCGCGTTGCGCCACCGCCTCAATGCCATCGAGGAGCGCCGTCAGGATAATCTGCCCGTCAAACGTCTGCTCGAATTGACGCATGCAGCCATCAACGAATTCGAAGCCGAATTTGAATCCACGCTGCAATTACGCCGTCGTGCCCTGCGCGTGCTATCGCGCTACACGCGGCGCGACAACATACAGTTCGACGGTTTGGCGCGCGTCTCGCATGTCACCGATGCCACCGACTGGCGCGTGGAATATCCGTTTGTGGTGCTGCATCCCGATACGGAAGAAGAAGTTGCGCCGCTGGTGCGCGCCTGTATCGAACTCGGTCTGACCCTGATTCCGCGCGGCGGCGGCACCGGCTATACCGGCGGCGCGGTGCCGCTGGATAAGCGTGCCGCCGTTATCAACACCGAAAAACTGGATGCACTCTCTGCGGTGGAAGTACTCACGCTGCCGGGACTCAGTCAGCCCTATGCCACCATCCATTGCGGCGCGGGCGTGGTGACACGGCGCGTGATGGAAGCAGCGGAAGCCGACAAGCTGGTGTTCGCGGTCGATCCTACTTCCGCCGATGCATCGTGCATCGGCGGCAACGTGTCGATGAACGCGGGCGGCAAGAAAGCGGTGATGTGGGGCACGGCGTTGGACAATCTGGCCTCGTGGAAAATGGTCACGCCGGACGGTTTGTGGATGGACATCGAACGTTTGGATCACAATCTCGGCAAAATTCACGACATCGAAATGGCGCGTTTCCGCATCAGCCGTTTCGAGGCCGACGGCAAGACGCCGCACGGTGAGCCGGAGATACTCAGCATCCCCGGCGGAAAATTCCGCAAGACCGGATTGGGTAAAGATGTCACCGATAAATTCCTGTCGGGTTTGCCCGGTATTCAGAAAGAAGGCTGCGACGGCATCATCACCTCGGCGCGCTTCATTCTGCACCGCGAATATAAATTCACGCGCACCGTGTGTCTGGAATTTTTCGGACAGGTGCGCGAAGCCGTTCCCGCCATCGTCGAGATCACCAGCCTCTTTATCAACCACAACGCGCCCGCTGCACAGGTTTTCCTCGCCGGGCTGGAGCATCTGGATGAGCGCTACCTGAAGGCTGTCGGTTATGCCACCAAGTCGAAACGCGGCACGCGTCCGAAGATGGTGCTGGTGGCTGACGTGGTGAGCGATGACGAGAACGCCGCAGCGCAAGCCGCCTCCGAGATTGTGCGCCTCGCCAACCTGCGCCACGGCGAAGGCTTCATCGCGGTGTCTGCCGAAGCGCGCAAAAAATTCTGGCTGGATCGCGCGCGCACCGCCGCCATCGCCAAGCACACAAACGCCTTCAAGATCAACGAAGACGTGGTGATTCCGCTGCCGCGCATGGGCGATTATTGCGACGGCGTGGAGCGCATCAACATCGAGCTGTCGTTGCATAACAAAATAAAACTGTTGGGCGAGTTGGATGAGTTTTTTGCGGGCGAACTGCCGCTTTATTATCAGGACGACGCGCAACTGGGCAACGCCGAACTGCTGGGAAACCGCCCGGAGCAAGCACGCGAACTGTTGACGGAAGTACGCGTGCGCTGGCAATGGATTCTGGACAATCTTGAGGCGCCAATCGCCACTTGTCCGTTTGCTCCGCTAGATATTCAAGATTCGAACACGGTGTTTGATGCAGTGCAGCGTCACCTGCTGCGCGCCTCATGGAAGCGCGAAGTGCGCGAACCGTTGCGTCACATGTTCAGCGGCAGCACTTACCAACCTATTCTCGAACGCTGCACCGCGCTGCATCAGGCGGTGTTGAAAAGCCGCGTGTTCGTGGCGCTGCACATGCACGCGGGCGACGGCAACGTGCACACCAATATTCCGGTGAACTCGGACGATTACCAGATGCTGCAACAAGCCTATGGCGCGGTGGATCGCATCATGCAACTGGCGAAAGATCTGGGTGGCGTGATCTCCGGCGAGCACGGCATCGGCATCACCAAATTCGATTTTCTGGAAAGCGCCGAGAT
>JBAZYW010000195.1:0-4462 GCA_041659125.1 Gallionellaceae bacterium | reverse complement strand
AGGAATTCGTTTCGCACATCATGGCCAACTCGCGCCGCCAAGTGCTGATCGAGGCCACTATTGTGGAAGTGCGCCTAAACGAGCAATACCAGCAGGGGGTCAACTGGTCGAATTTGAGCGCGGCGGGAACAAGCGGCTTCCAACTCAGCCAAGGGGGAACCGGCACGATACCGGCGACCAATACCGGAAGCCTGTTTGCTTTAAATTATGCGACATCCACCCCCGATCTGGGCGCACTTGCCGCCTCCGTCAAATTGATGGAGTCGTTCGGCAAAGTCAAAGTCCTGTCCAGCCCCAAGCTGAGCGTGATGAACAACCAGACCGCGATGCTAAGGGTGGTGGACAATTACGTCTATTTCACCATCAACGCCACCACCGTCTCCTCCACGGGAGGAGCGCCCGCTGTCACGACCTACAGCACCACCTCCAATAGCGTGCCCGTGGGATTCACCATGAGTGTGACGCCGCAAATCAACGACAACGATAGCGTGCTGCTGAATATGCGCCCTTCCATCACGCGTCTGTTCGGCTTCGTCAACGACCCCAATCCGGATCTGGCGAAAGCGGGAGTGGTCAGCCAGATCCCGCAGACGCAAACTCGCGAAATGGAATCTGTGTTGAAAATCGAAAACAACCAGATCGCCGTCATGGGCGGTTTGATGCAGGATGAAATCAACCATCAGACCGACGAGGTGCCGTGGCTGGGACGCATTCCTTATTTGGGGAATCTGTTCAAATATCGCAATGACAAGAACGTGAAGTCGGAACTGGTGATCTTCCTGCGCCCGGTCGTTATCAAAGAAGCCAGCCTTGACGGGGAATATGGACAATTTCGCGACAACCTGCCCACCGCCGACTTTTTCAACGACAACAAGCGCGAGCTACAGGGCAAGCAAAAACCGTGAGCCTGTTACTTGATGCGCTCAAAAAGTCCGGCAGGATTGTGTCGCAATCAAGCGACCTGTCAGAGATGCGATTAGAAGATACTTCCGCCAAGAAGCGATCTCATTCTGGCATCGTCCCCATCGCACTCATCGCCGGCGTGCTGCTTGCCGCAGGCGGCGGCTACTACATCCACCTTGAAGTCACCCCGCCCGATCAACGCCTCTTCCGCGACACCGCTTCTTTGTCTGCGCTGCCCATTACCGCTCGCGCCCCCGTCAGCGCTGCGCAAAAATCTGCGCCGCTCGCCACGGCACAGCTCCAATTGGAGCCATTGCCCGAGATCGCGCCACCCATAGCTACCGCCCGAAAATCTGTCGCAAAAACGGGCGCCCCGCGCCGCGCAAAAGCTAGTGAAGCAAACGAAAAGACACTGAGCATCCGGCATCAGCAAGCAGCCGACTCGATTGATTCTATTTTGCTGAGCGCATACGAATCCTACCAAAAAGACGATTACGCGAGCGCATGGCAGCGTTACCGCGAAGTGCTCGCCCAAGCGCCCAATAACCGCGACGCATTGCTGGGCTTGGGCGTCATCGCCCAGCAACAGGGGAAAAATGACGCCGCCGTGCATTATTACCGGCAAGCGTTAGTGCTCGACCCACGCGACCCTATCGCTTATGCAGGCCTATCCGCATTGGGCAGCGGCGACCCCGCCGGCAAAGAGAGCCGGCTTAAACAACTCATCTCGCAACAACCGGATTCTGCCGCCTTGTATTTTGCACTGGGACATCAGTACGTAGAACAATCGCGCTGGTCCGATGCGCAACAGGCGTATTTCAACGCGCTGACCATGGAACCCAACAACGCGTTATTTGCCTTTAACCTCGCGATAAGCCTCGATCATCTGGGGCAACGCAAAGTCGCCGCACAATATTATCTGCAAGCCCTGCAATTCGACACAACGACGCATTCCCGCTTTAACCGCACCCAAGCTCAACAGCGCCTGAACGAACTCACCGCTCTGGACAATTGACATGACAGAGCCCCGGCAATCATCCCATCAACCTATCGGGCAATTGCTGATCTCAAAAGGCGCAATCAGCGAAGATCAGCTGCATATCGCGCTGCAAGAACAACATAAATCACCGCAACCATTGGGGCGGCTGCTGGTGCGGCTGGGCTTTCTTTCCGAAGCGACTATTCGCGATATCCTGTCGGAAAATCTGGGGCAGCAAAGCGTCGATCTTGCCGGCATCATTCTTGATCCCGCCGCCGTTGCTCTCATCCCCCAGGACATCGCGCGTCGTTACCAGTTGTTGCCGCTGTCGGTCGATGCGCCGAATAAAAATCTGACGCTGGCAATTGCCGACCCGGACAATATTATCGCCCTTGATCAAGTGCGCGCACTGCTCAAAGGCGAATACCATCTCGTCACCCAGCTCGCCAGCGAATCCGACATCTTGCGCGCAATCGACCAGCACTACGGCTTCGAACTTTCCATCGACGGCATCTTGCACGAGATCGAGCCGGGCGAAATGGACTACCAAAACCTGCAACAAAGTGGCAACGAATTCAGCCAACCGGTCGTGCGCCTGATCGACGCGTTGCTCAGCGAAGCCGTACAACAGACCGCCTCCGACATCCACTTCGAACCCGAGAGCAGCTTTCTACGCATCCGCTATCGCGTGGATGGCGTGTTGCGCCAAGTACGCAGCCTGCACAAAAGTTTTTGGCCTGCGATGGTTGTGCGCATGAAAGTCATGAGCGGCATGAACATCGCGGAGACGCGCGCGCCGCAAGACGGGCGTATCTCGTTACGCCTGTCAGGGCGACCCATCGATTTTCGCGTTGCCTCCCATCCCACCACCCACGGCGAGAATTTCGTGCTGCGCATTCTGGACCGGCAAAAAGGCATCGTGCCGATCAACCAGCTCGGACTCGACGACAGCGCATTCGCCACGCTGCGCAGCATCATCGCCAAACCGGAAGGCATCGTACTCGTGACGGGGCCGACCGGCAGCGGAAAGACGACGACTTTGTATTCGATACTGAGCCACGTCAATACCGAATCGGTAAACATCATGACGCTGGAAGACCCGGTGGAGTACCCCATTCCGCTGATCCGCCAAAACTCGGTGAACGAAGCCGCCAAACTGGACTTTGCCAGCGGCATCCGTTCCCTGATGCGACAAGATCCGGACATTATTCTGGTCGGCGAGATTCGCGACCACCCCACCGCCGAAATGGCTTTCCGCGCGGCCATGACCGGCCATCAGGTCTATTCCACGTTGCACACCAATTCCGCCATCGGGGCGATTCCGCGTTTATTCGACATCGGCATCCAGCCGGACATCATGGCTGGCAACATCATCGGTGTCGTTGCGCAGCGCCTGATTCGTATTTTGTGCCCGTATTGCAAAGAGAGTTATCAGCCCGACAGCGCCGAACGCAAAATACTCGGCCCTGCTCATGACAACAGCACGCCCCTCTGTCGTGCGGCGGGATGTGCGCAATGCAACCATCAAGGCTATAAAGGGCGGCGCGCCATCATGGAGATATTCAAAATCGATGGCGATATCGACGATCTTATCTCGCGCCGCACCAGCATCCGCGATCTGAAAAATGCCGCGCTGGAAAAAGGCTTCCGCCCGCTCGCGCAAGACGGCATACGCCGCATCATCGAAGGCCACACCTCCATCGCCGAAGTCGCGCGCGTGGTCGACCTGAGCGACCGCACGTAAGGGAAAGGCAGCGTGACCATGTATTCCTACAAAGCAGTCGACACAGCAGGCAAATGTACGAAAGGGTTGCAGGATGCAGCCAATCAAATTGATCTTGAATTACACCTGAAGCGCAGCGGGCTCGATTTGATCAGCGCAAAGGAAGAAAAACACGCGCTGCTCTTCGTCCGCTCAAAAATCAAGCGCATCGACCTCATCACCTTCTTCTTCAATCTCGACCAGCTCACCCGCGCGGGTGTTCCGCTGCTGGAATGCCTGGCCGACCTGCGCGACAGCATGGAAGACGCCATCTTCCGCGAGACCATCGTCACCCTGATAGAGTCCATCGAGAATGGAAAAAATCTATCGCAGGCCATGGCGCAGCATCCCAATGCCTTCGACAAAGTCGCCGTCAGCTTGACTCATGCCGGCGAAGAAAGCGGAAAACTACCCGATGCCTTCAGACAGCTTACCGAGGCGCTGAAATGGCAGGACGAGCTGGCCGCACAAACGAAAAACATGATGCTCTACCCGGCCTTCGTTGGCACCGTGGTGATCGCCGTCACGTTCTTTCTGATGATCTACCTCGTGCCGCAACTGGTCGGGTTCATCCAAGGCATGGGGCAGGAAATTCCGTTCCAAACGCGACTACTGCTGGCCACCTCTTCCTTCTTCGTCAATTACTGGTATCTCCTGATTGCGCTTCCCTTTGTTTTGTTCGGGTCATACCAAGGCGCACTCATCCTCGATCCCGGTCTGCAATATCACGTCGATAATTTCAAGCTGAATATCTGGCCGACCGGCCCGGTTTTGCGCAAGATCATTCTGGCGCGTTTCGCCAACACCTTCGCCATGAT
>JBAZYW010000194.1:0-4516 GCA_041659125.1 Gallionellaceae bacterium | reverse complement strand
TAACGCAGGCACCGCAACGGGCCGGTACAAAAGCCACCATCCGGCAGCACATACACCAAGCAGCAGCACTCCGGCTGCGGCATACGCCCAAATATGCGACTTGCCCTGCGCATGGACGGCGCGCACAGGCATGTCCGCCAACGGGCCATTGGCTCCGCGCTTCTCCAGATCATTCAGCATCTGATTGAGCACACTCATTGCAGCCATACTCCGATCAAAGTAAGCATGACCAGCACCAGAGCCGCAAAACCACCCCACACCCAAACCATCCAGTCCTTGTGCGCCTCCGGTGTATCCGCGAGTGCTCTGCGCACATGTCGTGTCATCACCTGCTGCCGACCTTCCCCGTATGCCAACAGCATCGCTTTGTTCGCGATGATATTCACCAGACGCGGCGTCCCACGTGTGACGCGATGCAGCAAAGCGACCGCACCCGGGCGGAAGAGCGTTTCCCCTTTATATCCGGCCACCTGCAATCGATGGCGCAAATAACGATCCAGCTCGTCCCGGCGCACACCTTGTAACTCGTACTGAAAGCTGATGCGCTGACGCAATTGACGCACAGAATTATGTTTGAGGTTTTCGTCCAACTCCGGTTGACCGAACAGCACCACTTGCATCAATTTGCGCTTCTCGGTTTCCAGATTGGTCAACAGGCGCAATACTTCCAGACTTTCCAGCGGCATCGCCTGAGCTTCGTCCAGACACACCAGCACACGTTTGCCTTCACGGGCAAATTTAAGCAGCGCGAAAGTCAACGCTTTCAACAGTTGATGCTGGTCTACCGCGCTATCCAATTCGATACGAAACTCCCCCGCCAAAGCGAGCAGCAAACTGCGCGGCTCCAGATAGGGATTGGGGATGTACGCGCTGACAAATTTTGTTGCGGTACGTCCGGCGACAGAGGCGTCCTGCGTGCCGATGTCATTGGTCGATGTCTTGTCGCTATTGAGCGTGGCGAGGAATTTACGGCACAGCAGAGTCTTGCCGTTACCGACTTCGCCGGTGATCTTGATGAAGCCTTCGCCGCTGCGGGCAGCGATCAGCAAGGTATTCAGTGCTTCCTGATAACTGGAACAAGCGAAAAAATAGCTGGTATCGGGAGTGAGCGAAAAAGGAAACTCACGCAGACCGAAGTGCTCTAGATACATTGATGAGTTCCTATTAGCGCGACATCCCGTTCATGCGATCCCGGCTGCGCGTGATGTCGTCGGACCAAGCTTTGTCGCTATCCACCACGGTCGGCTTGAGCAGAATAACCAACTCGCGTTTTTCCGACACTTTGCCGGTTTGACCGAAAATAGACTTGATCCAGCCGGGCAAGCCGGACTGCGACTCCACCGTGCTCTGGCTCATCAAGCCGCCGATCACCACGATCTGTCCGCCTTTGGCCCGCACCACGCTGTCCGTTTCTTCGATGTTGGTAGACGCCATCTGCAGGGTTGTGCCGCCACCGGTATCTTTAACCTTGGAAGTCACCTGACTGATGGACGGATGCACATGCAGAATGATCTCATCCTGTTCGTTGATGCGCGGAGTCACATCCAATGCGATACCCGAGAAAATTTGCGTATAGATCGGCGTGGGCAGGGTATTGCTTCCGCCCGCAATCGTGGTTGAAGTACCCGGCGTATAGCCCGTGGCATAGGGCTCATCCGTGCCCACTTTCAGCACGGCTTTTTGATTATTCAACGTCGCGATGCGCGGGCTGGACAGTACATGCACGCTGCCCTGCGTCTCCAGAAAATTCAGCAACGCGGAAAAATTGCTCGCCTGAAAAGCCATACCGAAAAGCGAGTTCGACGCCCCGGTTGCAACACCGCCCAGATTGGAGCCCGGGATGGCCGTGATGGACGAGTTGCTCAGTGATTGCGCTGCCCCTCCCGCCGCATTCGGCAGCATCGTCCCGCCCTGCGAAACGACGCCTCCGGAATAATGATTATTGGCACTGTTCGAACCGAACACCCCCCAATTCACGCCGGACTGAAAACTGTCGCTCAGCGTCACCTCGACAAATTTCGCCTCGATGATCACTTGGCGCTCGACTGCCAGCTGCGATGCCTTCAAAAATTCCGCCACATTGCGCAGCTCTTCCGGCATGGCGCGGATAACGATAACGCCCGACATACGGTTGATTACGACACTCTTGTCTTTGGACTTGACGATGGAATCGAGAGAGTCCTGCAGGTTCTGCCAGAAATTGAATTCGGACGGGGATTGCTTGGTCGAAATGGAGCTTGAGTTGCCCCCGCCGCCTGTTGCCGTCCCTGTCGCTGCACCCGCAGTCGCCACAGCCTGTCCCGAAGCTTTCACGGAGAGGGAAGACGAGCTGTCGCGCATCGCCGCCAGATAATCGATTTTGAACAATTTGATTTGCAGCGTCACGGGTTGAATATAGACGCTCTTGCCTTCCACCTTGTACTCGTAACCGTATAAAGCGCGTATCGTGTCCAGCGCTTCAAACACCGTCACATCCTTGAGATTCAGCGTGATATTTCCTTCCACCTCAGGAAGCGGCAGCATGTTATAGCGCGTACCCGAACCGATGGCGGCGAACACCTCCTTGGCCGGAGTATTGTTGACGTTCAGGTCGAAGCGGGCCTCCAGCGGGCTGGTTTCCACCTTGGGCATCATCATCTTCAGCGGGGGCAGCAATGCAGTATCCACCGCCTCGGCCTTGCTGGGGGTGACGCTTTCGTTGACCAGCGCATCCATCTCGTTGTTGATTTTGACGGCGGTCTTCGTTTTTACATTGGGCGACGAGCACGCCGCCACGAAAAGCAGTAACGCTACTCCGAACAATTGCCTCATTTGCGTTCCCTCTCATCCTTGTTGCTCTGCTCCTGGCTTGCAGGCCCGGATGCTTTTATATTTTTAGCTTCTTTTTTCTTTTTCGGCACTGCTGGTGCGGCTTCCTGCGGCATCGCCGTTTCCACTTTCTTCAGATGCACTCCGGGAAACAGCTCCAGCACGCGCTTACCCTGCGCGCTCTGCAACACCACGCTGCTCTCGCGCACTTCGACCAGCGTGGCATCGCCGACTTTCCCGCCCAGCTCTACCGTTATCCCGTTAATCACCGCCGCGCGCCGCTGCGGAGAAAGGATGACCGACTGCAGCCCCTCCTTCACGGGAGGCTGCGCCGCCTTTCCCGCACCCGTTCCGGCTTCCGCCGCCGCAGGTATCCCGATGGCTGGACGGGTCGGATCGGACAACAGCTCGATCCCGACAGCATGCGCTGACAGGGCTTGGCACAGCAGCCCTCCCGCCAATAAGAATCGATTTAGACTTGCAGCCATATCGTATCCAAACTCAATGTGTACAAGGTGAGCGTCAATTCCACAGCCGGATATTGAACCACACTCATTTTCGCCGAACCCCAGAACATCTGCGTCGGCAATTTCTCCAGCGCCGTCAGGTATTGCAACAAATCCGCATAACTGCCGCGCACCGTGATCTTGACCCCGTGCTTGTACACCTGCCTATCCTGCCCAACCGGCTTGCCCGACACTGCGCTGACCTCGGCTTTTATCGCCGACGCCTCGATCAAGGGCGTCACCGCCAACGTTTCCAGAGCGACCAATTGCACGCGCCCGTTTTTGCCCAGCACCTGCTCCAGCAAGCTGCCCATTTTTTCGGGCGGCACGAGTTTATCACGGCGGCTTTTGAGGTATATCTCCCCCTCTTTGATCTGCTGCTGTATCTGTTTGATGCGGTCACGCAACGGCGAGCTGGCATCTGCTTTCTTGGCCTGCATCAGAGATTCCAATTGCGCCTGAATCTCTTTCATCTTTTCCTGCTGCTGAATAACCTGCGCCGAAAGCTTTTTTTGTTTCGCCAGCAGCGGATTGAGAAACAGGGCATTGACCAAAGACACCAGCAGAAAAGCCGCAGCGGCGAAGATCATCACGCGTTCGCGCAATGACATCGCATCGATCTTGGCAGCCAACGTCTCCCACTGCGCTTTGATCATTTGGCCTCCCCGTGCGCTTCGGCCGACTGCATACTGAATTCCACATAACTTTTTGCCGTTGGCTGAACGGGCATCGTCTTGGGCTGCTGCATCTGCAAGTAAGAGAAGGTCTTGCCCTTCATCGCCTTTTCTTTGCTCAAACGCTGTATGTAAGTTGGCACGAGAGCGGGATTGAGCGCTGCTCCGTTCAAACTCATTTGCGACCCGTCCGAATCGATAGCGAAACCGGTCAGCCACAAGCCGCTCAAGGTTTGCCGCGCGAACGCGCGCATGTATTCCGAATAGCCCTCGGTATTGCCGATCACGCCGGTCTTTAACGTATCCAGTACCTCTTTTTGAGCCACAGCCTCGGCTTCAAATCTCTTCAACTCATCCTGCAGCACCTGACTCGATTTTTGCGGCGAGAAACCCTGAGAGAAGCTGGCGAGTCTTTGCTGCTCGGCGGCATAGTGTTTATCCGTCTCTTCCGACTGCTTCTCCAGCAAGCTCACCTGATGTTTGGCATAGCCATAAATAAAACCCGAGCCGAGCACGATCAAGCCCAGC
>JBAZYW010000193.1:0-4535 GCA_041659125.1 Gallionellaceae bacterium | reverse complement strand
ATCAGGACCGATTATCAACGAGCAAAGGGCGACACAGGTTCCCCTGAGGTTCAAGTGGCATTGGTCACTGCGAGAATTAATTATCTGACAGATCATTTCAAAGAGCACAGCAAGGATCATCACTCCCGCCGTGGTCTGTTGCGTTTGGTTAGCCGCCGCCGCAAGTTGCTCGATTATCTGAAGAGCAAGAATGAAGCGGGCTACCGTGAACTCATCAAGCGCTTAGAGTTGCGCAAGTAATACAGACAGCGGGTCGCATTTGCGGCCCGCGTCGTTTTGGTTGTCGTTGTTATTCATACCCGGCGTAGTCGCGCCATGTCATCCCGAGAGAGGTCTACCTTGAGTCACTATAAGAAAACGATTAGTTACGGCAAACATCAACTGACAATAGAAACAGGCGAAATTGCGCGTCAAGCAAGCGGCGCAGTGCTGGTTAGCCTTGACGATACAGTTGTGTTGGTTACCGTTGTCGGCGCAAAGAATGCGAAAGCAGAGCAAGACTTTTTCCCGCTGACCGTTGATTATCAAGAGCGCACTTATGCGGCCGGCAAGATACCCGGTGGATTTTTCAAGCGTGAAGGCCGTCCTAGCGAAAAAGAGATTCTGACATCGCGTTTGATCGATCGTCCTCTGCGTCCGTTGTTTCCGGAAAGTTTTTATAACGAAGTACAAATCGTGGCGACTGTTGTTTCGTCCGACAGCCAAATCGACTCTGACATCCCGGCAATGATCGGTGCATCGGCAGCGTTGGCGATATCCGGCATCCCTTTCGACGGCCCTATCGGTGCCGCACGCGTCGGTTATTTGAATGGTCAATATATATTGAACCCGACCGCCGACGAGCTCAAAACATCCCAGATGGATCTGGTTGTTGCAGGTACCGCTCAGGCCGTGCAGATGGTTGAATCCGAAGCACAGGAACTTTCCGAAGAGGTGATGCTGGGTGCTGTGGTGTTCGGTCACGAGCAGATGCAGGCCGTCATCAATGCCATCAACGAGATGGCCGATGCCGTCGGCAAAGATGCATGGGATTGGGAGCCGGCCGCAAAGGATGCCGGATTGATCGCCAAACTGGCCGAACTGGCAGAGAAGGATCTGCAAGCTGCCTATGCAGTGCGTCAGAAACAGGCACGCACAGAGCAAGTGGATGCCATTCGCAGCCGCGTTCTTGAGTCGTTGGCAGCCCAGTTCCCCGATGTTTCCAAGAATCATCTGAGCGAATTGTTCGGCGCTTTGGAAGCGAAGATTGTGCGCGGCCAAATTCTCAGTGGTGAGCCGCGTATCGATGGTCGTGATACTCGCACAGTGCGTCCTATCACCATTCGCACCGGCGTGTTGCCGCGTACCCACGGTTCTGTACTGTTTACCCGTGGCGAGACTCAGGCACTAGTTGTGGCGACGCTGGGCAGTATGCGCGATTCACAAAAGATCGATGCACTGCAGGGCGAGTTTTCCGATCGTTTCATGCTGCATTACAACTTTCCACCCTATGCCACTGGTGAGACAGGCCGTGTAGGTACGCCCAAGCGTCGCGAGATCGGTCACGGTCGTTTGGCCAAGCGCGCGCTGGTAGCTGTGTTGCCGAGCGAAGAGGAGTGCGGTTACGCCATGCGTGTCGTGTCTGAAATCACGGAATCGAACGGTTCCAGTTCAATGGCTTCCGTCTGCGGCGGTTGCTTGGCGCTGATGGATGCGGGCGTGTCTGTTAAGAACCACGTTGCCGGTATCGCGATGGGGCTGATCAAGGACGGTAACCGTTTTGCCGTGTTGACCGACATTCTGGGTGATGAAGATCATCTGGGCGATATGGACTTCAAGGTGGCGGGTTCGGATCAAGGTATCACTGCTTTGCAAATGGACATTAAGATCAACGGTATTACCAAAGAGATCATGCAAGTTGCATTGAGCCAGGCGCGCGAAGGCCGTATGCATATTCTCGGCATCATGAAGCAAACGATGCCAACTGTGCGTCCTGAAGTTTCCGAGCATGCACCGCGCATGATCAAGATGAAGATCAATTCCGAAAAGATCCGTGATGTGATCGGCAAGGGCGGTGCGGTGATTCGTGCGCTGACCGAAGAGACCGGCACGACTATCGACATCGACGACGAAGGCAATATCACTATCTCGTGTGTCAACGGCGATGCAGGTCTGCTGGCTAAGAAGCGTATCGAGGACATCGTGGCCGAAGTCGAAGTGGGTAAAACCTACGAGGGGCCAGTGATCAAACTGTTGGATTTTGGCGCGATCATCAATATTCTGCCGGGTAAAGATGGCTTGTTACATATCTCGCAAATCTCCAATGAGCGTATTGCGAATGTCTCGGATCATCTGAAAGAAGGCCAGATCGTTAAAGTGAAGGTGCTGGAGGCGGATGAGAAAGGCCGTATGCGTTTGAGCATGAAGGCATTGCTTCCGCAAGCCGAAGCTCCAACAGCAGCGGTTGAATAAAGCATAAGGCGTGAATCAAAAAGCCCCGCTTCGGCGGGGCTTTTTTGTGTCTGGATTGTTGTTTGTCTATGGGTTGCAAGTAAATCAGGCTTTGGTATTCACGTGAGTTCCTACAGTTTGCCCGCTCGTATTGACTGTAGGCGCAGTGTGCTCGGGAGGGGGCGGTGTTTTGTTTTTATCTTCACGCGGAGCTTCGCTGGTTTTTTCAGGCGTCCGCTGAACTTGGGCTTGAGGCTGCACGGAGGGCGAGTTGTAACTGCCAGGAGAAACAGGGTTGACGGCCATGATAATCACTCCTCTTAAAGATGCAATCCAGCGTGTCGATCAAAACTTGGGAAGCCGTGCTCCCCGATTGCGCTACAATTCTGCTCCTACTTATGAATGATTTCAAATGAAATTTTCCAGCAAATGCCGCTTATGCCCACGCTTGTCAACTTTTTTGGATGAGGTTAAAACCGCACACCCTGACTATTTTGCCAAGCCGGTGCCGTCATTCGGTGATGCGGGGACATCGTTATTGATCGTTGGTCTTGCACCGGGCATGCACGGTGCAAACCGCACCGGACGGCCTTTCACGGGCGACTATGCGGGCGATTTATTGTATTCGACCTTACACAAATTCGGTCTTGCAACTGCGGCTGAACCGCTGGATGCAAATAAACAAGCCAATCCTAAGCTATTACTCAAAGGCTGTCGTATCACCAATGCAGTACGCTGTCTGCCTCCGCAGAACAAACCGGAACTCGCCGAGATCAAGCAATGCAACGATTTTCTTGTGCAGGAGTTGGCGGCCTTGCCTCAGGGCGCAGCCATCTTGGCCCTGGGGACGATTGCGCACGAAGCGGTGTTGCGCGCTTTGAGTTTGAAGGTGAAAGATTTTAAATTCGGCCACGATAAACGACATGAGTTGGCAAATGGCTTGAAGCTGTATGACAGCTACCATTGCAGTCGCTACAATACCCAGACTAAGCGTTTGACCGAGTCCACGTTCCACCAGGTTTTTGAATCTATCCTTGAACACCACAACCTTCGATCCTAAAAAGTTCGTTGCCTCTTTGCCGTTGCTGCCCGGCGTGTATCGCATGCTGGATGAAGCAGGGCAGGTGCTGTACGTCGGCAAAGCCAATCAGCTCAAGAAGCGCGTCGGCTCGTATTTCCAAAAGACGAATATCTCACCCCGCATACGCTTGATGGTGTCGCATATTGCGCGTATTGAAGTGACTGTGACGCGTACTGAAGCAGAAGCCTTGTTGCTGGAAAATAACCTGATTAAGTCTTTAAAGCCGCGCTACAACATTCTTTTTAGAGACGACAAAACTTATCCGTATATCGTTTTCACGGGGCACGAGTTTCCACGCATTGCGTATTATCGCGGCGCGCCCCAGAGGCAAAATCAATACTTCGGGCCATACCCGAATTCGTATGCGGCGAAAGAAACGATTGCTTTACTGCAAAAGATTTTTCGCTTGCGCACTTGTGAGGATAATGTGTTTAACAATCGCACGCGTCCTTGCCTACTGCATCAGATTCATCGCTGTAAAGCGCCTTGTGTGAAGTTTGTCTCCGCAGAAGAATACGCAGCCGATGTGCGCAATGCAGTGTTGTTGCTACAGGGGAAGTATGGCGAGGTAGAGGCGAGTTTGCGCAGTGCTATGGAGCTTGCTGCGGAAGAAATGCGTTACGAGCAGGCGGGAGCTTTGCGTGACCAATTACAGGCGTTGCGCACCGTACAGCAAAAACAATATATGGAGAGCGGCAAGGCAACAGATGCTGACATCGTGGCGGTCGCCGAACTGGATGGGGAGTTGTGTGTGACACTGGCTGTCGTGCGCGGTGGGCGGCATCTCGGGGACAAGCATTTCTTTCCGCAAAATGCGGCGGGAGAAAGTGCGAGCGAGGTGCTGGAAGCTTTTCTGGCACAGCAGTATTTGAGTCGTACTATTCCCGCGTTAATCTTAACCAGCATTCCGGTCGCTTCGGAAGAACTGGAAAATTTGTTCACAGATCAAGCCGGATACAAAGTGCAGATTCGTCATGCGGTAACCGGCGAGCGCCGGCAATGGTTGGATATGGCGCTCCAAAAT
>JBAZYW010000192.1:0-4541 GCA_041659125.1 Gallionellaceae bacterium | reverse complement strand
GGTGACGGCGGGTAACAGTTCGCAGATGTCGGACGGCGCGGGGGCGGTGCTGTTGTGCAGCGAGTCGGCATTGAAGCGTTACAACCTCACGCCCATCGGCAAGTTCCTCGGCTTTAGCGTGGCGGGCGTGCCGCCGGAAATTATGGGCATCGGCCCGAAAGAGGCCATTCCGCGCGTGTTAAAGCAAACGGGTTTGAGCTTGCAGGACATGGGCTGGATCGAACTCAACGAGGCCTTTGCCGCGCAATCGCTGGCGGTGATTCACGACATCGGCCTTGATCCTGCCATCGTCAATCCGCTCGGCGGTGCGATAGCGTTGGGGCATCCGCTCGGTGCGACCGGAGCGATCCGCACGGCCACGCTGTTGCACGGGCTGCGCCGTCGCAAACAGAAATACGGCATGGTGACGATGTGTATCGGCACGGGCATGGGTGCTGCGGGAATTTTTGAAGCTTTGTAGAGGGAAATGAAATGAAAAAACTAATCGCAATATTATTGATGTGCGCGTCGATGCAGGCGTTGGCCCTAGAATTGGAAGGCGTTAAGTTTGACGACAAGGTGCAGCTGGACAATACCGCGCTGACGCTTAACGGTGCAGGTGTGCGCAGCATCGTATTTTTCAAGATGTACGTGATCGGGCTTTATCTCGCGGAAAAGCAGCAGAGCGCTGATGCGATATTGGCTGATGCCAAACCCAAGCGCATCGCTTTGCATGTGGTAGTGGGCGAGGCGGGGACGGAGCGCTTTCTGAACGGCTTTCACAAAGGGATTGAGAAGAACCACAGCGAAGCGCAATTGGCGGCGTTGCGCGAGCGTCTAGCTGCGTTCGAGCAGATGTTCGGCACTGTTAAAAACGTCAAGCGCGGCGACGTCATCGCCTTTGACTGGTTGCCCGCTACGGGTACGCGCGTAACCCTGAACAGTGCTGAACTCGGGCGCATTGCGGGCGACGATTTCTATCGCGCATTGCTGTCTATCTGGATCGGCAATAAACCGGTGACTGACGATTTGAAGAAAGCGTTGCTGGGTGGTTGATTGACTGTATTTATGAATGATTTTGGATTTTGAAAGGGATTAAATGAAGCGAGTTTTTTTGTCGGCCTTGTTGGCGTTTTTCAGTTGGAACGCGAATGCGCTGGAAGTAGCCGGAGTCAAGGTGCCGGAAAAAGTGCCATCGGGCGAGCGGCCTTTAGTTTTGAACGGCGCTGGTTCGCGCTTTATGGCTGGTGTGATTGATGTCTATGTCATCGCCTTGTATCTGCCGGAAAACAAGCACACGGTTACGGAGATATTGGCGGAAGAAAGAAGCAAGAATGTCACGATTTGGTTTCTCACCCCGCTAGGCGTAAAGGTAACCAGCGAGCAGTTGCTTGATGCCACACATAAACTGATGTCGGAAAATATGAGCACGGAAGAGTTAACAAAACTGGATTCAAGTTGGAAAAAATTCTCCGCATTTTTTGACAATATCAAAGAGTTCAAAAAGGAAGATCAGCTTTCGCTGGAGTATCAGCCAGGCAACGGAATGCGGGTGAATATGAACGGCAAGGAGATCGGACATGTTGCGGGAGCCGATTTCATGCGCGCCTTTTTGTTGGTATGGCTGGGGCCGCAGCCTGCACAGGACGATTTGAAGGGCAAGTTGTTGGGGCTGACTGCTGCCGATGCAAAACACTGAAGTGCCACCGATGAATGATGACATTGCCTCTGTCCTGATCGACCGGACCGCGCTTGAGTTGGCCGTACGGCAACAGGGCGTAAAATTCCACAGCAGTATCACTGCGCAGCATGCGCATCTTTTTGCCGATGCACAGGTGTGCATCGCGGCAGAGCAACTTGCGCAAATGCAAGCGGTTATCGCTGCGGTGGAGCAGGTGGTTAAGTTGCCGGGGTGGGAAGCTGCGGGCGATGATGGGCATTCCGCCAAAGGTGTTTTCTTCGGATACGATTTTCATCTGAACGAAAGCGGCGCGCATCTCATCGAGATCAATACCAATGCGGGCGGCGCGTTTCTGAATACGCTGCTGCTAAAAAGCCAAGCCAACATATCCTCTCCTGGGGTAGCCGTTGCCATAGAGCAGCTTGAGCACAATATCGTCGAGATGTTTCGCAATGAGTGGCGACTGGAACGGGGCGATGCGCCATTAGGTATTGTTGCCATTGTGGATGAGCAGCCGGCGGGGCAATATCTTTATCCCGAATTTATACTGGCACAGCAGATGCTCGAACGCGCGGGCATTCGCGCCGTCATCGCCGATCCCATGGATTTGGCCGCAAGGCCGGACGGTTTGTATCTCGGCAATGACAAGATCGATCTTGTTTACAACCGCCTCACCGATTTTTCGCTGGAAAACCATCCAGCCTTGTGTTCCGCCTATCAGAACAAACAGGTCGTTCTCACGCCGCATCCGCAAGCCTATGTCCGCTATGCCGACAAGCGCAATCTGGCGCGTTTGACCGATGCGGATTCACTGCGCGCTCTGGGCGCGAGTGAAGATACGATCAGTGAGTTGCAACGGGGTATCCCGCAGACGCGCGTGGTCGGCGCGACGGATGCCGGGTGGTGGTGGGACGAGCGCAAACAATGGTTCTTTAAGCCTTTCACGGGTTACGGTGCGAAGGGCGCTTATCGCGGCGACAAGCTCACCAAGCGCGTGTTCGAAGAAATTCTGGCAGGCGGTTACGTGGCGCAAAGATTGGCGCTGCCGGGCGAACATTGTGTGCGCGTGAACGGGGAAGAGGCTGCGCTTAAATACGATGTGCGCTGCTATGTCTACGACGGCCAGATTCAACTGGTCTCTGCGCGTTTGTATCAGGGGCAAACCACGAATTTCAGAACGCCGGGAGGCGGGTTCGCTTTGGTGCGCGTACTGGCCTGATGTGTTTGCGGGTGTTACTGCCCGACGACTTTCATTTCCGGGTGATAAGTCATCATGGTGTTTCTGCCGTTCTGTTTTGCATAGTACATAGCCAAGTCTGCATTTTTCGATAGTTGAATCTCCTCCTTGCCATGGTCGGGATAGATGGCGATACCGATGCTGCTCGATATGTTGAGTACATGGCCTTCTATCTCGAATGGTTTTTCGAGAGCCAGACGAATCTTTTCCGCGACGATCAAGGCATCTTGCTCGGCTTCGATAGCTGGCAATAGCACGACGAATTCATCTCCGCCGATGCGCGCGATAGTGTCGGATGCGCGCATGCAGAGTTGCATGCGTTCTGCCGCGATTTTTAGCAGCGCATCTCCGATGGCATGGCCGAGCGAGTCATTGATCGGTTTGAATTTATCGAAATCCAGAAACAAAAGAGCGAGGCGGTTCTGTTCGCGTTTTGCAGCCGCGAGCGCCAGTTGCAGACGGTCGCTGAGCAATGTGCGATTGGGCAGGTCGGTCAATACGTCGTACTGTGCCATGTGGCGGATACGCTCTTCCGCATTCTTGCGCTCCGTGATGTCGGTGATGATGCCGTGCCAGAGAATGCTGCCGTCATCGAGCTTTTCCGGTTGGGCGTCTCCCATGCGCCAGCGTACGCCTTGTCCCGGGATGATCAGGCGATATTCGATATGCCATCGCGTAAGAGAGCGGGCGGATTCGCGTACCGATTCGGCAAGCCGGGATGCGTCTTCGGGATGGCGGAAGCTGAAGAAGGGGGTGGCATCTTTGCGCAGATCTTCGGGCGTGAGACCGTACATTTTGCGCACGGATTCGCCGATGAAGGGGAAGCTGCAATGCCCATCCGGGTTCATGCGGAATTGGAAAAGCAGGCCGGGAACTTCGGCGGATAATTTGGTAAACAGGTTGTGGCTTTGTTGTAACTCCATTGCCTCTTGAGTCTTTTCAATCGCGATACTGGCCAAATACGCGGATTTTTCGATTAGCTGTAAATCTGCCTCGGAAGGTAATTTTGATTTATGGAAATAGATAGAGAAGGTGCCGAGCACTTTACCTTTTGAGGACAGGATTGGCTCCGACCAACATGATCCAATGCCGACTTTTGCCGCCAGCTCTCTAAATTCCGCCCAGGCGGGGTGGCTCAATATGTCACCGACTATGGTGCGTTTGCCGGTATAGGCGGTAGTGCCGCAGGAGCCTGCGTTGGCACCAATCGCCAACCCGTCGATGGCGGTTGTATAAAAGTCAGGCAAGCTGGGGGCTGCTCCTACACTTAAGTGCTTGCCATCTTTATGCATAAGCAAGATGGAGCATAGGCAGTCTTCGTCTTGGGCTTCCACACTTTTGATTACGGCGGTCAAAATTTCTTTTAGCGGTGCACCTTTGGCGAGTAATTCCAGAATATGGCTGCGCGCCTGTTCGCGTTGATGGATCATTTCGCGTTCTTTGATGCCCTGCTTAAGCTGGCGATTGAGGTGGAAGATGTAGGCGGCGAGCGCGCTGATCAAACCGAACAGCAGCAATGCGATCCACAGGCTGTTGTATAGCCAGGTGAGGTCGCGTTGCGGATGCGCGTCATAGAGAAATCCGGCCAGAGAAAAATTGCGCGGTAGCATGCCCACCTTGGCATAGGCATCGGCGATATGCCGC
>JBAZYW010000191.1:3533-4579 GCA_041659125.1 Gallionellaceae bacterium | reverse complement strand
GCGAATCCATGCCGGTCAGTAAAAATATTGGCGCGCACGTCGCGGCAGGAACCTTGAACGGCAGCGGCATGCTGGTGGTCGAAGTGCAGGCGGCGATGCAGGACTCCGCCTTGTCCAAGATCATTCGTCTGGTGGAAGAGGCGCAATCGTCCAAAGCGCCTATCCAGCGCATCTCCGATAGCATCGTGCCGTGGTTCGTGCTGGCTACGTTGATTTGCGCCAGCATTACCTATTTCGTTTGGGCGGATAATTTTGAATTCGCCTTGATGGCGGCCACTTCGGTGTTGATCATCACCTGCCCGTGCGCGCTGGGTATGGCCACACCGATGTCCATTGCCGTGGCTTCGGGGTTGGGTGCCAAGCATGGCATTCTGGTAAAGAACGGTGAAGTGCTGGAAACATTATCCAAAGTCACGCATTTCGTGTTCGACAAGACCGGCACGCTGACCGAGGGCAAGATGCGTATGGAGCGTGTGATTGCGGCGACTGGTCAAGACGAAGCAAAACTATTGTTGTTGGCAGCAGCGGTCGAACGCTATTCCGAACACAGCGTGGCGCATGCCATCGTCCGCGCCGCCGATGAGCGCCAGATGGGCTATCGCAGCGCAAGCGTGCAGCACTTCTTGGCCTTGCCCGGATCGGGCGTGCAGGCCGAAATGGAGGGGCAGCGCATCCTGCTGGGCACGCTCGACTGGTTGCGGCGCGAACAAGTGTTGCTGAGTGACGAGTTGCAGGCACAACTCGGTGTATTGGAAACGCAAGCGCAGACCTGCGTGCATTGTGCTGTGGCAGGCAAGCATGTGGCGATGCTGGTGCTGGCAGATACCCTGCGTAGCGATGCGCAAGGCCTGGTCAATACCCTGCGTGCCGCCGGCATTCGCATGACGCTGCTGAGCGGAGATCGCAGGCCGGTGGCTGAAGCGATCGCGCGCCAATTGGGCGGCATGGAAGTGATCGCCGAAGTGATGCCGCAAGACAAGGATCGCGTAATTCAACAGCTGCAACAGAGCGGCGAATGCGTGGCGATGGTGGGCGACGGAGTGAAT
>JBAZYW010000191.1:0-3523 GCA_041659125.1 Gallionellaceae bacterium | reverse complement strand
CCTTGATCCGCGCGAATGTTGGCATCGCGCTGGGGTCGGGCACGGATGTTTCAGTCGAGAGCGCCGACATCGTGCTGATGCAAAATGAACTGGACAAGGTGCGTTTGGCTACACTGTTGTCGCGGCGCACGCTACGCACCATCAAACAAAATATCGGCCTGTCATTCGCGTATAACAGCATCATGGTGCCGCTGGCGATGATGGGGCATGTGACGCCATTGATGGCTGCTATCACCATGCCGATCAGCTCTCTGCTGGTGATCGGCAACGCGGCGCGCATACGAAACTTATTTAAGGGGTAACGACATGGACGTGATCTACAGCCTGATTCCGGGCATGACTGTTTTCGGTCTGGTGTTTGTCGGCATCCTCATCTGGGCCGTCAAGCACGGGCAGTACGAAGACATGGAGGGCAACGCCAGCCGTATCTTGCTGGATGACGACGAGGATGCGATGCTGCGAGATGACGTAGCCAAGCCGGACGTGAAAAAAGAGGACGAGCCTCCCGCTCAACCGTAATATTTAGCGCCATTTTTAAATACGCATGAACCAACCTGTGTTTGACCTGGCATATTTTTCCGATCCGACGCTGCTGAGAGTCATCGCGGTGGTGGCGCTGGTCGTCGTCTTTAATCTGGTCGTCAGATTTGCATTGCACCGTCTCGAACTGGCAACGAAATATACCGACAACCCCTGGGACGATGCGCTCATTCACGCGGCACGCCGTCCATTATCCATACTCGTATGGGTGGTCGGACTGGCTTATGCGGCACACATCATTCACAAGGAAAAGGGCGGTTTTCTTCTTGACCTTGTTGCGCCATTCCGCGACATCGCCGTCATCGCCTGCGGTGCATGGTTTCTGTTCCGGCTAATCCACAACGTTGCGCAGAATATGCTCAGTTTGCGTGCACAGAATGAAGAAGTCGTGGACAGCACCACGATAGACGCATTGAGCAAGTTGAGCCGTTTTGCGGTGGTCGTCGTTTCCGTCATCATGGCTATGCATGTGCTGGGATTCAGTGTCTCGGGCGTGTTGGCTTTCGGCGGTTTGGGCGGTATCGCAGTAGGTTTTGCCGCCAGAGATATATTGGCCAACTTCTTTGGCGGCCTAACGATTTACATGGATCGTCCGTTCGTGGTGGGGGAGTCGATACGTTCGCCGGACAAGGCGATTGAAGGAACGGTTGAGCACATCGGCTGGCGTCTAACGACGATACGCAGCCTGAACAAAAGCGCCATCTATGTGCCCAATGCACTGTTCACCACCATCGTGGTAGAGAATGCTTCCCGCATCACCAGCCGGCGCATCAATGAAACGATAGGCATACGCTATGCCGACATCGCCGCGATGGCTGCTATCGTGAATGATGTCAGAACAATGTTGGCCATGCACCCGGAAATCGACAGTTCGGAAAAGATCAGCGTGAATTTCGACCGTTTCGCCGATTCCGCACTCAACTTCTCGATCAACGCATTCACTCAATCCACAGAGGGGGCGCGTTTTCAGGAGACTAAGCAGGAGATCTTGCTCAAAGTCGCTGGGATCATCGCCCTGCACGGTGCCGAGATCGCCTTTCCCACGCGGACATTGCACATCGAAAAGTAAGCGAACCACCGCGCGAATGCGCGGTGGGTAAGTCGTTATTTGAGTATCTCGCCTTGTGTTAACAGCGGCGCTCTCAACAACTCAAAGTCCTTGGGCGAAACGTATTGCAGCAAGGGTTTTTCTTCGCCACCCAGCGTGATGTCGAGGCCGTGCTGCGGATACAGCCAATGCACAGCGCCGCTCTTGGTTTCGCGTATCCGTTCTGCCGGAACGCCGAAGCGCTTGGTAAAAATGGCTTCTTCCAGTTTCGGGGTGGGCAAATAGGTCACACTGTAGACGGGTAATTGACGTACTCGCACCAAGTCGTCTGCAGTCAGGGTGATGCGCTTGCCGCTCGGTGTGCTGTTCATGCGCAGACCGCGTTGGAACATGCCTGTCAGCTCTTCGGGAGGAACCGCGACGGTCATCACAAATTTCGCTTTAAGGCCATTGAGATTGAGTTCGTCGAAAAATGCTTCAACCAGCATTTTCCCCTCGGTCGTTTTGAATAAACTGACTTCGGTTTGCTCCTTGAATACTTTTTCTGCTTCACCCAGAGAGCTTTGCCCCAGCGTGAAGCCAAAGACGCGGGATGTGCCGGGCGTAGGATGGGTGATTTTCCAGGGCAACGTATCGGGAGTGTCCGTCGGGGCGGAGGGAATCAGCAGCAGGGCGGAAATCGATACAACAACCAGCGCAAATACACCCAAAATTATTTTCTTATCCATGTGTTATATGTTTTCCTTGGGTGGGGGGTAATAGGCGATAGCGCCGGCCGGAACTTTGCCGTCCTTGGCCTGATGCTCGGCGTCGAATTCGAGCACGACCAAGCCCAATACGCACACCATAAACACCAAGCCCAAAATGCTGGTAAATGCGGTAATGGCAACGCCCTTAAATCCCATCGCGTGACCGCCATAGAAAAATGCGATGCTGAGCAAACCCAATACTAAAAACAGAATGAGAAACAGGCGGGCGCGTTTGGCGGCAAACTGCCAGTGACAACGCACAAACCAGACAGGTTCGCTGGCAAGCGAACGTTTTGCGCTGATCAGAACATAACCCAGCAAAGAAATGGAAATGACGACCATCAAAATCATCGGAATGCTGCTTATCTTGATGAGCGTCAATGCCATTAAGAATATAAAAATATGATTGACGACCAAGTTGAACAACAGCGCCGCGTGCAATTTGCGGGCGCGTTTTCTTTCCGAGTCGCTGGTTTGAAGATCCGTCATAGAAGGCCTCTGTAGATGGTGTTGAATAAAATGAGGCCGCGACACTAACACAGCATCAGTGACCTCGCCAGTTTTAAAGCGGTGCTGCGGGTTGCTGTCCGACCAGTGCGAGCAGGCGCGGCATATCGAGTAGCTCGATGGATTTATTGTTCACATCGATCAGTCGATTCTCCTGAAAATACGACAGGGTCCGGCTGACGGTTTCCAGCTTCAAGCCCAAATAGCTGCCGATCTCCTGGCGTGTCATGCGCAATCTGAATGCGGTGGGGGAATAGCCGCGCGCAGCAAAGCGTTGTGACAGATTCAGCAGAAAAGCCGCGAGGCGTTCCTCCGCGCGCATCGAGCCGAGCAGCAGCATGATGCCCTGGTCGCGCACGATCTCGCGGCTCATGATCTTGTGCAGATGGCGTTGCAGCGTGGGCATTTGGCGGCTGAGCTCTTCCAGACGGTTGAAAGGCAGTTCGCATATCTCGCTGTCTTCCAGCGCCACGGCGTCGCAGGTATGGATGTCGGTGCTGATCGCATCCAGCCCGATAATTTCGCCGGGCATTTGAAACCCTGTCAGCTGTTAGCGCCCATCCTCATGCAGCACCTGAGTCTTAAAGAAACCGGTGCGGATAGCATACAGCGATTCAAATTTGGAGCCGCTGCGATACAAGTAATCGCCGCGTTTATAGGCACGCTTGAGGCTGGTCAG
>JBAZYW010000190.1:2291-4623 GCA_041659125.1 Gallionellaceae bacterium | reverse complement strand
ATTTGGGGAGTCATTGTGAGTTCCGAATTATTTTGCAGGAGCAACAGCAGAAGCGGCATTCACGGCAGATTGTGCCTTGGCAGCTTCGTCTAACGCATGCTTGGCTTCAGGCGGCATGTAATTTTCATCGTGCTTGGCCAACACTTCATCGGCATAAAACACGTTGTCTTCATGCAGCTTACCCTGTGCAACCACGCCTTTACCTTCTTTAAACAGGTCGGGCAGGATGCCCTTGTAGGTAACTGGCATGTTCTTGGAGGTATCCGTAATGCTGAAATGCACCGTCAGACCATCGCCCTCGCGTTTAACACTGCCCACTTCCACCAGACCGCCGATGCGAAAACTATGGCCTTGCGGCGCTTCTTTGTTAAACACCTGGGTCGGCGTGAAATACAGGCTGACGTTGTCTTTGAGTGCAAACAACACCAAACCCGCTGCGGCAGCCACGATGGCGATACCACCGAGAATAAACATCAATCTTTGGTAACGAGGCTTCATTGACCTTCTCCTGCATCACGCATCAAGCGCAATTGCTGTAATGTGATTTTTCTTTTATGACGTACTAATGCAATTTCGATGATAAAAATTAACAGGGTCACGCCATAAGACCCCCAGACGTAAAATCCGTACCCGTTCATGGCAAAGAATTCGCCCCAACTCATAACTTCACCTCATTCAACTCACTCACCCATTGGGCATTGCGCTCACGCTCCAGAATAATGCTGCGCACCCGCACCAGCGTCACCGCGATGACGTACAGCCAGCACGCCACCAGCATGACAAACATGGCCTGCTGCATGGCAATGTGCATGCTCGTACCGGTGAATTTGATGGTCGAACCCTGATGCAAAGTATTCCACCATTTCACCGAAAAATAGATGATCGGCACATTGACCGAACCGACGATGGCCAATAATGCGCCGGCACGATCAGCACGACGTGAATCGTCGATGGAGGATTGCAGGGCGATAAAGCCCAGATAGAGGAACAACAGGATCAATTCGGAAGTCAGGCGCGCATCCCATACCCACCACGCCCCCCACATCGGCTTGCCCCACAGCGCTCCGGTCCATAAGGAAATGAAAGCGAATAACGCACCCGTGGGAGCAAGCGCAGTGGCCATCATGGAAGACAGACGCGTATTGAAGATCAAGCCCAATGCCGCATATCCCGCCATGATGAGATAGATGAACATGGACAAGATCGATGCGGGGACGTGAATGAAAATAATGCGGTAGGCTTCGCTCTGCACGGCATCCGCAGGGGCGACGAAGAAACCGATATACATCCCCACCACAAACAGAATCGCGGCAGGCACGGCGAACCAGGGAACCATCTTTCCCGCCAAGCCATAAAAGGTTGCGGGTGCTGCGTATTTAAACCAGTTGATCGCCAAATTTCACTCCATCGAAATACGTAAAGCTTGTGCTGTGACCCAAGGCGTAAAGACCAAGGCCAGCAACAACAAAGCACCTAACAAAGCCACATGCGGAACAATCGTCATACCGGTGCTCACTGCCTCCACCGCCCCCGTTCCGAAGATCAGCACAGGGATACATAATGGCAACACCAACAACGACACCAACACGCCACCGCCACGCAAACCCAAAGTAAGTGCAGCGCCGATTGCACCAATCATGCTCAATATCGGCGTACCTAGCAATAGCACCAGAATCAATACCCACAAGGCTTGTGGCGACATATCGAACTGCAAACCCAACACCGGAGCCATCAACACCAAGGGCAATCCAGACAACATCCAATGTGCCAGAATCTTGCCCAAGACCAGCATTGACAATGACTGCGGAGCCAAGAGCATCTGTTCCAGCGTACCGTCCAGATAGTCAGCGGAAAACATGCGCCCCAGCGACAACATCGAGGCCAGCAGTGCCGCGACCCACACCACTCCCGGTGCCATCTTGCGCAACATGTCGAGCTCAGGCCCCACGCCCAGCGGGAACAAACTCACCACCATCACGAAAAAAACCAGTGTCGTCAGCACATCGGCACGACGCCGCATCGCCAGCAACAAATCGCGGCGGATGACCAAACCCAACAACCCGAGCAGAGACAATTTGTTCATGACAACGTCAAATGCCGTGTTTCCACACCCGCCACTTGCAGGGGTTGGTGCGTGGTAAAAATCGCCATGCCTCCATGAGACAAGTGTTCTCCAATAAGTTCCTGCATAAGCCCTACTGCCCCCACATCGAGTGCGGTCAAGGGTTCGTCCAATATCCATAAATGTGCATTGCCGACCAACAGTCGGCTCAACGCAACACGGCGGCGCTGTCCTTGCCATAGCACCTTCACCGGCAGATGTTCGCGGCGG
>JBAZYW010000190.1:0-2281 GCA_041659125.1 Gallionellaceae bacterium | reverse complement strand
AACCCATACGGCGCAATGCAACTAGCGCTTCAGTCTCATCGACATCACAACCTGCCAGGCCGGCGCTGATACGCAAATTCTCCAATGCATTCAGTTCATCTTTGATGGCATTCAGGTGACCGAGATAGATCATCTCGGCATAATATTCTTCGTCAATCTCATGAACATTTTTACCGCGCCAGCAAATTTCGCCCGCCGCAGGCTGCATGAACCCGCACAGGGTGCGCAGCAAACTGGTTTTACCGCTGCCGTTCTCCCCTTGCACTTGCATCAATTCACCCGCGCCGAGTGAGAAGCTCAGCCCGGTGAATAATTGATGATCCCCGCGTGTGCAGGCAAGGTTGCGTACTTCCAGCATGAGGTAAAGATCCGAGCAGAATCAAAATAGCCGCGAATTATATACGATTGCCTCCGCTCAGTGCATCGCATTAAATGTGCCCCCCTCACAGTTTGCCCCTTGGAATACATGGGGTTGTTGACTAGTAAGCACATTTTATTTACCGGTATGATAACGCCGGCTCGATTGCATATTTTATTGCTCAAATCATGAGCAATAAAAAAGGCTCATGGGGCAACAAATTCCGGCACTTTGGGCAATAAAAAACGCCGCTTTAAAGCGGCGTTTTTTAGATGAAGTATTTTGAATATGCTTATTTTTTATCGTCAGTTGCAAAAGCCTTCATGCTGATGTCGGCATGTTTCTTTGCCTCAGCCAGATAGGCCTGTAACAACTCCTCGCCGGTCACTTGACGAATCTGCTGCAAATATCGGCTGCGCTTTCCCTCATCGATCATTGCCACATCTTTTACCGCATCGATACGCGCTAACGCAAAGCCGTTCTGTGCTGTTTGCACTCCCACATAAGCCGGCAATTTTGCCGCGCTCGCTTTAAATATAAGCTTTGCCAATTCATTATCCACGCCCGCATGCTGTGCGCGTGTGATGGTCTGCACTGGCTGCCATACGACATTGACCTTTTCGCCTTGTTGCAAGCGATTCAGCAACTCAGCGCCTTGCTTAGCCATCAGATCCAACGCCTGCTGACGTTGCAATTTTTTCTGGATGGCGCTCGACACTTCGACCAACGGACGCACACTGGCGGCTTGAAACTCCACAACGCGCGCTGCCAGCAATGTATTTGGGGCAACTTCCACTGCGGCAGTGTTGCGCTTGTTTTTCAGTGCATCATCGGAGAATACCGCTTGGAGCGCCTTGTCAGTCCAAATGCCACCGGCAGCCTGCCCCTTGTTCAGCCAGCCTCCTTGCTGCACAGGCGCCTTAACCAATTCACCGGCAGGCTTCAAACTATCGCTTTGCTCGTAAACAGTGTTGCTGAATTTTTCAGCCAATTCGGCAAACTTATCGCTCGCTTTTTGTGTCTTCAGGCGCTGCATGATTAATGTTTTGACTTCCGACAATGGCTGCGTCTTGGCAGATTTAACAGCCGTCAGGCGAATGATATGGAAGCCGAAATCAGATTGCACCAACTCGCTGATCTCGCCCACTTTGAGTTTGAATACAGCCTCATCAAAAGGCTTGACCATCGTGCCGTGGCCGAACATACCCAAGTCACCACCGTTCGCTGCCGAACCTGGGTCTTGTGAAAACTCCTTAGCCAGTGCAGCAAAATTTGCTGGCGATTTTTTGACTTGCTGCAATATTTGCTCGGCTTTTGCTTTAGCCGCTTGCTTATCCGCATCGGAAGCTTGTGCCGCAACAGAGATCAAAATGTGAGCAGCTTGTCGCTGTTCCTGCGTACCGAATTCGGCTTGATGTTCGTCAAAGTATTTTTTAGTCTCGCTCTCATCCACAACGATCTGTGACAACAAAGACTCTGTCGAAAAAATCACATATTCGACTTTCGCACGCTCCGGGGTTTGGAATTCGCTCTGATTCTTTTTGTAGTATTCATCGACAGCTGCATCTGTCACGTTGACCTGTTTCAAAAGCGCATCCGCATCAAATTTAACCAAACCAACCACGCGCTGCTGCTCGTTCAAGCGAATCAAATTATCGACAGTCGCATTGGAGGCATAACCATTTTGATTGTACGCATCCGTCAATTGACGCGAACTTAAGTCTTGGCGCACTTTTGACTCAAACATCAGCGGCGACATGTTTTGTCCGCTCAACACCGCTTCATATTGCTGCTTGTCAAACTGGCCATCCTTCTGAAAAGCCCCTATTCCGCCGATCACCCCGGCCAGTTGTTCATCAGTCACCGTCAAACCGGTTTTACGGGCTTCAGATGCCAGTAGATACTGCGCAACCAGCCCCTCCA
>JBAZYW010000189.1:3890-4634 GCA_041659125.1 Gallionellaceae bacterium | reverse complement strand
ATCTGGCCGACCGGCCCGGTCTTGCGCAAGATCATTCTGGCGCGTTTTGCCAACACCTTCGCCATGATGTACGGTTCCGGCATCACCATTCTGGACTGCATCGCCAACTCGCGCGACCTCGTCAACAACCAGGTCATCTCAAAAAGCCTGCAAGTGGTAATGAGCGAAATTGAATCCGGCAAGAACCTCACCCAGAGTTTTCAGCACACCGGCATCTTTCCGCCGCTGGTGGTGCGCATGCTCAAAGTGGGCGAAGCAACCGGACAACTCGATCAAGCCTTGCTCAACATCAGCTATTTCTATGATCGCGACGTCAAAGACTCGATCAAAAAAATACAAGTAATGATCGAGCCGGCCATGACTATCGTTCTTGGCATGCTGTTGGGCTGGGTGATACTGTCGGTGTTGTCGCCGGTTTACGACATTATCAGCAAGGTGAAGATGTAAGCCGCTTATGAGACTCGCGCGCAAAACCTTGCTATTCCTGAGTTCCGATCATTTTCAGGCGCACTCTTGGCATAAAGGAAAATTATCCGCAGCGCACACCTTCGCCCGCGACGCCGAAGGGCACAAACAATTCTCGGAATTTCTGCAACAGCATCGCGACCCCGCCTACCTGCTGGCAGATGTTATCGAAGAGGATTTTCGCCACGAGTTCATCCCGCATTTGTCAGGCAAGAACCGGCGCGCACTCATCGAGCGCAAATTCGAACAACACTACCGCAGCACGCTGTTCCGCCAAGC
>JBAZYW010000189.1:0-3880 GCA_041659125.1 Gallionellaceae bacterium | reverse complement strand
GACGGGCGGCGCGACGACGCGATGCTGTTCTCCGCGCTCACCAACCCGCAACACATCTCGCCTTGGCTGGACATCCTCCTGAGCCATCGCATTCCGCTCGTCGGCATTTATTCCTTGCCCAACATCAGCGCTCCGTTAATCAAAGACATCGACTCCGAGCATATCCTGCTCCTGTCTTGGGAAAAATATGCCGGCCTGCGCCAGACCTATTTCAACAAAAAACACCTGCATTTTTCCCGGCTGACCCCGATCAGCGAACATAGTTCGTTTTGCGAATCCATCGCAGCCGAAACACCGCGCACGCAACATTATCTGAATAGCCTAAGCCTGCCGCCCCACGGAGAAACGCTGGATGTGCTCATCATTTGCCATGCGAACGACAGAACGGCGCTCGAAGCCGCCCTGCACAACACGCCCGGGTTGCGCTACAACTATCTGGACATTAGCTCTCTGGACGATCACAGCCAATCTAAAACAGATCATCCGGATTCCGATGCCACAGCGCTATTTCTGCGCCTGCTGGCTGGCAAGCCGCCATCCGGTCATTATGCAAATTCAACACACACGCATTACCACTTGTTGTGGCAATTGCATTCGATACTGTTCGGGCTCGCCGCGATCATCACGCTGGCAAGCGCGGTATGGAGCGGCATTGCCTTTATGCGAGGGCGCGGCTATGCATCCGAAGCCGCTCCTTTGATGTTGCAAGCAACACAACTTGCAAGCCAGTCCGAAGAGATCAAAAGCAGATTCCCCGTCACCACGACTCCCGCTAACGACATGAAGACTGCGGTAATGTTCATGCGTAATTTTGAAAAATATTTCCCGCCACCCGAGGAGATATTGCATGAGCTGAGCAGCGTTCTGGATAAGTTCAACCGCATTCGTCCCGGCAAGATCGCTTGGCAGAGCAGCGGAGCAGATGCAGCACCATCGGCCTATCCCGCACAGATTCTCACCCTCGATGGCGAACTGCTCGATTTCGGCAGCGACTATCGCAGCGCCCTCGCATATCTGGAGCACTTTCAACAGACTCTTGCCCAGCATGGCTACACCGTCACCGCACAAAAACTGCCACTGGACATCAGCCCCAAAGGAAGCATCAGCAATGACCTGCAAACAAACCCGGAAAAGTGGACGCAATTCACGCTGAAACTGGCCTGGAGGAAAACAGAATGAATCTCGGCAAATCCGACCTGGCGCATATCAAATGGAGCCTGCTCGCCTTCACGCTCAGTGTGGCCGTTGGCGGCAGCGCAATATGGCTGAGCGCCACATACGAATCCGCCGCGCGCAAAGCACGTGATGCGGCACAAAAACAAGTCCGCGAAGCAGGCAATATGCTCGGCGCCACACAAAGCGATCTGGAAAACATGTCCACCTACGCGCTGGAATATGCAGCACTGATAGACCGCAGGATCGTCGGCGGCGAGCAGCGCTTGGACTGGATGGAAGAGCTGGAAAAATTGCGCCGCCAGCATCATGTCATCGATTTTAAATACACCATCGCGCCGCAACAGCCCTACATACCCACTCCGGCGTTAAACACGGGCGATTTGGAAATCAATCTGAGCGGACTAAGCCTGCAAATAGACCTGCTGCACGAAATGCAATTGATCGAATTTTTCAAAGCATTACGCTCGGACTTGAAAGGCTGGTTCATCGTCGACCACTGCACATTGGAACGCGCCGCAAGCGCCAACACAGCAGAGACTTCCTCTGCCCCGAATATCGGTGCGCAACTCAAGGCCGATTGCGCGGGCGGCTGGATCACCCTGAACAACAGGAACGCGCAATGAGACCGTTGCCAAGCCTCGCGTTGCTTGCAGCCTTTTACCTGATGCCATCCGCTCGGGCCAACGAGCTTGGCCGCCTGTTCTTTACCCCGTCCGAACGCAGCCAACTGGAGCAGACACTTAAAGTTCAACAAGCCGAAAATGGCGGCGGCGAACAGTCTGTCATCACCGTGAATGGCGTCATTCAGCGCAGCGATGGTAGCCGCATCGTGTGGGTCAACGGCAAGGCACAGAAAATCGCCTCCGGCAGCGACCCGGACAAAACTTCGATTGTTGTGCCGGGAAAGAACAAACCCGTGGGAATCAAAGTTGGCCAGCGCTTTGTACTGGATAAGCCCGTACCGGCAGAATCCAAATCGCAAATCACAGCAACTACGGAACGGCCATGACCGCTGCCATCGGCACTCTACGCATGCAAAACGGCGCGGCGCTGATGGTGATGCTGGTCATCATGATATTGGGTGCAGCGGCATTTTTGCTTGCCTCGCTGAACAGTTCCGCCCTACAAAATTCCCGTGACCGAATAACGGCTGATGCGTTGGCGCAAGCCAAAGAGGCATTGATAGGTTACGCGGCAAAGGTGCAAATCAGCGCATCTTCCGCCTCAAACCAGCCGCGCCCCGGCGACTTGCCCTGCCCCGACACAAATAACGACGGCCTTCAGGAAAGCACTTGCGGCAACGCATCGGGCAGCACCGGGCAAGCGGCGCGTCTGGGTCGTCTGCCATGGAAGACGTTGGGGTTACCCGACTTGCGCGATGCGAGCGGCGAACGGCTGTGGTATGCCGTTTCCAATAACTTCAAGTACAACACACGCAATACCGCGTTACTGAACAGCGACACCCCCGGCACCATCACGGTTCGGGATTCAGCCGGCAACATTATCCATAACGGGTGCGCTGCTTACGGATTGCCCGGCTGCCCCACTCCCGGCTCCTCTGATGCAGCCTTCGGCACGGGCGCGGTTGCCGTCATCATTGCTCCGGGCGGAGTGCTCACACGTCAAGGCAGTGCCTCATCCCAAGACCGTAGCAGCGCAGTCAACATTGCCGGCAATTATCTGGATATCGCTACCGTCGGCGGTATAGCGCACGACAATCAGAATTTTGCCGACGCTTCTTCCCTGGACGGATTCATTCAAGGCGGCATTAAAATCTATGACGCGGCCAGCAATTCATACAGCTTGATTCTCAATGACCAACTCCTGGCTATCACGCAGGATAACCTCATGCCGCCCCTGCAAAAACGGGTCGCCGCAGAAGTGAAGCTGTGTCTAGCCGAATACGCAAACAACAATCACGGCCTCTATCCATGGGCTGTGCCACTCGCCGACCTAACTTATCAGGACACCAGCAATCAATTATTCGGACGCATCCCCGACAACCTGAACAAGAGCTACGGTGATAGCGGTAACATCATGAATTTTCAATGGGAGCCAAACTGCAACACCCACAACAACATCACGCCCAGCACCTGGTGGAAAAACTGGCGGGAAATGGTGTTCTATGGTCTGGCCGATGCCTACAAACCCGTGTCAGGCGCTCCCACGCCAGCAGCCGATGCCTGTGCAATTGGCAGCGCATGTTTGAGCATTAACCCACCCTCTGCAACAGCAGATAAACAATTTGTCGTGATTATTGCAGGGAAAATGCTGGGAGCTCAAAGCAACAGACCTGCCAATAAAAGCATGCTGAGCAACTATCTTGAAGCGCCCAACAGCAATGCCACATCGCCATTTGCACAAAGCGCAGTATCAGCGTCATTCAACGACACCGTAATTTCCCAATGAGTATAAACAGACATCCACAGGCCGGATTTTCATTGTTGGAAATGTCCATCGTGTTGGCCATTGTCGGGTTACTGCTTGCCGGATTACTGCCCACCCTATCCGGGCAAATCGAACAGCAACACGTAAATGAAACGCGCAAACAAATGAATGACATCAAAGATGCCTTGATCGGATATGCCATCGTCAATGGACGCCTACCCTATCCCGCGTCTGCATCAGCCGTAACGGGCACTACCAGCGCGGGCGTGTCCGACAGCACTCTTGCAACGGGGGTCATACCCTGGGTAACGCTGGG
>JBAZYW010000188.1:0-4643 GCA_041659125.1 Gallionellaceae bacterium | reverse complement strand
AAGCGCCAATGTCGCTGCGCACCATGCGCTGTATGCCTGCCGACAGCGCCACATCGTGATGTGCATACCCCTGATGCACGCGGTAGGCGATAGCGCGGTCGTTATACAAAGAGGCAAACACCTCTTTGACCGCTTGCAGCACCTGCTCTTCGCCGTGGATATTGAGAAAAGTTTCCTGCTGCCCCGCGAAAGAAGCATCGGGCAAATCTTCTGCGGTGGCAGAGGAGCGAATCGCCCAAGAAATATCCGCTCCGACTGCGTCCTGCAGCTTGCGATATGCCGCGCGAATCTCTTCTTCCAAACGCGGCGGAAACGGCGTAGCCACAATCCATTGCCTGATCTGCTTCCCGCTCTGCGCCAATAGAGTGACATCGTCCACATTCAGCTTTTCCAGCAGCGCGCGGATGCGCTGATCCAAACCCTGATGCGCCAAAAAATCCCGATAGGCCGTCGCGGTCGTCGCAAAACCATCCGGCACGCGCAAGCCGAGGTGCGCCAGTTGGCTGATCATTTCACCGAGCGAAGCATTCTTGCCGCCCACCTGCGCCACATCAGTCATGCGCAAGGAAGCGAAGCTGGCGATATACTGTGTCTGCATGATGATCTCCTCAAGGACGATATTTGTATCTTACCCGCACTGTTCAAACTTAGCACAAGGGCAACCTCAAATGAACCCGAAACGCACAGCCTTCTTCATCTCCGACCGCACCGGAATCACGGCGGAAAATCTGGGACACAGCCTGCTAAGCCAATTCGACAGCATCACGTTCCAGAGAGTGACTTTGCCGTTTATTGATACTCCCGAAAAAGCGCAGGCCGCACTCGCACAAATCAACGCGGCACATCAAGCGGACGGACAGCGCCCCGTCGTATTCAGCACCCTGTTGCTGCCCGCCGAACGCGCGCTCATCGAACAAAGCGACGCGCTCATCCTCGATTTGTTCGAGATGTTCATCGAGCCGCTGGAAGCCGAGTTCGGCATCCCCTCCTCCCATGCCATCGGGCGTTCCCACGGGGCCGGGCAAAATTACAATGCGCGCATGGATGCGGTGAATTACGCGCTGAATCACGATGACGGGGGTATTTCAAAAGAGCTGCATCGCGCGGAGATCGTCCTGGTGGGCGTTTCGCGCTGCGGCAAAACCCCCACCTCGCTTTACCTCGCCTTGCAGTTCGGCATATATGCCGCAAACTATCCGCTGGTACCCGAAGATTTTTCCGGCAATGCCCTGCCCATCGCGCTAAAGGGCATGGAGAAAAAATTATTCGGCCTCACCATCCGCGCCGAACGACTACAACAAATCCGTTCCGAACGCGCACCGAACAGTCATTACGCCACATTGGAAAATTGCCGCTACGAAATCAAACAAGCCGAGAACCTGATGCGCCAGTTCAACATCCCGCATCTCGATGTCACCAGCATCTCGGTGGAAGAGATCGCCACCACCATCCTGCATCAGACAGGGCTGAAGAGATAACCACAAAGATTTTGACCCTGCCCTTGCTCCTACAACAACTATCTCGCCGAATTAAATTTTCGCGCGCAGATATTGCAACGGCCAAGAAACATCCTCGCCCAAACTGCTCGCCGCCTGTAGCGGCCAATAGGGATTACGCAACAGCTCGCGCCCAATGGACACCGCGTCTGCTTGTCCCGCAACCAAAATATCCTCGGCGTGCTTTGCATCGGTAATGAGCCCAACCGTGCTCACACTCATCCCTGTTTCTTTGCGCAAGCTGGCCGCGAATGGAATTTGAAATCCCGGTGCGACCGGCATCACCGCATCGGGCACCAGCCCGCCGGTAGACACATCAACGTGGTCGATGCCGATGAGTTTAAGTTGTTTCACCAACTCGATCGACCCCGCCAAATCCCAGCCGCCCTCGACCCAATCGGTCGCGGAAATTCTCACCATCACCGGCTTGTCGCTAGGCCAAAGATCTTGCACCGCTTGCGCCACCCGCAAAGGCAGACGTGCCCGATTTTCGAAACTTCCGCCATACGCATCGCTACGATGATTGGTCAACGGTGAAAGAAATTCATGCAGCAGATAACCGTGCGCCATGTGAATTTCCACCACCTCAAATCCGGCAGTCAAAGCGCGTTTCGTAGCGTCGGCGAATTGGCCGGCCACCTGGTCGATGTCGGCCTGATTCATTTCCTTGGGCATGTTGCTGTCCGCAGAAAACGCCAGCGCGCTTGGCGCTAAAGGCTGCCAGCCGCCCTCCTGCGAACTGATCGACTTCCCGCCCTTCCACGGCTGCGCACAACCCGCCTTGCGCCCCGCATGGGCGATCTGGATCGCAGGTGTTGCGCCCTGCTTTTTGATGAAATTAGTAATGGGGCGAAAGGCCTCAGCCTGCTGCACAGACCACAAACCCAGATCGTACGGAGTGATGCGCCCTTCGGAGCAAACAGCGGTAGCCTCAACCATGACCAAGCCCACACCACCCGCAGCCCTTGCGCCATAGTGTGTGCGATGCCATTCATTCGGCATACCGTCATCGGCAGAGTACTGACACATCGGCGCCATGAATATGCGGTTCTTGATATTCACTTCGCGTAAGCGGATGGGGGAGAAAAGTTGGCTCATGATTTAAATGTCCAAAATGTGTGAGTTGTTCTAACAATGCGCCTAATGTCTAAAATCGACCCGAAGGTGACGTTTAGGAACGTAAAATTAACCAGCTGGTTCGGTTTTATCGCACCAGTCCGGGTTGAATGATGGGTTAGCCTGCATCAACGAGCGCCTTGGCAACGTGGTCAATAATTGGTTTGAATTCGAGTGAGAACGAGCCAGCTACGACCATAGCTACCATTTGCATACACATGTCCCGTTCCATGCCTAACTGTTTGGCGATCTCGTAGAACTCGTTGTGCTTTCCCGCTTGGAGTCCATATTCAAGAATATCTTTAAGCGCATCTGGCTCGCATGAAATCGTCTGCGCAAGTGATGGAATACATTCAGTTGCGCGCTGCACCAACCAAGCCTCAGGCCAAGTGTCGCCGGGAAGATAGTCTATGTGGGCTGCAAACCATGCGGTGAAATCCCCCTTGGGTTTCTCGGACATGTTCTTGGCATGTTCAAAATTATCCCCTTCTTTGGTTCGCTGATCTCCGTCAAATATAGCCAACGTTGGTCGGCTTTCACCACGAATGTTAATCGCAGCGAGCTGGCGAGCGAGAGCTGTCGCAGAACCAATGACGTGAATTGCAAGTCGTGAGCGCGATGCGGTAGGCAAGCACGCAAGAAGTATTGCCTTCGCTACTTCATCCTCGACGAGAAGTTCAATTTCCGCACCAGGAAGCGCAGCAAGCTTTGCAAAGGCAAAATCTGATGATATAGCTTCAGTAATTCTTGTCCTGCCGTTTACCTTCTCGACAAAAAAACGTGCGTCATATGGGAGGCAATCGAAAATCTCTCGTGAGTGGGTCGTGCAAATTACTTGTGTGCTTGTTTCATAACAGACATCTTTGAGGCGCTCTATGAATCGACGTTGTGCCTCTGCATGAAGACCAAGTTCAATTTCGTCCATTACGAGTAAAGCCCCTGCACCGCAAGAGTAAATGGTTGAAAAAATTTCAAACAGGGCATTCTCGCCAGCGCCCATGTTGAAGCCGGAATAGATTGCATCACCCACCTGCACAATTGGTAGGCTGTATTTCGAATGTTCAAGGTAACGAAATTTACTGTAAGTGCGCCCTAGTACGAATCCAACAGCGTCTTTGACCTTATCTTCCCAACCCGTTGGAGTTACGTTGCAAAAAACACGTGAGTATGAACGGGACTGACTGCGCTCGCTGTGAGGAACAATTCGTTCGATTCCTAGGAACACTACGTTTCTTTTGACACGATCATCGTAGTCATTCCACTTGCCGCCTTTATTTTTTCGGCGCCGCTGCATCCCCACGCCTACACCCTCAGGCATCGCTGGGGTCTTCTTCCATTTATTGTGCGCGATGTAGTACTCGATATTAATTCCATCGGGCGGCACTTCTTCGGAGTGCTGGACGAAGAAATCTGAAAACGTGTAGTAAGAGTTTTTGCGCTTGGGTAGCTTGAATCCACTTTTGCTGTTGTGGTAAGCGCAGCATGCTAAAGCAAGGATTGTGGACTTTCCCGCACCATTTTTCCCGGCTATGGCGGTTATCGGATACTGAAACGTGATGTCTAGCGCATCGAGACCTCGGAGCGTGCCTTCGGTTAAGGCAATACGTCGGAGCAACGAATGGGAGAGGTCGCTAGCAAAGCGCTTCCGAAGTTGCTTATCCCTTTGGCTTTCGCGATATTTCATTGTTGTTATCCAAATATGGGCATTGATGGAAAATGGGGACAGATTTATTTTTCACTGGCTGTAGCTGATAGCCTACGGTAAATAAATCTGCCCCCTTTTTTCGTTATAGTGGAAACGATGTTTGACCAACAAATTCATTCTAGCTTGAATCCTTACTTTTGCGTTTTTTAAAGACGGCGGCCATCCCGCCAGAGCAAATAAGCGGCTTCTGCTGCTACGGTTAAATCAATTGCTCTGTTTCACCGTACAACCCTGCGTCATCGCAAGAAAAAGCAAGGTTTGGAAATGTTGCGTAAGCGACTAACGGCAGATAATTATCAAGCTGCACTCCGGCTGGCTCTAGGCGG
>JBAZYW010000187.1:4079-4681 GCA_041659125.1 Gallionellaceae bacterium | reverse complement strand
GGTAGCGCATGTCTCCATGGCACATCCGGTGTGTTCGAGGCTGGGCGACCACATTGAAGCAGCGGCCAAGGATGCGGGCATCACCGCGCTGCGCGGCGGTACCTACATGGTGATGGAGGGCCCGCAGTTCTCCAGCTTGGCCGAGTCAGAGCTGTATCGCTCTTGGGGCTGCGACGTGATCGGCATGACCAATATGCCCGAAGCCAAGCTCGCGCGCGAAGCCGAGCTGTGCTATGCCACGGTGGCGATGGTGACCGATTTCGATTGCTGGCACCCGGATCACGATGACGTGACCGTAGACCAGATTATCAAGGTACTGTTGTCGAATGCGGACAATGCACGCGCGCTGGTGAAGCAGGTTGCGCCGAAAGTGATCGGGGATGCCCACGGCAATGCCTGTTCCTGTCGCACTGCGTTGGAATATGCCATCATTACTGCACCGCAGGCGCGCGATGCGGCGATGGTGGAGAAGTTGGATGCCGTGGCCGGGCGGGTGTTGAAAAAATAAGAAAACTATCGTCCACGAAAGGCACGAAAAAAATCTCAAACATTAAGATTCCAGCTCGAATGTATTTGCTGTTCCTTTCATGTCTTTCGTGGAC
>JBAZYW010000187.1:0-4069 GCA_041659125.1 Gallionellaceae bacterium | reverse complement strand
GGAGAAGTTGGATGCCGGGGCCGGGCGGGTGTTGAAAAAATAAGAAAACCATCGTCCACGAAAAACACGAAAGGCACGAAAAAAATCTCAAGCATTAAGATTCTAGCGCGAATGTATTTGCTGTTCCTTTCGTGTTTTTCGTGGACAAAATAGCTTTTAAAATCGTTACAAGAGAGAAACTACATGCCTATCAAATCAAAAATCCGTACCGTCCCTCACTATCCAAAGCAGGGCATTCAATTCCGCGACATCACCACTCTGCTTAAAGATCCCATTGGCCTACGTGTCACCATAGATGAACTGGCGCGTCGCTATGCTGACATGAAAATAGACAAGATCGCGGGCATCGAGGCGCGCGGCTTCATCTTGGGCGCGCCGCTGGCTTATGTGTTGGGTAAGGGCTTCATCCCGATCCGCAAGAAAGGCAAGCTGCCAGCGGAAACCATCGGTCACGACTATGAACTCGAATATGGCACCGACCGTATTGAGATTCACACCGATGCAATTGCGCCGGGCGAAAGAGTGCTGCTGGTGGATGACCTGATTGCCACGGGAGGTACGGCGGAAGCGGCTTGTAAGCTGATCGAGAAGATGGGCGGAGAAATCGTCGAATGCTGTTTCATCATCGACCTGCCGGACATCGGCGGACGTGCGCGCTTGGAGAAGCACGGGCAGAAAGTGTTTGCGCTGTGCGAGTTTGAAGGGGATTAAATATGAAAGTCGAAACCCTACGCTGGTCTCACAACAAGCTGGAGATGATCGACCAGCGCATTCTGCCTGCTGTATTTGAATATTTGAGCTACGACTCTGCCGCATCTGTGGCGGAAGGTATCCGCAGCATGGTGGTGCGCGGTGCCCCTGCCATTGGCGTGGCGGCGGCTTACGGGGTGGCGTTGGAGGCGTTGCGTTTGCAGCATGCTGCAAACGCAGATTTCAACAGCGGCATGGAAGCCGGCTTCACCGTGCTTGCCGAAAGTCGTCCGACGGCTGTGAATCTGTTCTGGGGATTGAAGCGCATGCGCGCGGTGTGGGAGAGCGTGAAAAGTGAAAGCAACGTTGCAGTGGCGCAGCGCTTGCTGGCCGAGGCGCATGAAATTCATGCCGAGGACATTCGCATCAACCGCGCGATGGGCGCGTTCGGTGCGGCCTTGCTCCCGGACGGCGCGCGGGTGTTGACGCATTGCAATGCGGGAGCCTTGGCGACGGCGGGCTGGGGGACGGCACTGGGGGTGTTCCGTTCGGCGGTGGAAGCGGGCAAGAAAATTTCCGTGATCGCCGACGAGACGCGTCCCTTCCTGCAAGGCGCGCGGCTGACGGCGTGGGAGATGGTGCAGGAGAACATCCCGGTGACGCTGATCACCGACAACATGGCGGGCTACATGATGGCGCAGGGCGAGGTGGATGCCGTGGTGGTGGGCACGGATCGCGTGGCGTCCAACGGCGATGTGGCGAACAAGATCGGCACGTACATGGTGGCGGTGCTGGCGCGGCGGCACAATATTCCGTTTTATGTGGCGTGTCCGCTTTCCACTATCGACATGAGCATCGCATCGGGTAAAGACATTCCTATCGAGGAGCGCTCGGTGGACGAGGTGAAGGGATTCCGCGATTACCACTGGGCTGCAGAAGGCGTGAAGATACGCAATCCGTCGTTTGATGTGACGCCTGCGGAATTGGTGACGGGGCTTATCACCGAGCGCGGAGTGGTGTTGCAGCCGGATGTGATGAAGTTGCGCGCTTTGTTTGGCTAATGTGGTTACTGTAGGAGCGGCTTCAGCCGCGAAGGGCTTTCGCGGCTGAAGCCGCTCCTACAGTAAAGTCTTCGAGGCGTTGCGCTAATCGGATTTTTGATTGTCTCGGGTAGGCTAAAATGCGACCTTGTTCTTTTAGTCCAATTGATTCTCGTTATGCTTGAAATCGCTTTAATCGCCGCCGCAGTACTGATCTTGATTCTGCTTGCAGTGGCGCTTGTTATGCTGCGCAATCTTCCCACCCATTCTGCCAAGGTGTTGGAGTTGCAGCACCGCGCCATGCTTTCCGATTTGCACGACGGTTTGAACAAGCAGGGCGACCGATTGATTGCGGCGCAAACCGATTTGTCGGAGCGCTTGCGGGCGGCGGTGGGCGAGGAGTTGCGCGCGACGCGCGACGCGGTGAACGCGCTGCAAGCCAAGCAGGATGCGCTGCGCAGCGAGATGCTGACGCAGACGCTGGCCAAGCTGACGGAGCAGGGGCGCGCCGATCAGGAGTTGATCCAGAATTCATTTCGCAATGCCACGCAACACTTGGCGACCAGCATCGAGACTTTGTCTAAGACGGTGGATGGACGCTTGGAGCAAATTGGCGGCAAGGTGAACGAGCGGCTGGACGAAGGCTTCAAAAAAACCAACGAGACGTTTGTGAGCGTGATGGCGCGGCTGGCGACTATCGACGAGGCGCAGAAAAAAATCGACGGATTGACCACCAATGTGGTGAGCTTGCAGGAGTTGCTGGGTGACAAGCGTTCGCGCGGCGCATTCGGCGAAGTGCAGTTGGAAGGCTTGGTGCGCAACATCCTTTCGCCGCAGGCTTACGAGATGCAATACACGCTGCCGAACGGGACGCGTGCCGATTGCGTGCTGAAGCTGCCGGAGCCGACGGGCATGGTGGCGGTGGACTCCAAATTCCCGCTGGAAAACTATCACCGCATGTTCGATGCGGCGAGCCCTGCCGAGAAACTGCTGGCGGAAAAACAATTCAAAGCCGACATCAAAAAACATGTGGACGACATCGGCAGCAAGTACATCATCCCCAATGTGACGTCGGACGGTGCGGTGATGTTCATTCCAGCCGAGGCGGTGTTCGCCGAGATTCACGCGCACCATTCCGATGTGGTGGATTACGCCATGCAGCGCCGCGTGTGGATCGTGTCGCCGACCACGCTGATGGCGGTGTTGAATACCGCACGCGCGGTGATGAAAGATGTGGAGACGCGCAAACAGGTACACATCATCAAGGACGAGTTGGGCAAGCTGGGCAAGGACTTCGGCCGTTTCGACGAGCGCATGAAAAAGCTGGCGGAGCACATCCGCCAAGCAAATAAAGATGTGGACGACGTGCAGATCAGCAGCCGCAAGATTACCGAACAATTCGCCAAGATCGAACGTGTTGAACTGGATCAGCCGCAATTGCTGGAAGACAAAGCATGAAAATAGCCATCGCCCAAATCAATTGCACCGTGGGTGACCTCGCGGGCAATGCCGCGAAGATCGCCGACTATGCGCGCCGCGCCAAAGCGCAGGGCGCGGAAATTTTGCTTACGCCTGAACTGAGTCTGTGCGGTTACCCGCCGGAAGATTTGCTGCTGCGCGATGGTTTCTACCGCGCGTGCGATCTGGCGCTGTTCGATCTGGCGCAGCAGGTGCAGGGCATCACGCTACTCGTCGGGCATCCGCATCTGGTGGACGGGGAGCGCTTTAACGCGGCGTCGATTTTGCGCGATGGAAAAATCGTGGCGACTTATCACAAGCATGCCTTGCCCAACCACAGCGTGTTCGACGAGGAGCGTTATTTCGCGCACGGTTCTGAGCCGTGCCTGATCGAGATGGACGGGGTCAAATTCGGCATCAATATCTGCGCCGACGTGTGGCATGAGCAGGCTGCTATCCGCGCGAAAGAGGCGGGGGCGCAAATCCTGCTGGTGTTGAATGCATCGCCCTATCACTTCAATAAGCAGGTCACGCGCTACGACACGATCCGCGAACGCATCGGCGATACCGGACTGGCGGTGGTGTACGCCAACATGGTGGGCGGGCAGGATGAGCTGGTGTTCGATGGCGCTTCATTCGTGATGGATAACTCGGGCAAGTTGACGCACCAATTTTCCGCATTCGACGAGGTGCTGGGTTTTGTCGAGGTGAAAGACGGCAAGCTGGTACCGGGCGAGTGCGCCAAGGTGGAGAAGGACGCGGCCAGCATCTACCGCGCTTTGTGCCTGGGCGTGCGCGACTACATCACCAAAAACCGCTTTCCCGGCGTATTGCTGGGCTTGTCCGGCGGCATCGATTCCGCACTGACGCCGGCCGTGGCC
>JBAZYW010000186.1:0-4682 GCA_041659125.1 Gallionellaceae bacterium | reverse complement strand
CTTCGACCAGCAATACGCGATAGGTAGCAGAAGTATTCATAAAGCCCTTTTGGCGAGAAAGCCTGTAAAGCGCAATAGCGCACCAAATGAAATTGGCATAATTTTTTCGGGAAATCTGCCTTCGATTTTTTATTCCATGGAAGCTAGAATATCACCCGTCTCTTATGAGTGCATAATAGGCTACTTTTTCAACTTTACATCGCATTGCAAACAAAAATGACTCATCAAAACCACACCGAGCTGCAAATCACCGGAATGCACTGCGCCTCATGCTCGGCGCGGCTTGAAAAGGCGCTGAACCAATTACCCGAAGTCACCGCCGTGGTGAATATCGCCACTGAAAAAGCCAGCGTTACATTCAACGCGGCCAGCACCGGCATCCCCGCTTTGATCGAGGCCGTGCGCAAGACCGGATTCGATGCGCACGTCGCGCGCGATTTCGCCGCAGAAAAGCAAGAGAAAGACGCGCTGTATCGGCAGGAACAGTTGCAGTTTTTCGTTTCGGTGGCGCTCATTTCACCGCTGTTGCTGGAGATGCTGCTGATGTTTCTGGGCTTCCATTTCGCGTTGCCGATATGGGTGCAATGGCTACTGGCGACTCCGGTGCAATTCTGGGCGGGCGCGCGTTTCTATCGCGGTGCTTGGGCCAGCCTCAAAAACGGCAGCAGCAACATGGATGTGCTGGTCGCGCTCGGCACCAGCGCGGCGTATTTCCTGAGCTGCGGCATCGTGCTGTTCGACCTGCATCAACCGGTGTATTTCGAGGCCAGTGCCACGCTCATCACGCTGGTGTTGCTCGGCAAGCTGCTGGAGGCGCGCGCCAAGGGCAAAGCTTCGGCGGCATTGGAAGCATTGTTCAAGTTGCAGCCCAAGCTGGCGCATGTGGAACGCAACGGCGAGATACTGGATGTGTCGGCCGGACAATTGCGCCCCGAAGAGATTTTTATCGTGCGCCCCGGTGAGGGCATTCCCGTCGATGGCGTCGTACTGGAAGGCAGCTCCAGCATAAACGAAAGCATGCTCACAGGAGAAAGCCTGCCGCAAGCCAAGCAAGCAAACGACAAGGTCTACGCCGCGACGCTGAACCAACAGGGCTTGCTCAAATGTCGCGCCATCGCCGTGGGCAGCCACACGCAACTCGCCGCGATTATTCGCATGGTGGAACAGGCACAAGGTTCGAAAGCCCCCATCCAGAAAATGGCCGATAAGATTTCCGCCATCTTCGTACCCGTGGTGCTTGTGCTGGCGCTCATCACTTTCATCGCATGGTGGGTCTTGGGCAAGGACTTCTCCGATGCATTGATCAACGCCGTCTCGGTGCTCGTCATCGCTTGCCCGTGCGCACTGGGCCTGGCAACCCCCACCGCGATTGTTGTTGCCACCGGACGCGCCGCCCATGCGGGAATTTTAGTGAAGGATGCTGCCGCACTGGAGCGCGCGCATCATCTCGACGTGCTAGTGCTGGACAAGACCGGCACCTTGACCGAAGGCATCCCCGCGCTCACCGATCTGCTACCCGCCAACGGCTGCGATGCCAACCGACTGCTGAGCATCGCAGCCAGTCTGGCGCAACATTCCACACATCCATTGTCGGTGGCACTGGCCGCCCACGCCCGCACACAGGGCATCATACTCGACGCGGTGAACGACTTTCACGAACTCGCCGGCAACGGCTTGAGTGGTGTGATCGCGGGCGAAACTTATCTGCTCGGCTCGCCCGCCTTCATCACCCAGTCTGGCAGTATCGCACTGGATGAAGCGGCACTCCTCGCGCTACAGCAACAGGGAAAAAGCATCATTGCGGTGGCGCGCGGCGATGCACTGCTCGGCTCCATCGCTTTCGCCGATACCCTGCGTCCCAGCAGCAAAGCCGCCGTAAGCAAATTGCGCGAGATGGGCATCCGCGTCGTCATGCTGAGCGGCGACAACAACGCCACAGCGCACGCTATCGCGCAACAGGCGGGCATCGACGAATACCTCGCCGAAGTGCGGCCGCAGGACAAGGCGCAGCACGTCGCATCGTTCAAAGGCAAAGGCCGCGTGGTCGGCATGGTGGGCGACGGTATCAACGATGCACCCGCACTGGCCGCCGCCGATGTGAGCTTCGCCATGAAAAGCGGCAGCGACATCGCCATCGAAGCCGCCGACATCACGCTGATGCACAACGACCTGATGTCCGTAGTCAATGCCATCGACCTGTCCCGCGTCACGCTGGCCAAGATACGCCAGAACTTATTCTTTGCCTTTGCCTATAACGTGCTGGGCATACCGCTGGCCGCCATCGGCTTGCTCAATCCGGTGATCGCGGGCGGTGCCATGGCGATGAGCTCGGTGTCAGTCATCAGCAATGCCTTGCTGCTTAAAAAGTGGGAACCGGAAACACAATCCAAGGAGACAACGACATGAGCGCGAACCCTAACGAAGAATGCTGCCCACGTTTCAATCCGGAACCGTGGGACGGCAAAGAAATCACCTGGCAAAACAAGCGATTTGTGCAAGACCGCGTGACCAGCCTGTTTCACATCCCGCTGAATTATGCTGCGGTCATGACACGAATCAGTAATGCGGTCGAGGCCGCCGACGCGCGGACGGACACGCGAATAATCCTCACCGATGAAAATTCGCTGTGGGGAGCGGATGTGTATATCGAGGTCAGCAAAGACGTTCCGCATGCGCACATGGTCACGCTGTCCGGGACATTCCTGTGCAAGGTATTCGAAGGCCCCTACAAAAACATGCGCATCTGGATCGACGAGATGAACGCTTATGTTGCAGCACAGAGCAAACAGGCTCGCAAACTGTATTTCTACTACACCACCTGCCCCAAGTGTGCGAAAAAATACGGGAAGAATTATGTCGTCATTCTGGCTGAAGTAGCCGCCGAATGAGCTGCATGAATTAAATTACGCTGAAACACTGCTGTGGTGCCGGGCACAAAAAAGCCCGCTTGCGCGAGCTTATTTATTTTATGGTGCCCGGAAGAGGACTCGAACCTCCACGCCTCGCGGCGCCAGAACCTAAATCTGGTGCGTCTACCAATTCCGCCATCCGGGCATAAACCAACCTGCAACGACTCGAACGAGCCGCGAAGGGCGCGCATTATAGCACCGACTTTTTAGCGCTTTACACCGAAATCTACCACTGTGCGGCCGCGCGACTCACCGTGCAACATCATGGGGAACGCCTCCGGCAAGCGCGCAAACGGGATGGAGTGGGCGATCTGCTCAAACCGCTGCGGACGCAATTCGCCCGCCAAGCGTTGCCATATCTGCTTGCGTAGCGGCATCGCGGTCGCGGCGGAATCCACACCCAGCAATTTCACCCCGCGCAAAATAAACGGAAACACCGTGGTGTGCAGCTCGACACCGCCCGCATTGCCGAAGCTGGCGATGACACCGTCATGCTGCATGCTGCGCGTGAGCCAAGCCAAGGTATCGCCGCCCACCGCATCCAACGCCCCCGCCCACTGCGCTTTTTCCAAAGGACGCGTGCTGTGTAGATCGACCTCGCTGCGCGGCAATATTTCGCTTGCGCCCAGTGATTTCAAGTATTCGTGTTCGCTATTTTTTCCGGTCAATGCGACCACGCGATAACCGAGTTGCGCCAACATCTGAATGGCAAGACTGCCCCCCCCTCCCGTTGCGCCCGTCACGATCACCTTGCCGTTTTCCGGCACAAGCTCGTTCTGCTCCAGACGATGGATGGCGAGCGCTGCCGTGAATCCCGCCGTACCCAAGGCCATCGCCTCGAACAAGGAAAGACCGGATGGCAACGCCACCACCCAATCTGCAGGGGCGCGCACATATTCGGCAAACCCGCCGTCATGCGCCACGCCCATGTCGTAGCCCGTAACCAGCACCTCATCCCCCGCCTTAAAGCGCGCATCGGATGAACTGACCACCACACCCGCCGCATCCACACCACCCACGCAGGGGAAGCGGCGAGTAACTTTTCCCGCCCCTGTTGCAGCAAGCGCATCTTTGTAGTTCACGCTGGAATAGTGCGTCCGAATAACCACCTCGCCGGGATCGAGATCGTCCAGCGACAACTCGACGAAACGTCCGGCAGATTTTCCGTTTTCTTCGAAGATACGGTAAGCGCGAAAGACGCTCATTTACAAATCCAGCAGCACTCGCCCCGGAAATTCCAGCGCTTCTTTGATGGTAACGAGGAACTGCACGGCTTCGCGTCCGTCGATGATGCGGTGGTCATAGGACAACGCGAGATAGTTCATCGGGCGGATGACCACTTGCCCGTTCTCGGCGACGGGGCGGTCTTTGGTCGCATGGATACCTAGGATGGCGCTTTGCGGCGGGTTGATGATGGGCGTGGAGAGCATGGAGCCGAACACGCCGCCGTTGGAAATGCTGAAGGTGCCGCCACTCAATTCTTCCAGCGTGATCTTGCCGGTCTTGGCGCGCGCGCCAAAATCGGCGATCTGCTTTTCGATGTCAGCCAATGAAAGCTTGTCGGCATCGCGAATGATGGGCACGACCAAACCGCGCTCGCTGCCGATGGCCACGCCGATATCGAAGTAGCCGTGATAGATGAAATCGGTGCCATCCACCGAGGCGTTCACCACCGGAAATTTCTGCAAGGCGAGCACGGCCGCTTTGACGAAGAATGAGGAGAAGCCGAGCTTCACTCCGTGCTTTTTCTCGAACGCATCTTTGTATTTATTG
>JBAZYW010000185.1:0-4684 GCA_041659125.1 Gallionellaceae bacterium | reverse complement strand
AGCGGTGATTGATGCCGACCGTTGCCGAGCTGCTGGCGGTAAGTTGTTCGCCGTTGATATGCTGTGACAGCGGCACTTGCAGCAAGCCGTACACATTGGTGCCGGGCACGATCGCATAACTCAAGCCGGGGGTGAGCGATACCGAATTGCCGCCGCTGCTGGCATTGCCTGCTTCCGTTAATGCGGCACTGGTGCCTGAGTCGGTGGCATTCCATTGCGCATTCAACTGCAGCAGGCCGCTCAAACTGCCGGTGAAAGCATAGCGCGCTCCGCCATCGAGGTTGAGTTGGTCGCCGGGTTTGAACTCGGCTTTATTCTGAACCGCGCTTTGCGAAATGCCTTGCGCGAACCAGCTCAGCGCACTGCCAGAAGTGGCCTGTTGCCAAAATACACCTACGATGAGATCGGTGCTGCCGTTGCCCGGTTGCAGCGTGACCTCGTTGGGAAGCGCGCCGCTGGACAACAGGAAATCGCTTTTGCCCGTATTCAGCTTAAATCCGAACTTGATTCCCATGCTTGATCCGCTGGCTCCATTCAGCGACCAGCGATAGCGTCCCACTGCCTTGATGTCGCCCAGCGCATTGGCAACGAAGCTCTCTGAACCGACCAAAGCAGGGTTGGTGTCGGCAAGCGAATGGCTGTGGTCGCGCGCGATGTAGGGGATGCTTAGCGCCATGCCCCAGTGATCGTCGTGCGTGTAGTCGATGCCTGCGGTGATGATCTTGTTGATAGTGCGTAAATTTTCCACTTCCGCTCCGGCTGGCAGCGCGGGGTCGGTCGGGTCTGCGGTGATTTTGCTGCCGCCGGAACGCAGCTGGTCGGCGTTGCTGTAGTTGTAACGCAGATCGACACTCCAGCCGGGTTTGCTGGCGCTGTGCTCGTCCCAGTTGGTGTTGATGGAGCACGCGGTGCTGCCGCAACTGGCAAAGGTGTTGGATGCGATGAAGATGCCGCACAGACACAGTGCTAGCGAGCTGATACGTTTGGACATGTTGAAACTCCCCCTTTAGTGAAGCCGGAATTGTAGAGGCTCAAATCGGGGCAGGGGTGCGGCAAATTGTCGCAGGTCTAGTTCTGTGCGATCTGGGGTTTGGAGAGCGCGGGGTTTTGCGAGAAGTAGCGTTTGATGCCGACCAATATCGCGCCGGCTAATTTTTCCCGGTACTCATCATCGCCTAAGCGTTGCTCTTCTTCCGGATTGCTGATGAATGCCGTCTCCACCAGTATCGACGGGATGTCGGGCGATTTCAGCACGGCGAAGCCCGCCTGCTCGACGAAGCCGCGATGCAGCGTGTTGATGCCGCCCAACTCTCTGAGCACGTGCTTGGCGACTTTCATGCTGTCGTTGATGGTGGCGGTCTGCGATAAGTCGAGTAGGGTGCGCGCAAGGTAGGGATCTTTGATCGCCAGATTCACGCCACCGATCAAGTCCGCCTCGTTTTCTTTCTTGGCCAGCCAACGTGCGGAAGCACTGGTTGCGCCGCGTTCGGATAAGGCGAAGACGGACGAGCCGCGCGCATGGGGCTTGACGAAGGCATCGGCGTGGATGGAGACGAACAGATCGGCGTGCGCCTTGCGCGCTTTCTCCACGCGCCCGCCCAACGGGATGAAGTAATCGCCGTCGCGGATTAGCACGGCGCGCATTCCGGGGGTGTTGTCGATCTGGTCTTTGAGCTTGCGCGCGATGGCAAGGGTGACGTTTTTTTCATGCGTGCCACGGCGGCCTTGCGCGCCGGGGTCTTCGCCGCCGTGACCGGCATCCACCGCGACGATCAATATACGTGTGCTGATCTCCGTGCGTTTGAGCGGCGCCGATTTTTCGATTTTATCCGCTAGCGTCGGCATGATCGTAGCGGTTTGAACCTTCGGCTCAGTTACCGCCGGAGGCGCTGATGCTGCTACCGATGAGGCGGCGCTCACGGCCGTTTTCGTTGCGGCAATTTCAGTTGTTTTGTTTTCCGCTTGCTGTGCGAGCGCCATCAGCGGGTCGATGGCGATGACGGGATAGACGTCCAGCACCAGACGGTGGCCGTATTCGGCAACGGGCTTGAGGTTGAACAGTTGCGGCTTGGCCTCGGTCTTGAGGTCGAGCACCATGCGCACCACGCCTGGTTTAAAGCGGGCGACGCGCACGCTCTTGATGTACGGGTCGTTGGCGAACTTGGTGCCGAGTTCGTTGAGGGCAGGGGTGAGGTCGACATCGTCGAGGTCGATCACCAGACGCTCGGGATTTTTGAGCGTGAGCCATTTGTAGTGGATCGCTTGTTTCGATTCCAGCGTCAGCCGCGTGTAGTCTTGCGCCGGCCATACGCGTGCCGAGCTGATGGCGACGGAGGCCATTGCGTTCGGCAGCCACAAAAGAAACGCGACAAAGATCAGTTGGGCAAAGCGGCTAAACATTTTTTTCCCGTATCGGTGTGAGCTTGCAGATCGAGCGTGCGGCCATGCGGCAAAATTTCAAAGTTGATCTCCAAATCGGCAGGGGGTAACAGTCCTGCAGCTTGTTCCGGCCATTCCACCAGACAAACATTGTGCCCATCGAACTCATCGCGGAATCCCGCCGCTTCCCATTCTTCGGCATCGCGGAAACGGTACAAATCAAAGTGGCGCAAGTTTAACCCAGCAACATCGTATTGCTCAATCAGGGTGTAGGTCGGACTTTTTACGCGCCCGTCGTAGCCAAGTGCGCGCAACAGGCCGCGCACCAGCGTTGTTTTGCCCGCACCGAGGTCGCCGCGCAGATAGATCACCATGCCAGCTTGCAGCGCTGGGGCAAGGCACGCCGCGAAGGTCGTCGTGGAGTCCTCGTCGGGCAGGCTGATTCGGCTATGATTCGGTCTATGCAAAACGGAACACCTCAAATAAATCACGACGCACTCGCCGCCCGGATAAAAGACTGGGGGCTGGCACTCGGCTTCCAGTCCGTGGGCATCAGCGACACGCGCCTTGATGCCGCCGAAACGCACCTGCTGCAATGGCTGGCAGACGGCCATCACGGCGCGATGGATTATATGGCAAAACATGGCGTCAAACGCGCGCGTCCGGCGGAGCTGATACCCGGCACCCTGCGCGTCATCTCGGTGCGCATGAATTACTACCCCGAACACGCCAAAGATACGCACGAAGTATTGGCCGATGGCACGCGCGCTTTCCTCTCGCGCTATGCGCTGGGGCGCGATTATCACAAGGTATTGCGCAACCGCTTGGAGAAACTCGCGCAACAGATACGCGGTGAAGTCGAATGCGCATGCCGCGTATTTACCGACAGCGCCCCCGTGCTGGAAGTGGAGCTGGCGCAAAAGGCGCATCTGGGCTGGCGCGGCAAGCACACCCTGCTGCTTTCGCGCGAACAAGGATCGTGGTTCTTTCTGGGTGAGATATTTATCGACCTGCCCTTGCCGATGGATGCGCCGCAAGACAACCACTGTGGCACATGCCGCGCCTGCATCGACATCTGTCCCACGCAGGCCATCGTTGCGCCGTATCAAATGGACGCGCGGCGCTGTATCTCCTACCTCACCATCGAACTCAAAGACAGCATTCCGCCGGAGCTACGTCCCCTCATCGGCAACCGCATCTACGGTTGCGACGATTGTCAGCTGGCCTGCCCGTGGAACCGCTTCGCGCAAAAGACCGTCGAGCCCGACTTTGCCGTGCGCCACGGTCTCGACGATGTCGCACTCACCGAATTATTCGCATGGGACGAGGCGACCTTCCACGCCAAACTGGCGGGCAGTCCTATCCATCGCATCGGCCACGAGCAATGGCTGCGCAACATCGCCGTGGCGCTGGGCAACGCGCTTTCCACACGGGATGTGGTGGCCGCATTGCAGACGTGCGCGCAACACCCGTCCGCCCTAGTGCGCGAGCATGTTGCTTGGGCGTTGCAGCGCCATTCCATAGCCTGATGGCGGGCATAAATTCCTTGACAATTTTGGCGGCTCCCCTAAAATGCGCGCCTCTTTTGGGTTGTTAGCTCAGCTGGTAGAGCAGCGGACTCTTAATCCGTTTGTCGCAGGTTCGATCCCCGCACAGCCCACCAATAAGAAAAAGGCGGCTTGAGGTTTACTCCTTAAGCCGCTTTGCTTTGAACGTGACTAAAACGTGACAAAGTAACCACGTTCCAACCTCGATTTGACTCTATGCGGCTTGCGGCTGCGGCCAAGTGTTCTGTAGCAAACTTGGCATAACGGTCAACCATGCTGCGGCTTTTCCAACCTCCTAGCTCTTTCAACTCGTCGCACGATGTTCCGCTTTGACGATGCCATGATGCCCAAGTGTGCCTGAGATCATGGAAGCGAAGGTCGCCTAGCTCTGCTTTTTCCACCGCATTACGCCAAGCTGTATTGGTAACTGCACCATTGATGGGCTTGCCGTGATAAGTGAAGCAGAATTGCTTATGCTTTCCGATTTGACCTTCCAGCACTTGCAATGCGTCATTGTTTAACGGGACACCTCGCGGCGTGCCATTCTTTGTGTCATTCAGCCAAGCAGTGTGCCTGTCTAAATCCACACGATTCCACTCCAATCCGGTTATCTCGCTTGCCCGACAACCCGTTGCCATCGCATAGCGGGCCAACGCAGCTAAATGAGGAGGGCAGAAAGATAAAAGCCGATCTGCATCCTCTCGCGTCAACCAGCGATCACGTTCAACTTCGCCGGACAGAAGCCGTATCTTGGGCAT
>JBAZYW010000184.1:0-4689 GCA_041659125.1 Gallionellaceae bacterium | reverse complement strand
CAGCGCCATCCAAAACGCCCCGATGAACCACGCCACCCGCGCCGAAGCGGGCGGCCAGCGCCGCACATACTGAGAGATAACCACAGCGAACAACGCGATGCCAATCACGCAAGAAATCTGGTTCGCGAGCAATTCGGAAACATGCTTGCCGTAAGTCAGATCGCGCAAACCGCCGTTGATGATGGCGACCAGCAGCAACACGAACCAAACATACAAATATCTCGGCTTCATCATGCCATTTTCGAGGGAAGTTTAATCGTATCGCCCGCCACCATAAACACGCCATTGCCTTGATGATGCAACGTGCGCGGATTCTTTTGCGCAGGATCAATCCAAGCCTTGACCACCTCCAGCACAAAGAAGTTGTACTTGTTCACCATGCGCGTATCGACCACCTTGCATTCGAGATCGGCATAACACTCGGCGATAAGCGGCGCAGCCACCTGCGCGGCAGGCAGCGCCGTCAATTTGAATTTTTTGAATTTATCCACCTTGCTGCCCGAGCAGTTGCCGATGCCCACCACCTGCTTCGCCAACTCGGCGGACGGAATGCTCAGCACGCATTCCTTGGTTTTGCGCAGCGCATCAAAACTGTAATTGCGCCCGCTAATCACACACCCCACCAATGGCGGCACAAACTCCATCATCGTGTGCCACGATTGGGTCATGATGTTCGCATTGCCTTTGTGGGAGGTTGTTACCAGCACGACGGGGCCCGGTTCAAGCAATTGGTAAACACGGGATAGAGGAAAAGATTTTTTCGACATCGTAAACATCCTTTCGCCAAGGAAATTCTACGTAAATATTTTCAATTAATTTTTTACAGTCGTATTGCAATATGGATGCGTCAACTGACCGTTGTCAGGCTCGCCTTTTCCGCCATCTGACTTTCTCACAATATGATCAATCGATATGGCATTACGATGGATTAATCCTTGGCATATGCTACAACGCAGCGGCTCTTTAAGAGCATCTCGAAGAAAGATCGCTGATTTTGCATCTTTACTAAAATCGGCACCCACTGTCAGTTCGTCATGCTCTGCTGGTTGCAGAAAAGAAAAATCTGAATTACTAGCCATTCCTGCAATTATTTGAGTCTCATTAGCACCGCCAACGAATTGCCCAACAAGCCAAGATAGAAGCTGATGAAGGCGTGCATAACCCTTTGCACCGCTGCCATACTTGATCGTTACCTGATTCACCAATCTCCGATGCTTAAGGAGAAAATCTTCGAAGGATCGGCGCACCTTGATGAAATCTCGGAATCGATCACTCTTTTCGAATTCCTGCAGCATTGCGATAACTGCCATAAAAGCTGTTGGCTGATATCGCCCCGCAGAACTGTAAAAATATACTGCGGGATGCAAGCCTAGCGATGATGGGTGCGTACCTGAAAGGCGGTTTACTATCGACTTACAGTTTTTGAGATAACGCAATGTTTCGTCACCAGTTGCATCTGCCGTGATCTTGCCGTCACTCTTGACACCATTAACGAGATTAACGAATTCAAAAACTAATGGAAGTGTTTGAGAAGAGTAACCTCGACCAGCAACTGGTAGGTCTAAAGTCTTAATTGGCGTTTTCAGTGCTGGCGCAAAAAGAAGATCATTTATCGCTTTGGCTTGAAGTTCTATTTCTGCACGCCGCTCGTCCGTAAAGCGCGACCAATATTTGTGCCCCGTTCCAGAACGCACAATTGCTCGTGCAGCCAGAGCATTCGGGAGTGTTCGTGCCTTGAGAAGGCGAAGCTCAGTCTTGTCAATTGGTGACGCTTCTTGGTTGATCTTAAAGAAAGATGCCTCAGCTTTTGTAGCATCCCCCTTCACCCACTGCAATTGAACCGACTGGCTAGCCAGCCGCTTGGCTTGCGCAACCACTTCAGGCTTCGCCTTACTCGGATTTTGAATAGCGAACTGATGATCCGCGTATGAGCCAATCTTGCGCTTAATTAGACTACGAGTGTAATCAGCTGCCGCAATCTGCTCATCGGGAATAATTCCATCAAAAAAACTTCTTGAAGTACCCTGATCACCATAGTCATCATGCACCCAAGCTACTAGTGCGCTTAAACGATGCGCGCCATCAATAACAAATATCTGAGTTCCTGCCTGCCATAAAATTAACGCAGGGATGAGATCGCCATCAATAAAACTCTGTATGAAACCGCATATTTTATCGGGAGACCAATCACTGGTTTCCCTCTGAAAATCGGGTTTTCGAACAACGCTATAAAAGAAATCCCCACGTTCAAGATTTCGAATTTGAATTGTTGTGGGTGGCACTGAAGAAACTGATGCGTCATCAACATCGAAATCTTCGCGAGGGATAAGTGCATCAAGATTTACTTGGTGGGCCATTTGTTATTCCATTTAGGGAAGTCGGATTGCAGAAAAGGGACGATGCGTCTCGACAGATTTTCGTCGAGCAGCAGCTTCATTACACGGCTACGGTATAGAGGTTATGTTCGCGGTCTGCCGCGTAGGCAAGGCAGGCACGAATGTCGGCGGTTTCGAGTTCGGGAAAGTCTTCGATGATGTCGGCTTCGCTCATGCCTTCGGCCAGCATTTCCAGCACGTCATATACGCTGATGCGCAGGCCGCGAATGCACGGACGTCCACCGCGCTTGTCCGGGTCGAGTGTGATACGTGCATTGGTCATTTTCATCACCTTACGGGTTGTGTTCTGTTGTCCGCACTATAAGTGAGTTGGCGGGGTTACTCAAATTATCACAGGCACAAGTAATCTATGTTGGGTTACGCAAAAACGCTAACCCAACCTACAAAAACTTCATGGTTCGACAAGCTCACCACGAATGGAGTTATCTCACTCCGCATGCAACGCCTCCACCGGATCAAGCCTTGCCGCGCGCAACGCAGGCGCAACGCCCGCCGCGAGGCCGATAGTGACGGCGCTGAGTTCGGCGAGGAACACGTACAGCCACGGCGTATGCACGGGGAATGAGGGCGCGAAGAAATGCACGGTTTGGGCGACGCCGATGCCTGCGGCCAAGCCCAGTATTCCGCCCAGCGCGGAGAGCATGATGGCTTCGCCGAGGAATAGCATGAGCACTTGTTTTTCTTGCGCGCCCAGCGCGCGCAGCAGGCCGATTTCAGCGGTGCGTTCGGTGACGGCCATGGTCATGATGGTGAGAATGCCGACCGCACCGACCAGAAGCGAGATACCGCCCAGCGCACCGACGGCGAAGGTGAGGATGTCGAGCACGGAGCTCAATACTTCCAGCGCCTGTTCCTGCGAGATGAGGGTGAAGTCTTCGCGCCCGTGCCGTTCCTTGAGCTGTTCGGTGAGGATGCGGATGACGATATCGGCATCGACATCGGCGCGGTAGCTGACGTTGACTTCCATCAGGCCGGGGCGGTTGAACAGTTCCATCGCGCGGGCGGCGGGAATGAACACGGTGTCGTCCATGTCCATGCCGAGAATTTGGCCTTTCGATTCCATCACGCCGATAACGCGGTAGCGTTGCCCGCCGACGCGCAGATACTGTCCGAGCGGATTCGTTCCGGCAAAAAGTTCCTGTTGGATTTTGGCGCCGATCACGACCTGCGCGCGCGCCTGCTCATTGTCTTCGTCCGTCCAGAAGCCGCCGCTCTGCACCTTCATGGTAAACGCCTTGCCAAAATCGCGCCCCTCGCCCAGCACCATGGTGCGCCGCGTCCTGCCGTTGGCGCGCACTTCGGCATTTCCCGCGATACCGGGGATGACATATTCCACGTAGGGCAGACGACGCAAGGCATCCGCATCTTCCAGCGTGATCGGGCGAACCGAGCCGAAGATGCCGACGTTGCCGCCCTGCGTCTGCGTCTTGCCGGGTTGCACGCTGATGATGTTGGTGCCGAACTGCGAGAACTCGGACAGCATGAACTGGTGCAAGCCCTCACCGATGGAGGTGAGCAGGATCACGGCGGCGATACCGATGGCGATGCCGAGACCGGTGAGGAAGCTGCGCATCCGGTAGGTGAGGAAGCTGGAGGACGTCAGGGCAAGCATGTCGCGCAATAACATAGCCTACCTCCCGGACAAAGCCGCCACCGGATCGAGCCGCGCCGCGCGCCGCGCGGGCCACACGCTGAACAGGATGCCCGTGCCTAGTGCCGTACCGCATGCGGCCAGCACCGCCCACCAGGGCGGGCTGACTGGCAGACTCGGATAGATTTGACCGATGATCATGCTGCCCGCGTAACCCAGCACCAGTCCCGCCAGACTGCCGATACCGGAGAGCAGCACGGCTTCAGCGAAGAACAGATTGCGTATCTGCCTGCCCGGTGCTCCCAGCGCCTTGAGCAGGCCGATCTCTTTGACGCGCTGCGCCACGGCGATGAGCATCACATTCATGATGAGCACGCCCGCCACGGCGAGGCTGATTGCGGCGATACCGCCCACGGCCATGGTCAGCGCGGTGAGGATACGGTCGAAGGTCTGCAATACCGCATCCTGAGTGATGACGGTTACATCCTTTTCTTTGTGACGCTGAAACATGATCTCTTCTGCTTCGCGCTTGGCCTGCTCAATGACATCACGATTTTTGGCCTCGACCAGCACGCGAAACAGCCCGGCGGTGTTGAACAACTGGTGTGCCGAAGCCACCGGCACGATGACGATCTCATTGGTATTGAATCCCATGGATTCGCCCTGCGATGACATGATGCCGATGACGCGAAAACGCCTGTC
>JBAZYW010000183.1:0-4701 GCA_041659125.1 Gallionellaceae bacterium | reverse complement strand
CCCTCACCAGGGGCGGGGAATGTAAAGCGATGCAAGAACTACAACTAATTCTCGATGATGCGCTAAAAAGCTTCGCTGCCACTGAAGATGCCGCCGAGCTGGAAAATGCCAAGGCGCGTTATCTCGGCAAGGACGGCAGTTTGACCGGGCTATTGAAAGGCTTGGGTAAACTCTCTGCGGAAGAGCGTCCGGCGGCAGGTGCGCGCATCAACCAAGTGAAACAGCAGATCGAGGCCGCGCTGCAAGCGCGCCGCGATGCGATTCAACAACAGGCACTGAACCTCAAACTGGCGGCTGAATCGCTCGACGTGACGCTGCCGGGACGCGGCGTCGGTGTGGGCGGATTGCATCCGGTCACGCGCACGCTGGAGCGCATTGAAGCGCTGTTTCATTCCATTGGCTACGCCGTGGCGGAAGGCCCCGAGATTGAAAACGATTTCTACAACTTCACCGCGCTGAATATCCCGGAAGACCATCCTGCGCGTGCCATGCACGACACGTTCTACATCGACGAACAGCATGTGCTGCGTACGCACACCTCGCCGATTCAGATCCGCTACATGCAGGCGCACATGGCGAAATACGCGCATCTGCAAAGCATGCCGGACATCCGCATTATCGCGCCGGGCCGCGTTTACCGCGTGGACTCCGATGCCACGCATTCGCCGATGTTTCATCAGGTCGAAGGCTTGTGGATAGGTGAGCGTGTAAGCTTCGCCGATCTCAAAGGCGTAATCGCCGATTTCCTGCAAAACTATTTTGAGACCGAAGACATGCAGGTGCGCTTTCGTCCTTCGTTCTTCCCGTTCACCGAACCTTCCGCCGAGATGGATATGAGCTGGAAGGGCGGCTGGCTGGAAATCGGCGGTTGCGGCATGGTGCATCCGAATGTGCTCAAGCATGTCGGTATCGACAGCGAGAAATACATCGGCTTCGCCTTCGGTATGGGCGTGGAGCGTTTGGCCATGCTGCGTTACGGCGTGAATGACCTCAGATTGTTTTTTGAGAACGATCTGCAATTTCTGAAGCAATTTAACTGATATGAAATTTTCCGAATCCTGGTTGCGTACTCTGGCGAATCCGTCGCTGTCTAGCGATGAGTTGTCGCACCTGCTGACCATGGCAGGGCTGGAGGTCGAAGAGATGGTGGGCGTTGCACCCGCGTTCGACAAAGTGGTGGTGGCTCAAGTGTTGAGCAAAGAAAAACATCCCGATGCGGATCGTTTGAATCTGCTCAGTGTGGATGTCGGTCAAGCCGAGCCGCTGGCGATTGTGTGCGGTGCGGGCAACGTGACCGTGGGCATGAAAGCCCCCTGTGCGCTGGTCGGCGCAAAGTTGCCCGGCATCGAAATCAAACAAGCCAAAGTGCGCGGCATCGCCTCGTTCGGCATGATGTGTTCGTCCAAAGAGCTCGGCTTGGCGGAAGAGAGCAGCGGTCTGCTGGAGTTGGCTGCTGATGCAGTTGTAGGGCAGAGCATCCGCACTCATCTTGACCTGGACGATCATCTGCTCACGCTCAAGCTCACGCCCAACCGTTGCGACTGCCTGTCCTTGAACGGCATCGCCCGCGAAGTGGCGGCCTTGACTGGTACGGCGTTGCAGTCCGTTCCGGCAGCGTCTTTCAAGCAAGCCGGTACCCAGAGCCGCAAGGTCAGCGTGACGGAATCCGCAGCCTGTCCGCGTTACAGCGGACGCGTGATCTCCGGCGTAAACGCCAAAGCAGCTACACCGGCCTGGATGGCGCAACGCTTGGAGCGCTGCGGTCTGCGCAGCATCAGCGCGCTGGTGGACGTGACCAACTACGTGTTGCTCGAACTCGGTCAGCCGCTACACGCTTTTGATTTGAATAAATTGAGCGGCGACATTGAGGTGCGTTTTGCGCGCGCCGGAGAAAAGCTGAAGCTGCTGAACGAGCAGGTGGTGGATTTGCAGGAAGATATGCTGGTCATCGCCGATGCCAAGGGCGCAGTGGCACTTGCCGGCGTGATGGGTGGTGCGGATAGTGCGGTGGACGATGCGACGACCGACATCTTTCTGGAAAGCGCGTTTTTTGCGCCGAGCGTGATTGTCGGCAAATCGCGCCGCCTCGGTTTCGGTTCCGACTCGTCCTATCGTTTTGAGCGCGGTGTGGATTTCGCGGCGACGCAAATCGCGCTGGATCGCGCCACGCAACTGATCCTCGACATCTGCGGCGGGCAAGCGGGGGCGGTGACGGAAGTGCAGGGCGCATTGCCCGTGCGTCATGTGGTCAAGCTGCGCACCTCGCGTGTGCTGCGTGTATTGGGTGTCGCATTGGCGGCGGACGAGATCGCACAGATATTGACGCGCTTGGGCATGGTGTTCCAGCAGCAGGGCGACGAATTTTCGGTAACGCCCCCCAGCTACCGCTTCGACATCGCCATCGAAGAAGATTTGATCGAAGAAATCGCCCGCGTACACGGCTACGAAAAAATTCAGCCCGCACCGATTCAAGCGCGCATGAGCATATTGCCGCTGGTCGAAGCGCAACGCCCCTTGGCAAAAGTGCGGCAGAGCATGGTGCTGCGCGATTATCAGGAAGCGATCAACTACGCTTTCGTCGAAGCCGCGTGGGAGCGCGATTTGTGCGGCAATGCCGCGCCTATCGCCTTGAAGAACCCCATCGCCAGCCAGATGAGCGTGATGCGCAGCAGTTTGCTGGGTGGCTTGCTCGGCGCGTTGCGTACCAATCTGGCGCGCAAGCAGCCGCGCGTGCGCCTGTTCGAAGTCGGCGGTTGCTTTGCCGCTGAAGCGGGCAGCTATGTGCAGCATGAGCGCTTGGCCGGATTGGCCTATGGTTCGGTTTTGTCGGAACAATGGGGTGCCGCTACGCGCAATGTGGATTTCTACGACGTGAAAGGCGATGTGGAAGCCTTGTTCGCGCCGCGCAGCCTGAGTTTTGAAGCGGCGGTGCATTCGGCTTCGCATCCCGGACGTTCCGCACGTATCTTGCTGGATGGTAAGGCCATCGGCTGGATCGGCGAACTGCATCCGCAATGGCAACAGCAATACGATTTGCCGCAGGCTGCGGTGTGGTTTGAGGTCGAGTTGTCGGCGTTGATGGCGGCGCGTGTGCCTGTCGCCAGCGAAGTCTCCAAATTGCCGCCGGTGCGCCGCGATCTGGCCGTGGTGGTCGATGAAAGCGTGGCGGTGGAAGGTCTGTTGAGTGCGTTGCAGAGCGCTAAAGCACCGTTCGTGGTGGAGCTGGGATTGTTCGATGTGTATCGCGGCAAAGGCGTAGAGGAAGGCAAAAAAAGCCTTGCTTTCCTAGTGTTATTGCAAGATACTCAAAAAACTTTGAATGAAATTGAGATTGACCAAAGCATCGCGCGGCTGGTGGCAGTGTTGCAGCAACACGGCGCGCAAATGCGAGTTTAAGAGGAAGAAATGACAACATTAACAAAAGCAGAGTTGGCCGACTTGTTGTTTGAAAAAGTAGGGTTGAATAAACGCGAAGCCAAAGACATGGTGGAAGCGTTCTTTGAAGAAATCCGTATGCAGCTGGAAGCAGGCGAAACCGTCAAGCTGTCCGGTTTCGGTAATTTCCAATTGCGTGACAAGCCGCAACGTCCCGGACGCAACCCGAAGACCGGCGAAGAAATTCCCATCACCGCGCGTCGCGTGGTGACATTCCATCCAAGCCAGAAACTCAAGAGCATGGTTGAGAAGACCTATCATGGAACAGCACGTACCTAATTCAGCACTGCCGCCTATCCCCGCAAAACGCTACTTCACCATCGGTGAAGTCAGCGAGTTGTGCGGCGTCAAGGCGCACGTGTTGCGCTACTGGGAGCAGGAGTTCACCCAGCTTAAGCCGGTCAAGCGCGGTGGCAATCGCCGTTATTACCAGCACCACGAAGTGTTGCTCATCCGCCGCATCCGCCAGTTGCTCTACGAGGACGGTTTCACCATCAGCGGTGCGCGCAGCCGCCTGGATCAGCAAGCCACCAAGCATGAAGCGGTGACGCCTGTCGCGGTAGCACCGGTTGCGGCCGTTTCCGCTTTCAACGTCAACGAACTGCGTCGCGATATTCGCGAGGTTCTCGCGCTGTTGCAAGCGTGATGTCGTGTACAGCGATTGCCGCTAAAATTTCTTCAAGGAATATTTCGCTCTGCTATAATCCGCGCCCTCGGGGCGTAGCGCAGCCTGGTAGCGTACTAGTCTGGGGGACTAGTGGTCGCAGGTTCAAATCCTGTCGCCCCGACCAGAATTATTTCTCCCTGTTTTCTCTCCTGACTTTCTTGAAACTCCTTAGTTCAGATGCGTATTCTGCTTAGTAACGATGATGGTTATTTCGCACCGGGGCTAGCCTGTCTGGCGACGCATCTGTCCGCGATTGCCGATGTCGTTGTGGTGGCGCCTGAACGCGACCGCAGCGGTGCGAGCAATTCCCTTACTCTTGATCGTCCGCTTAATCTGCGCCGCGCCGCGAGCGGTTTTTATTACGTGAATGGCACGCCTACCGATTGCGTGCATCTGGCGGTCACCGGCATGCTGGACTATCAGCCTGACATGGTCATTTCCGGCATCAATTCCGGTGCCAACATGGGCGACGACACGATCTACTCCGGCACGGTCGCTGCTGCTACCGAAGGTTTTTTGCTGGGCATTCCCGCCATCGCCGTCTCGCTGGCCGGGCATGAACTGGAGCATTACGAAACGGCGGCACGTGTGGTAGTTGA
>JBAZYW010000182.1:0-4703 GCA_041659125.1 Gallionellaceae bacterium | reverse complement strand
GGCACGTCCGGTGCGTCCGATGCGATGCACATAGTCTTCGGCGTGCGTCGGCAACTCGAAATTGATGACCAGCGGGAGCTGGTCGATGTCGAGACCGCGCGCAGCCACATCGGTCGCCACCAGCGCCAGAATCGTACCCGCTTTGAACGCCTCCAACGCCTTGAGGCGCTCTTGCTGCGTCTTGTCGCCATGAATGGCATCGGCGGCGATGCCGCTGCGCTCCAGTTGTTTGGTGACGTGTGCAGCGCTCAATTTGGTGCGGGTGAAAATCAATACCTGCTTGACACCGCGCGTGCGAATCAGCTCGACCAAAGCATGGAATTTGTCGTGTTGCTCGACCATGCAGACGGATTGCTTGATGTTCTCCCCTGCCGCATTGCGCCGCGCGGTTTCAACCGTGACCGGATCGACGAGAAAATCTTGCGCGAGTTTTTTGATGTCTTCGGAGAACGTGGCCGAGAACAGCAGCGTCTGCCGCTGCTTGGGCAGAAGCGCGAGGATGCGTTTGAGGTCGGGCATGAAGCCCATGTCCAGCATACGGTCGGCCTCGTCCAGAATGAGTATCTGCACTTGGTTAAGCTGCAGGTTGCGACTTTCGACGTGATCCAATAAACGCCCGGGTGTGGCGACCAATATCTCCACACCGTTCATCAGCGCGGGCTTTTGCGCTTTGATGTCGGTGCCGCCGTAAACCACCGTGGTGCGCAGCGGCATATGTTTGGAATAGGTGACCACGCTCTCGTGCACCTGAATCGCCAACTCGCGGGTCGGCGCAAGAATCAATGCACGGATGGGATGGCGGGCGGGCGAAGCGCTGGTGCTGGCGTGGGGCAGCAAACGCTGCAACATCGGCAAGGTAAATGCGGCTGTTTTGCCGGTGCCGGTCTGTGCCATGGCCATCAGATCGCACCCCGCAATGACATGCGGAATGGCTTGTGCCTGTATCGGTGTCGGCTCGGTATAACCTGTTTCTTCAATGGCTCGCAGAATCAGCGGATCAAGTGCGAGCGAGGAAAACAGGAGTTTTGTTGCTGAGGATTCGTCCATAAGTGAGAGCATTATACTGGATTAAGCCCGCGCCGCAGGAATGGCGAAAATCTCCATCCGGTCAAAAGGGCATGCTTGACGTTTGCGCTTCACTGCCAGCGCAAACCAACTTGCGATGTGAATGAAGGAAGTCGCATAATGAAGCTGCGCACGAACGATGAGCCCAGCCTCACCACCAACAGAATTCCATATCGAAGATGCCCGAGCTTCCCGAAGTCGAAACCACTTTGCGCGGCCTTTCCCCGCACCTGACGGGACAAGTCGTTGCGGACGTCACCATCCGCAACGGCCAATTACGCTGGCCGATCCCGCAGAATCTCAGCCAATTGTTGCGCGGGCAAACCGTACGCAACGTGCAGCGCCGCGCGAAATATCTGCTCCTCGGATTCGATCACGGCACACTCATCCTGCACCTCGGCATGTCCGGGAGTCTGCGCATACTCACCACAACCATAACAGCCGAAAAACACGAGCACTTCGATCTGATATTGGCGAATGGAACGCTCATGCGCCTGCGCGACCCGCGCCGTTTCGGGGCCGTGTTGTGGCATAGCGGCGCGGTGAGCGAACACCCGCTGCTCGCCAAGCTGGGGCCCGAACCATTGCGGGCAGAATTCGACACAGAACATTTATTTCGCGCCACGCGCGGGCGTAGCGCGGCGCTCAAGCTGGTCATCATGGATAGCCAGGTTGTGGTTGGCGTGGGCAACATCTACGCCAACGAGGCGCTATTTCGCGCCGGTATCAAACCGCAACTCGCCGCAGGAAAACTCAGCCGCGTTCGCTGCGAAAAATTGGTTGCCGAAATTCGCGCGACGTTAAGCGAGGCTATCCTCCTCGGCGGCAGCAGCCTGCGCGACTATGTCGATAGCGATGGCAAACAGGGCTATTTTCAACAGCATTATTGGGTATATGGCAGAGCGAACGAGGCGTGCCGCAGGTGTGGCGCTACAATCAAACAGGTCAAACAAGGACAACGCTCCAGCTTCTATTGCCCTGTTTGCCAGCGCTGAAAACGCTCACGCCAAGAAAATAAATTCTGCTATATTGGCGCAAGCATCCATATCTAATTAGCGTTCTTCATTCAGGAGATAATCATGCAAAAATTCATCTTCGCTCCGGTTTCATGTGTAGTGCTTGCCGTCATTTCCGCCATGCCCGCTTTTGCGGAAGACGCTTCGTCCATTTTCGCTGCCCCTTGCGCCGAATGGAAATCCACAGCAGAAATTGACGTGGAAGCGCTGGACAAACTCAAGAGATCCGCCGCCAGCGAAAAGCCCGCCAGCGGACAGTCGTACACCAAGAATCAATTCGTCGTTTTGCTCGGAAAAAATCCGGTCGCGGCAAAGGATGCGCTTGCCAATTACAAGGATAAATTACCCAAGACACGAGAAGGCAAGGTCGACTTAAGGGATGTGACACTTAACGGCTTCAATCTATCCGGCTTTAATCTGGACAACGTGGATTTTGAAGATGCGGAAATGACCAGCGTGAATCTCTCCGGCTCCACCCTGCGCGGGGCAAAACTGCATAAAACCACTCTCGACAACGCCAATCTTAACAATACCAATCTTTCCTTCGCAAACGCTTCCGGAGCAAAGCTCGTCAATGCCAGCCTGTGCAACTCCACACTGGCATCCGTCGAATTTGAAGATGCGGTCTTGAAAGGGGCCTATTTGAAAGATGCCAAACTCGATATGGCCAAAAACCTTCCCAAAGTAATTTACTTAAATGCCGAGAACTTGCTGCATTTCGGGCTACCCGTCCCTGAGAATTAATCCCGTCATCCCAAAGAAAAAGCGGGCTTGATTCTCGCTTTTTATTTGGGTCAATGCCAACAACGTCTCGCCCTCAGCGGACCCCGTGTGCCAGCAGAAATTTGGCCAGCGGCATGTCTGAATAATGAATGTGATTAAGCAGCCAATCTTTGATCGACTGCAACGCCAGCAGGTCGCCGCCATGCATCAGACGCGACTTGAAATGTACCGCCTCGTCCACCAGATGCACGTGCTCCTGGTCGTGTTGTGCCACTCCGGGATAGCCGTATTGCTCCATCAAACGATGTTCCGTCGCAAAATGAAATGCCGTGAACGCGAGTAGTTCGTCATACAAGCGCAGGGTGGTGTCATCGCCTTCTTTATTCTTGATCGCGCCATTGAGGCGATTGACCATGTGCACCAATTCGCGATGCTGCTCATCGATCTCGACTACGCCCACATGATGCGCACTATCGAACACGATCCACGCTTCGGCGTCGCTCACCGCAACCGGCGTTCCACCGAAATAGGTATAGGTATTCTTCCCCTTGTGCTTGCTCTCATACATCGCGGCATCTGCGGCTGCCAACAGACTGTCCATCTCGTCGCCATTGTCGGGGTAGGCGCTGATTCCCATGCTCGTACCCACCGTACATTCCTGCCCGTCCGGCAACACCATCGTCTGCGCAAATGCCTGCAATATCTGCTCCGCGATTCGCTCGATCTCCGCCGGGCTATCCAGTTCACCCACAATGATCGCGAACTCGTCCCCTCCCAAACGGGCAACCGTATCCACCGCACGCAGACAAGCCAGCAAGCGCTGCGCGACCATCTTCAACACGGCGTCTCCCGCCTCATGCCCGTACATATCGTTGATCGGCTTAAAACCGTCCAGATCGAGGAACAACAAAGCCACATGTTTGCGGCTGCGTCTGGCTTGCGAGATACCTTGCGATAACCGGTCAAAGAACAAAGCGCGATTGGGCAGACCGGTCAGCTTGTCGTGATAGGCCATGAAGCTGATCTGCTGTTCCGTCCGCTTGCTTTCAGTGATGTCCTGTATGGCGCTGATGATGTAATCCGGATCACCCTTTTCATCGCGCACCAGCGAGACTTGTATTGTTCCCCACAACACTTTGCCGTTTTTATGGATATAACGTTTATCGATCTTGTAATCTTCAACCTCTCCGGCTAGCATTTTATTCACCTGCGCGATGCCCAACTCCAAATCGTCCGGATGTGTGATTTGCTGCCAAGTCAGACGTTGCGACGACACCTCTTCCCGGCTATAGCCGAACATACTGCACCATGCATCGTTGACTTCAATGAATTCGCCTTTGAGCGAATTGCGCACCATAGGCAAGGCGGTATGCTCAAAGACCATGCGAAAACGCTTATCCGCCTCTATTTGCAGAACATCGGCACGCACACGCTCTTTCAGCACAGCCGCATCCGCCGCCACCTGCTCGCGCCGCCACCATTGCCAGAACCACGCTCCGCCGAGAGTGAAGATGAAGATCACCAACAACGTGGCGAGCAACTCGATGCGATTCACCAGCGCATAGGCCTCATCCTCGGACACCTTGGAAATCAACACCCAGGGCGTGCCTGCAATCGGGGCGGCAAATGACAGCACCTGAACCCCCGTATAGTCGTGCGCGTGTTCCAGCAAACCGCTCTTGCCCAATACGGCTTGCGCGGCGGCCAGATCGGGGGAACTCAGGGGCAAGCTGAATGTCAGCGGCGCATCTTCGCGCTGGCGCAATTTATTCCGGAACAACACACGGTCACCCTCGGCACGAACCAGCTGCACCTCCGCCCCCTTGCCAGCCACGGACTGACTCTCGATCACCGGAAACAAATAAGTCGAAGGGTTCTCCGAAAAATAAATTGCCCCGA
>JBAZYW010000181.1:0-4736 GCA_041659125.1 Gallionellaceae bacterium | reverse complement strand
TGCGCTTTTCCATCAACGCCTTGATCTCCTGTCGCGCCGCCTCGACATCGCCCTGCTCGAAATGCAGCCAGGCACCGACGAAAAACTCTTCGTTCACGGCGCGCTGTGCCACATGGCGGTAGCCGATCTCGTATTCCTGCGGCGTGCGTTCCAGCAATTCACCGCGTCGCGTCAACACCTGTGCGCGCTGCACTTTTTGCCAGGTCTCGCTGCCGTAACAGCCGGCGTTCATCGCCAGCATGCCGCCCAGAGTGCCGGGGATACCGGCGAAGAATTCCGCACCGCACAAATTATTTGACGCTGCAAAGCGCGCCAGCTTCGCACCCGCCACCCCCGCCTGCGCGTAGATCATCTCGCCATCCATGCGTAACTCGCTCAACGCGCCGTGCAGCAGCAACACCGTGCCGCGCAAGCCGCCGTCGCGCACCAGCAGGTTGCTGCCCAATCCCACTGCGAGCAGCGGCTCATGCGCCGGCACTTGCCGCAAAAAGTCTTGCAGATCCGCGAGATCTGCCGGACGGTATAGGCGCTGCGCCGCACCGCCTGCACGCCAACTCGTATGGCGGCTCATAGGCGCGTCGAAGTGCAATTCGCCCCGCAACCCCTCAGCAATAAACTGTGTCGGCTCGCTCATATTCATTTTTGCGCCATCTGCTTCACTAGATTCGGTACGCCGCCGATAGTGCCCGCCCCCATGGTCAGCACCACATCGCCGTCGCGCGCCATCTGCAGGATGGTGCGCGGCATGTCGGCGATGTTCTCGACGAATACCGCTTCACTTTGCCCGGACAGACGCAGCGCATGCATCAATGCGCGACCGTCCGCCGCGACGATAGGCGCTTCGCCTGCCGCATATATCTCCGCTAAAGCCAGCGCATCGACACCGGCCATCACCTTCACGAAATCCTCGAACAGATCGCGCGTGCGGGTGAAACGGTGCGGCTGAAAAGCCAGCAACAGGCGCTTGTCGGGGAAGGCGCCGCGCACTGCCGCAAGCGTGGCTTTCATTTCTACCGGGTGATGCCCGTAATCGTCTATCAGCGTGAATGAACCGCCGGATGCCAGCGCGACTTCGCCATAGCGCTGCATGCGTCGCCCTACGCCCTGAAACTCGGCAAGTGCGGCCACAATGGCGTCCTCTGCGACGCCGATTTCCAGCGCCACTGCGATCGCAGCCAGAGAATTAAGCACGTTGTGCAGCCCAGCCAGATTGAGCGTGACATCCAGATCAAGCGGCACGCTGTTGTGGCGGCACAGCGCGGTAAAACGCATCTGTCCGCCCTCGTGCCGCACGTTCACCGCGCGGATATGCGCGCCTTCGTTGAAGCCGTAGGTGGTGACCGGCTTGCTGATGCGCGGCAGAATTTCCTGCACGTTGACATCGTCCGCGCACAGAATGGCGCGGCCGTAAAAAGGCAGACGTTCGATGAAATCCACAAACGCCTGTTTCAGTTTGCCGAAGTCGTGCCCATAAGTTTCCATGTGGTCGGCGTCGATATTGGTGACCACCGCCAGAATCGGGGTGAGATGCAGGAACGAAGCATCGGACTCGTCCGCCTCGGCCACAATGAACTCGCCCGTACCCAGGCGCGCATTTGCACCGCTGCTGTTGAGACGGCCGCCGATGACGAAGGTCGGATCGTAGCCGCCCTTGGCCAGCACGCTGGTCACCAGCGAAGTTGTGGTGGTCTTGCCGTGCGTTCCCGCCACCGCGATGCCCTGGCGCAAACGCATCAGCTCCGCCAGCATCACCGCGCGCGGCACCACGGGGATGCGCTGCTCGCGCGCCGCCACCACTTCCGGGTTGTCCGCTTTGACTGCGGTGGAGGTCACCACCGCATCGGCGTCTTTCAGATTTTTGGTGTCGTGCCCGTAATGGATGGTCGCGCCCAGCGTCTGCAAACGTTGCGTGACAGCGCTTTCGGCCAGATCGGAGCCGCTCACCTGAAAACCCAGATTGAGCAACACCTCGGCGATACCGTTCATGCCGGAGCCACCGATGCCGACGAAGTGGATGTGTTTTATCTTATGTTTCATGTTTTCTATCCCGCCAAAGCAATACATACCTGCGCCACTTGTTGTGTCGCATCCGGTTTCGCCAAACTGCGCGCGGCTTGTGCCATCGCAATCAATTTTTCTCTGTTCAAATCGCGCAGCAGTTGCGCCAATTTTTCCGCGCCCAATTCTTTTTGCGGCAGCAGCACCGCCGCGCCGTGTTCGCTCAAAAAACGCGCGTTGTGTGTCTGGTGATCGTCCACTGCGAACGGGAACGGGATCAGCACGCTCGCCACACCCGCTGCCGCCAGCTCGGCGATCGTCAGCGCACCGGCACGGCAGACCACCACATCGGCCTTGGCATACTGGTTTGCCATGTCATCGAGAAATGGCCGGATATCGGCGTTCACGCCTGCTTGTTTGTAGAGCTGCAACACCGCCTCGAAATGTTTTTTCCCGGTCTGGTGCAACACATTGGGACACTCCTGCTCACTCAGCATTGCGAGCGCTTTAGGCAATGCCTCATTCAATGCCTGCGCACCCAAACTGCCGCCCACCACCAGCACGTTCAACTTGCCGCTGCGTGCGCTGTAGCGCGCTTGCGGCGCGGGCAAGGCCGCGATGTCGGCGCGCACCGGGTTGCCGCACCACTCGGTCTTGTTCAGCACGCCGGGGAAACCGCTCAACACGCGCGTGGCGAGTTTCGCCAGCACTTTGTTGCTCAGTCCCGCGATGGAGTTTTGTTCATGGATGACCAGCGGACGGCGCAAAAGCGCTGCCATCAGTCCGCCCGGCATGGTGATGTAACCTCCCATGCCCAGCACCACATCGGGACGATGGCGCAAGATCGCATCCGCGCTCTGCCCCAAAGCCCGTAACAGAGTGAATGGCAACGTCAGCAGACGCAGCAGGCCTTTGCCGCGCACGCCGGAGAAATTCACCCAAGCCACCGGATAACCGTGCTTGGGCACCAACTCGGCTTCCATACTGTTCGGCGCACCCAGCCACACCACATTCCAACCCTGTGCGCGCAAAGTATCGGCCACGGCCAAGCCCGGGTAGATATGCCCGCCGGTACCGCCCGCCATGATGAGGATGGTGCGGCTCATATCGGCAACCCGCGCGCAACTCTGCGATTCTCGTAATCGATCCTCAACAACACCGCGATGGCGATGCAGTTCACCACCACGCCGCTGCCGCCAAAACTCAGGAACGGCAGGGTCAGCCCCTTGGTCGGCAACACGCCCATGTTCACGCCGATATTGATCATCGCCTGCACACCCAGCCACACGGCGATGCCCTGTGCCACCAGCGCGGCGAACAGGCGCTCCACCATCGCTGCCTGACGGCCGATGGAAAACGCGCGCACGATCAACCAGCCGAACAGGACGATCACTGCGCTCACACCGAAGAAGCCCAATTCTTCGGCAATCACTGCCAGCAGAAAGTCGGTATGCGCTTCCGGCAGATAGAACAGTTTTTCCACGCTGCCACCCAAGCCCACGCCGAACCATTCGCCGCGACCGAATGCGATCAAGGCGTGGCTGAGCTGATAGCCCTTGCCGTAGGGATCGGACCACGGATCCATGAAACCGATGACGCGTTGCATGCGGTATGGCGAGGACAGGATCAACGCGGCAAATGCCACCGGCAGCGCGATGACCAGTCCGCCGAATATCTTGAGATTGAACCCGCCCAGCCACAGCGTGCCCATCGCGATGGCGCATATCACCACGAAGGCTCCCATGTCAGGCTCCAGCAGGAGCAGCGTGCCGACCAGCGCCATCACGCCGAACATGGGGAAAAAAGCTTTGCTCAAACTGTCTTTGACCGCGCCCTTGCGTACCGCATAGTCGGCCGCATACAACACAGCGAACAGCTTCATCAATTCGGAGGGCTGCAGGTTGATGACAAACAAAGAGAGCCAGCGGCGGCTGCCGTTGACCGCGCGCCCCACACCTGGAATCAGCACCAGAATCAGCAGCACGACACCGAATAAAAACAGATACGGCGCGAGCTTTTGCCATGTTTGCGTGGGTATCTGGAACACCACGATCCCGGCGAGCAACCCGATCAGAATAAAGAGCGCATGGCGCATCAAATAGTAGGAGGGCTGATAGCCGGTGAACTTGCCCGCCTCGGCCGTCGCAATCGAGGCGGAGTACACCATCACCAAGCCGAGCGCCAGCAGCACCGCGATGATCCATGTCAGCACGGTGTCGTAGTCCGCCATTACACGGCGCGGGGCGCCCAGAATAGCGCCTGTCATGATGACGCTCCTTCCAGCTCGCGTACCGCCGCGACGAACACTTCCGCACGGTGCAGATAATTTCTGAACATGTCGAAACTGGCGCACGCGGGCGACATCAATACCGCATCTCCCGCTTGCGCCTCGGCGGCGCTCATGCGCACCGCCTCCTGCATATCGCTTGCATACAGCAGGGGCACACCGCACTCTTTCAGCGCTACGGCAATCTTGGCGGCATCGCGGCCGATCAGCACCGCCACCCGCGCATGCGCTGCCACCGGGGTTTGCAGCGGGGTGAAATCCTGCCCCTTGCCATCCCCGCCGAGTATCACTACCGCAGGGCGACCCAAACCGTTAAGCGCCGCCACCGTCGCACCGACGTTGGTGCCTTTAGAATCGTCGAAATAAGTCACACCGTTGATCTCGGCCACCTCCTCGACACGATGCGGCAACCCCTTGAAGGAGCGCAACGCATTCAACAACGGCGGCATGG
>JBAZYW010000180.1:505-4751 GCA_041659125.1 Gallionellaceae bacterium | reverse complement strand
GAGGTCACGATTGTTGGCGACGACGATCAAAGCCTATACTCGTTTCGGAATGCGCTGGGCTACGCGGGGATGCTCCGCGTTTCGCAAACGCTGGTTGCCCAGGAAATCACGCTGCCAATCAATTACCGCTGCGCACCTAATATCTTGGCTCACGCAGCCCGTTTGATTGCCAACAACCCGAACCGAGCCAACAAAGCCATCGAATCCGCCCGCGCCGCAAGCGGCATCGTCAAGACACATCGCGCCGCAGACAGAAGCGACGAAGCCAGCCTTGTTGTTGAGGCGATAAAGAAATCTGCCGACCAAGATTGGGCAATACTCGCGCGCACCAATAGTTTGCTGGAGGTAGTTGAGGCAGAATTGCTGGCAAGCGGCATTGACTATACGCTTTCAGGCGGAAAATCTGTTTGGGATGGTGTCACGGGCAGTGCCTTGGTCGGATTGCTTAAAAGCGTACAGTCGGACGGATGGACGGGTATGGCCAATGCATTGTCGGTTTGCGGGATCAGGTCGGAATTGCTTAATTTGCATCACGACGATAAAAGTTGCGGGCAAATGCTGGAAAGAATCTTGATCCAAGCACCAGAAAACGATGTGCGTACCAGAAAGATCATCGAGAGTGCGCGGCGCGGATACGTTGAATGGCGGAGGCAAATAGCAGATGGCAATACGGCACTTGCCACCTATGCGGCAGCCAACTGGCTTGCGCAGCACGTCAAACAAGATCGCGGTAATTTGGTGAAAAAACTAGCCAGCATCATTGCCAGGCTTAAAGGATCGTTGGCGCAACGCTTAAATACGCTATCGAGAACAACAGATCGTACCAACGACACCGGCGTAGTGCTATCCACCTTGCACGGCAGCAAAGGTCTGGAGTTCGGCAGTGTGTGGATTATTGGCGCGGAAGATGGCAACTTGCCCCACCCGGATTCCACCGAAGAAGAAGAGCGACGATTGTTCTATGTGGGGATTACGCGCGCCCGAAACCGCTTGGAAATCAGCAGTTCGATTGAAGATGGATTGGATTCACGTTTCATCATAGAAGCAGGGTTTTAGGGGGGGATCCGATTTCAAGGTAATCCGCCACTGAGCTCAATCGCAAATCCGCTACCCGTTACGACAACAAGTCGGCCAGTAATACCAATCTCAATGACTACGATTTCGACTGACAGCAATTAGCTCGTAAGCAGGCGTACAAACAAGGGTAGAATCACTCAATTCATGGACCGCTGAGTGCCAATGGCGGCAAGTCGATGTGTAAAAATTCAGCAAAAAATCTGCTGTTCGCAAACTACTTTGACCGGAATATCGCTAGGTCAATGGCTCGTCTGTGCCTTGGGAGCCAAACGCAAAAATTCTCAAGCATTAGCCTGCGGTCATGCAGTGCTCATTAAATTTCTGGTGACGTTAAGCTGTCGATCGAATAGAATCGTTCGCAAATGACCGCAAGATTGATTACATCCACTTTACGCGTACTGCTTGTCGTGCTGATCAGCACCTTCATGTCGCCCAGCTTTTCCTGGGAGATGATGGACAGTCACAGCGAGGAGGCAAACCTGTCGGTGATGGGCGACACAGCCCATTCTGAAGTTATTGAAGCGCACCACCATCATCATGGTGGCGAAGACGATGCCGCACACAGTCAGATCGGTCATTTATTGAGCCACCTGCCAGCCGTGATGCATCGCATCGAAGTGACCAACGTATCCGTATCGACATCAACTGTTATTCCAATTGAAGTCTGCCCGTTTGTTCAGGCAGATACTATCCCGCCCTATAAACCTCCCCGAAACGTCCTTTTCGTCTGACCCGTCTATGCTGCGCAGGCATTCTTGTCGGCGTTCTGTTGTATCGGACTGAAAAGGAATCATCATGTCGAGAGACGTTTCTCGAATCGGGATGGCATTACTGCCAACCCCGGTTTATCGACCGATAGCACTCGCCCCGCTCATGGCGTTGATGCTATCGATCGCCTGTATTGGATTATCTCAAGCGGAAAATTTGCCGCTGCCTGAAACGCCGACCTTAACTGAGCGCGAGGCTGTGGGCAGCGCATTACTGCGTCCTGCCTGGGTGGATGCAGAAACGGGCAGGATGGCGCAGGCAGAGAGCGTCGTGACTGAAGCATCGGCATTGCCCAACCCAGTTTTCTCTATCAGCCGTGACCGCCTTGCCATGGTTGGTGGCGACATCACCGAGCGATCTGTGCAAATTTCGCAGACGATTGACCTCTCCGGGCGACGCTCGCTGCGAGTGGATGCCGCCACCCGGCGCTTGGATGCCGAAAAACTGGACGGACGAACTCGACGGCTCAACACCATCGCCGACGTGCGCCGGATCTTTGCCGAGACACTGCATCGGAATCAAATTCAGTTAGCGCTGGGATTATGGCTGACAAGAATCGAAAATGCGTCCAGGGTAACGGCACAACTTGCCAAGGCAGGTGAAGTGTCAGGTTATGACCGCCGCCGCATTCAGCGCGAAGCACAAACCACCCGAGCGCGACTGTCTGTGGCCCAGGCGGACGCGGCGCGCAGTCGTGAAGCGCTCGCTGTACTGACGGGCAAGAGGCCGGATGAAGTCACGCACCTGCTCGGTAATTTGCTCCCGGATGCCACACCTGCACTTGACGTGTTGCAAACAAGGTTGCGCCAACGCCCTGATCTGGAAAGCCTGCTGCTTCAAACTGAAGCCTTCGAGCGAGAACGTCAGGCCGCACAACGCTTCTGGATTCCCGATCTGACTGTGGGTATCGGACAAAAAAAACTGGAAGAACCCACACGCCGTGGCAGCGGAGCAATCGTTGGCGTATCGTTTTCCATCCCCTTGTTTGATCATAGTGAGGCGGTACAACAACGCAGTCAGGCCAAAGCGCAGACGGTTCGCTCCGAGCAGGCTTTGGCACTAAACAAGGCGGAAGCCGAACTGCGTGGTGCGTGGCACCTGGCAGATGAATTACGCAAAGCGGTATTGGCTTACCGCCATGACGTGTCGAACGACTCACAAAACTTGTCCGGCATAGCCGAAGCGGCCTATCGTTCAGGTGAGGCCAGCTTGCTTGAACTGCTTGACGCTTACCGCACCGAATTGGATTTTTCGACCACCGAACTTGATCTGGCTTTACGCGCTCGCTTGGCCCATATTGATCTTGAAACCTTGTCAGGAGCATCGTCCTATGAATAAGCTCAAACTGTTTTTTATTGCGCTGGCCGCGTTCGCGCTGACTGCCTGCTCCCCCAAGGTTGATCCTGCCATGACCAAGTCGGATGTTCACGCAGCCAGTGGCATGTCCATCACCCATTACACCGACCCGACCGAGCTGTTCGTCCAATTTCAGAAGATGGTCAAAGGCGAACAGACCGCCTTCGCGGCACACACGACGCTGATTATTCCAGCGGGTTTTCAGGCTGTGACGACAGGAAAAATGACCGTCGTGTTATCCGGCGGCGGTCAGCCGGAAGAGCGTGCAGAAGGCGCTATGAGTGCTTCACCCGGCATCTTCCGCATTGTCATTACGCCGCAATTTACCGGGAAGCGTCACCTGACTTTTCAGCTGCTCAGCGCCAAGGCTAATGTCACGCATGATCTGGGCGAGATAGAGGTTTACGCTGATCGCAAGGCGGCCGATACGGTAGCGCATGAATCGGCTACTGCGGGGAATATTGGTTTCAGTAAAGAACAACAATGGAAAATATCTTTTGCAAACACGCCGGTGGTTGAACAAGTCCTGCATGAATCTCTAACTGCATCCGCCACACTCAAGCCGCGAGCGGGCGACGAGGCGGTCATTTCCGCTCCCGGTGTCGGTTTATTGCGTGCCGGATCAACGGGATTTCCGCAGATCGGTATGCCGGTGAAAGTCGGGCAGGTGTTGGCTTATTTTTCACCCAGACTGGGAGGCGAAACCGATGCGGCGATGCTGGAACTTGCAGTCAAACGCAGCCGCATCGAAGCCGAAGAAGCAAATCAGGCGCTGATACGTATGGAAGGATTATTCAAGGCTGAGGCCATCCCTGAGAAAAAATTAAGGGAGACCCGTGCTCGTGCACATCTCGCGGCTGCGGAGCTTGACGCGGCACAACATCGGCTGAATACCTATTCGGGCGGCAACGGCGGCATTCCTCTTAAATCGCCGATTAACGGTACGGTAGTTGCTGTGGGCGGCGCAGCCGGTGCTGCGGTAGCGGACGGTCAAATGCTGATTCACATTGCCGATCTCGACAAACTGTGGCTGGAGGTGCGCATA
>JBAZYW010000180.1:0-495 GCA_041659125.1 Gallionellaceae bacterium | reverse complement strand
ACCCAGCCCTCCGGGGCATTTTTTCGCCTGGACGGTGAAGAAAACGCCCGTGTACTGGAGGCAGGCCGCAACGCGCATCTCGTGGCTTTCGGCGCTCTGGTGGATAAGGATAGCCGCACCGTGCCCGCCATCTTTGAGTTCGACAACACCAAGGGTAGTTTGCGCGCCGGAATGAACCTGCGTGTCGGGGTCTATACCGGACGCACGGAAAAAATGCCGGCCGTTCCCGCATCGGCAGTGATTGATGACAACGGCATGGCCGTGGTTTATGTGCAGAAAGAGGGGGAAGCGTTCGAGCGACGCGTCATCGAACCCGGCATTAAAGAGGGGGATTGGATCGGCATACGTTCGGGAGTCGCTGCGGGCGAGCGAGTTGTGTCGAAGGGGGCTTTCCAGGTCAGACTGGCGGCCACCTCTCCGGCGACGCTCGGCCACGGCCACGCACATTAAGGAAAAATAATATGATCGCTGCCATCATTCGTAACTCCTTGTCCA
>JBAZYW010000179.1:0-4799 GCA_041659125.1 Gallionellaceae bacterium | reverse complement strand
CGCCTGCGGTAAAGTCACCCGCCAGCAGTACATTGTCAATGGGGGTGGTATGGGCGGGGCGGGTTAGGCCGACATCGCAGGAAAAGGTGGCGCGCTTTTCTGCGATGACTTTGTGCCAGAGTGGTTCGGTGTTGATCCTGAGTTGTTCGCGTAATTCCAGAGCGACTTTCTTTCCTAACTGTTCGTGATCTAAATCCTGATGCAGACCTTCTGCGCTTATGACGGCGGCAACGAGGCCGTGTTGTCCTGATATTTGGCCTTTGTCGAACAGCCATTGCGCAAAGCAGCGGTCGAAGCCCAGCATGGGGTGTGGCAGGGTGACATGGGCGGGGTATTGCAGATACACGGTGTAAATGGGCTGGTAGGAGATTGCGTCAATTTGATCCGCCACGGGTACGAGCGCCGGTATGGCTTGGAACAAACGTGCGGTATTGGCGGGGGAGGCCGCGCAGATTACGTGGCTGAAGCGTTGCGTACCCTGTGCCGTGACTAATTCAACGCTATCGTCGTGCGGAATGATGATGTCCACGCCGCAGGCAATGTGTATTGTCCCGCCGTGCTTTATTACATACTGCGCCGCGCGGTCCGGAAACAATGCGGAAAAATCCAGACGCGGCAACAGCATTTCGCTATCCGCAAAACTGCCGTTCAGGCTATCGCGCAGCACGTTCAATAATACTTGTGCGGAAGCTTTGTGCGTAGGCGTGTTCAGCGCCGAAATACATATGGGTTCCCACATCAGTCGAATCAAGTCTTCGCTTTGACCGTGTGCGCGCAGCAGATCCAGCGCGCTGATGTCGTGTGCCAGTTTGAATTTTAATCGGCGCATGGACAGCATGAAGCGGGCAGCCTGAATGCGTTCGGCGAAACCCAAGCCTTTGGCGGAAAGCAGGGCGACGAGCAGATGCAGGGGGGCTGGCAGATGCGGGGCTTTAAGCTCGAAACGGTTGTGCAGCGTGAGTTGCAGCGGCAAGCGCAGGAAATCCTGTTCGATATTGCCGCCGACTTGGGTGATAAGTTTGAGCGTGTCGCGGTAGCAACCAAGCAGGATGTGCTGACCGTTATCCAGTTGCGTGTCGTTGTGCAAAACACCGCGTGCGCGGCCGCCAAGTTGTTTGGCGCTTTCGAAGACGGTGACGGGAACGCCGCGAGCGGCGAGCGTGACGGCGGCGGCCATGCCGGCGTAGCCGCCGCCGATGATGCCAACCCTTAACCCCTCACAGCCTCCCCTTATCAGGGGAGGAGTCGGCTCCCTCCCTGATAAGGGAGGGTTGGGGTGGATTAGTTTTTCCACCATGCCTTGAGCGCGAGCCACAGCTTGTAGGTCGGCGTGAGCGAGACGCGCTCTTTCAGCACATGGCAGCCGCTGGCGACGACTTCGTCAAGCGTGGCCTGATAGATCGCGGCCATGATAAGGCCGGTGCGCTGTGCTTTGCGATCCGTTGCGGGGAGATGGTCGAGCGCCTGCCGGTAAAAATTGCGCGCCCGCTCGATCTGGAAGGTCATCAGCTTTTGAAACGCCTCGGTTTCGCGCGAATTCAGAATGTCATCCGCCGTCACGCCGAATTGCTGCAACTCGTCCATCGGCAAATAGATGCGATTGCGTCGCGCATCCTCGCCCACATCGCGGATGATGTTGGTGAGCTGGAAGGCGATGCCTAGGTCGTGCGCATATTTCAATGTTTGACGGTCTGTGTAGCCGAAGATCTCCACTGTGAGCAGGCCGACCACCGACGCGACGCGGTAGCAATACAGTTGCAGCGCTTTGAAATCGGCATAGCGCGGCTGGTCGAGATCCATCTCCATGCCGTCGATGATCTCCAATAAGTGTTCCTGCGCCATGTTGTATTGTTTGACGATAGGAACCAGTGCCATACACACGGGGTGCTGCGGACGGCCAGAGTAGATGGACGCGACTTCGTTGCGCCACCAGTTGAGCGTGGTGCGTGCCACGTTGGCATCAGAACACTCGTCCACCACATCATCCACCTCGCGGCAAAAGGCATACAACGCGGTGATGGCGCGACGCTTGTCTTTGGGCAAAAAGCGGAAGCTGTTGTAAAAGCTGGAGCCGCTGGCGGCGGCTTTGTCTTGGCAGTATTCGTCAGGTGTCATATCAAAACCGGAATGGTGCACTTTGTAGCAGCATGATAACCCAGTCGAACGGGCGCAACACCGGGCGCTTGTTGAACATGTCGTAACGTACGCCATCCAGCTTGGCGAGAATGCGCAGACCGCCCGCGATGATGAGGCGCATCTCCAGGCCGATGCGTCCGCTCAGGATGGTACCCAGCGGCTTGCCGCTGTTCATCATGTCGCGCGCGCGCTGGATTTGAAATTGCAGTAATGCCTGCCAAGCCGCATCCGCACGGCCTTCCGCGATATGCGCTTCCGTCACGCCGAAGCGCGCCATTTCGTCCAGCGGCAGATAGATGCGGTCGATGGTGTAATCTTTTTTTACGTCCTGCCAGAAGTTGATGAGTTGCAGCGAAGTGCAGATGGCATCGGAATAGGCGAGGTTGGTCGGAGTGGCTTCTTCGTACAGGTGTAGCAGCAAACGCCCCACCGGATTGGCCGAGCGGCGGCAATAATCCAACAGTTCATCGAAATTCGCGTAGCGTTTTTTCACCACGTCCTGCGAGAAGGCATCGAGCAAGTCATGGAACAATTGCAGCGGTAAGCGATGCTGTTCGACGATGGCCGCGACATCGCGGAACAAAGGTGTGATGGGTATTGCGTGTGCGGCGATGCGATTTAACTCGGCGCGGAACTCATCCAGTTTGGCTAGGCGTTCCGCATCGGGAATGTCGCCCTCGTCGGCGAAGTCGTCCGCTTGCCGTGCAAAGTGATAAATGATTTCCACTGCCCGGCGCAAACGCTTGGGCAGCAGGACAGAGGCGACGGGAAAGTTCTCGTAGTGATCGACGGCCATTGATCAGATCAGGTCTTCGCGATGCAGCAGAAACACGAATTCATCGCCCGCAGAAACGTCGAGCCAATTGAATGCTAATTGTGGATAAGCTGCTTCCAGCGCATCCCGATTGTGGCCGATCTCGACAATCAGTATGCCGCCGGGATTGAGGTGTTCTGCGGCTTGCTTGAGAATTTCGCGCGTGGCATCAAGACCGTCTTTGCCGCTGCCCAGCGCCAATTCGGGTTCGTGCAGATATTCGGCGGGCAGTGCCGCTACGGATTCGGCGTCGACATAGGGCGGGTTGCTGATGATGATGTCGTACTTTTTACCGCCTAGCTTGGCGAACAGGTTCGATTCGATCAGATGCACGCGCTCATGCAGTTTGTAATCGTCGACATTGCGCTTGGCTACAGCGAGCGCATCGCTAGAGAGATCGACGGCATCGACCTCGGCTTGGGGAAATACATGCGCGGCGAGGATGGCGAGGCAGCTGCTGCCGGTGCACATATCCAGCACATTGCGGATGTTGTCGGCAGACTCGATCCACGGGAACAGGCTTTCATGCAATAACTCGGCGATAAATGAACGCGGCACGATGACGCGTTCGTCGACATAAAAACGCAGCGCGCCCAAATAGGCTTCGTGAGTGAGGTAGGCGGCGGGAATCTTTTTCTCGACGCGCAGCTTGAGCAGTTCACCCAAGGCTTTCTTTTCGTGTTGGGTGAGGCGCGCATCGAGGAAGGGTTCCAGCGTATCGAGCGGTAAATGCAGCGTGTGCAGCACGAGATAGGCCGCCTCGTCGTAAGCGCTGGCGGAGCCGTGGCCGAAACTAAGTTTGTTTTCGGTGAAAGCACTGACGGCAAAGCGCAGCCAGTCGCGCACGGTGAGCAGGTCGGCAGTGTCGGAAAAAGAATGTAGGGTGCTCATGTGCGGTTTCCCAATAGTTTGATCAGCGTCAGCCGGTAGATTTCGGAAAGTGCATCCAAGTCGGCGACCGCGACGCATTCGTTGAGTTTGTGGATGGTGGCATTGAGCGGGCCGAGTTCGATCACTTGCGCGCAGATGTCGGCGATGAAGCGTCCGTCCGAGGTGCCGCCGCTGGTGGAGAGTTCGGTCTCGATTCCCGTTACTTGTTTGATGGCGCTGGCGACGGCATCCACCATATCGCCGCGCGCTGTGAGATACGGTTTGCCGGACATCTCCCACTTCAGGTCGTATTCCAAGGCGTGTTTGTCGAGGATGGCGTGGACTTTGGCTTTTAAACCATCGGTGGTGCTGGCAGTGGAGTGGCGGAAGTTAAATAGAATTTCCACCGTGCCAGGCACTACGTTGGTTGCACCCGTGCCGCCGTGCATGTTGGAGATTTGCCAGGAAGTCGGCGGGAAGTATTCGTTGCCGTTGTCCCAAGTGGTCGCGGCCAGTTCGGCGATGGCGGGCGCGACCAGATGAATGGGATTCTTTACCAGATGCGGATAAGCGATATGGCCTTGCACGCCTTTGACGGTGAGCGTGCCGGACAGTGAACCGCGCCGCCCGTTCTTGATGGTGTCGCCGAGTTTGCTGACGCAGGTCGGCTCGCCGACGATGCAGTAATCCAGTTTTTCATTCGCGCCTGCAAGGCTTCGACTACGCGCACGGTGCCGTCCACCGCGATGCCTTCTTCGTCCGAGGTGAGCAGCATGGCGATGGAGCCTTGGTGCTGCGGATACTCGGCAACAAAGCGTTCGACGGCAATAACGAAAGCGGCGATAGAGCCTTTCATGTCCGCCGTGCCGCGCCCATACAGCATGCCGTCGCGCACGGTAGGTGTGAACGGATCGCTATCACATTTGTTGACGGGGCCGGTCGGTACCACGTCGGTGTGTCCGGCAAAGCAGATCACGGG
>JBAZYW010000178.1:0-4811 GCA_041659125.1 Gallionellaceae bacterium | reverse complement strand
CATGGCGACGGCTCCCCCCATCAGTCCATAAATATAACTTACATATCGGTATCCGTTTGCGGGAATCGCAACTATCGCGCCATAAGCATCATACATCCAGCCAGTAGCTGGAGTCGCGGCAAAGGCTGGCGTTCCAACGGATACCCATACGCCAATCTGGCATCCCAAAGCGCCTGCTGTCTGTGCCCCCGCGCATGTGCTACCAAGCGTAGGCGTGATCCATGTCGTTCCATTGCAATACAATGTGTCGAACACGTCGCCAGCCGTCGTGCAGGCGCTGCCCATGGTGGGCGTTCCTGCTGCTGAGGTCGAGGTCGTTGATATCCATATTCCGCCCGAACAGGTAAAAGCGCCCGCCGTACCTGATCCTACACAAGCCGATCCAAGCGTAGGCGTGATCCACGTTTTGCCATCGCAGTACAGCGTGTCCGAAACGGCTCCCGGGGCTGAGCATGCCTCACCCCAAACAGGGGTGCCAGCGACGGTGTAGGTGTTTAAGCTGGTGGAGACCCATATATGATTGGAGCATGTAAATGCACCCACTGAGATACTCCCAGGGCATGGTCGCCCCAATACAGGAGTGATAAAAAATGAGCCATCGCAAAAGAGTGAACCCGATATCTCACCTAGTGTGCAAGGCTTGAATATCGGAGGAGGGGGATTATTTGTCGGGTAAATTGGATTGAACGCAGGGAAAAATGGTGGAGGCATAAACGAGCCGGGCAATGGTGGGGTTTGGGCGTAACCGTTACGAGGCATTTCCCCCGGGAATCTCCCTGGCTCACCAAGAGGTAAGCCTATTTTGCCCTCAGCGGGTGGCATAGGTGCTTTAGTTTTTTCGTCGGCTGCGGGTGTGCCGGGCTTTTTTTCACCTTCTGGCTTTGGGGCAGGCCCCTTTTCATTAGCGGGTTTCGATTCGCCCTTGGCGTCGCGAGAGTCCTCTTTCCGGCCTTCTTTTTTCTCTTCTTTTTTACTTTCGCTCTGAGAGGCCGATTTCTCCGTGGTGTTGGTGTCGTGAGGTTCCTCTTTCTTGGAATTCTGCGACTCAAGAATAAAGGCGGGCGTCGGGATGAATTTCATTGCCCCATTGGCATTAACCTGAACGGTTTGACCGGGCATCGTCACCAAAGTGGTGATCGAGCCGCGTGCATCCATGGTCGATACCGTGTGACTTCCCTCGATGGTGTGATTGATAGTTTGATTATTCTCGGGCGAATAATTCAAGACGTTACCGGATCCGCGAATACCGATAGTCGCCGATCTGGTTTTCATTTTAAAACGATCTTTATTGAAAACAGCGATCGCGCCGGTGAATGCACGCATCGTCCCTTTTAACAGTGAAATGACCGCATTATTTGAAGGCGATTGACTACTTTCAAATTTGTATTGATCAAGGCGCATTTCAGTGTTGGCGCGTAGCGCAATAAACGCGCCATCCGTTAAGCGGAGTTGCGCCATGCTGTTTTGGCCTGCGATGATGGTGTCGCGTTGTTCGATCTCCATACCCTTCGCTGCGACCCGTGAACCGGCCGCATTTGTCACGCGAACATCGCCGATGACAAAATTAAATTTGCCCGCAGCGGCAAAGCTATCTGAAATAGTTGAGCCTATTAACAGCGCGAAACAGAGTAAATATTTTCTCATCTTTATAATCCAAATGTATGCCAGCGCTATACGAAATTTCTTGATTAAAAGTCTCTACGCAGAGAAATGCTTCCGTCGGTTTTTTGATATTGATACAAGCTCAGACTGGATAAATTTTTGGTCCATGCAACCGTTGTTTTAAACGTCCATTTTTGTGCAAAGCGTTTAACCAAACCTGTGCTGATATTAAACATTTGATCATCCGCGTAATGATCACCATCCGTTGCATATGACGACGATCTGGCATTGGCGGTATCATCAACCCTGAGTGACGCCAATCCAGATAGAAAGATATCTGTATTAGTGAAGGGCGTGAACTGGAGGTGCATCATATAGTTTGTGGTCGAGTGACTAACGTCAGATCCGTTGGCTCTCGTCTTGAATGCACGGTCGAATGATTGGCTCATACTCATAAAGGCTATTGGCGCGGTGGCTCCTTCACCTGAATGCAATAACGCGATGCCGGCCTGTGTCTGATTGGAATCCTGATCTCCTTTGGTGGCTGGCGTAAGGGAATTAAGACTTCGTGATTGGTTATATTGAAGAGACCAGATAAAACGATTATGTTCGTCAACGCGATGAGCTAATTCCGTCGAAATGCCCGCTGTGTTGCGGTTGCTGTCAGTGCCGGTCTCAAACCCATTTGCCAAATATTGACCGTAGGTTGCTGTCACTTTGTACTGGTTGTCATTCCGGTTGGCAGAAAACCCCATGCGCGCGTCGAAATTCGCATTGTTGTTTAACGGAACCGAGTAGTAAACGCGCTTCTTGATATCCATCCCGGTGAAAATATTTACGTCATAGTTTTCGTTTACTTTTCGGGTGAAATCCATCCCGGCGGCAGTCCACCCGTACATGCCGAAATAGCGCAACGATCCGCCAGAGGCGTTGAAAGTGCAGGCCCCATAAGCCCCGCAAACGCCAGATGTGAAGTCCGGCGTGGCTGCAGTTATGTTGTCGTCATGACCTAATGCGTTTTCGATGTAAAAAGACAGTCGTTGAATTTTGGCGCGATTGCGATCTTCAATAGATTTCAAGAAATTCTTCGCGGACTGTTCGGTAGATGGTGGCGGAGACTTAGCGAGCACGGCTTCAAATTCATTTTTCGCCAAATCATCGCTGCCCATTGCGTAATAGGCTGCACCTAAATCAAACCGAGCCCCTACAAATTGAGGGTTCACCATCAACACCCGCTCAAGCGCGATTGTGGCGCGATCCGGATTGCCGCTATCTAACGCGGCTGTCCCAAGCAAGTAATCGTAGCCGATATCGCCTGAATACTCCCCTTCTTCTGGCTCAAGTAAAGCGTAAGCCTTCGCGGGTTCTTTATTACGCATAAATTCCGATCCTTCTGCAATAATCTTTGCCAGTAGCGCAGCATCATAGTTCTGTGGCTTTTCCCTTAAAATCTGCGACATTGTACTTTTGATGAAAATTGGAGTTTCGGATGCCGCCAATGCGCAAGTGGGAGCAATTGAGCTTAGAGTCACAGCTAAAGCTGCAATTTTTACAAGTCTTTGAGCAGGCATAGTTAAATTACGGCATTAAATATGTTGATTATAAAAATGGTTTTATTCCGTGCTTCTAACTAGCTCTTTTGAACTGCGAGTAACGAGCTTCGTCGCATGCGCATTGTTACTTATTTTACTCGTTAAAATATGAAAATTTGCATGGAGTCTAGTTGTTGGCAAACAGTAAAAAGAATGGGCCCTGAATAAGGCTAAGTTGAAAATACTAGTATGTGGATTTGAATGGTTGTTTTGCCCCTACCCCATACACCGATGTACTGGCAGGTTAGGTGGCTGTCCTAGCAAACTCAAATAAAAAAGAGCCGCGATGCGGCTAGTTTGAATGCTGCATCTCTTTTGACGTCCTCAGATAAAAGCCATCACACTGAGAATTCAAAGAAGAGCACAAGCTCCGCAGCGACCAAAACCGCTACAGGCCATATACAACAAGGGGAAAATATGGGGTGACTGATGGGGCTCGAACCCACGACAACTGGAATCACAATCCAGGGCTCTACCAACTGAGCTACAGCCACCATTGAACTGGCGATGAATAAGTTTTATTGGTGTGCCCGACTGGAATCGAACCAGCAACCCCCAGCTTAGAAGGCTGGTGCTCTATCCGGTTGAGCTACGGGCACAATTCGTTTCGGTGACCAATGAGACTTACTTGCTAAAAATGGTCGGGGTGGGGGGATTCGAACTCCCGACATCCTGCTCCCAAAGCAGGCGCGCTACCAGGCTACGCTACACCCCGAAGAGGCGGCACTATACAGATGACTCGAAAAAAAATCAATTTCATTCGCGAGTTTTTTTTGAAATTTGTGGCATCGCCAACATCAAATAATAAACCATGGACCACAGAGTGAGTAAAGCAGCAATGTAGATCAGCAATGTTCCCAGCATATCTGCGGAAAAAAACAGCACTGGCTCATGGTACAACAGCAGCAAAATCGCGATCATCTGGAAAGTCGTTTTTACTTTACCGATCATTGAAACAGCGATGCTTTTGCTGCTACCCAATTGCGCCATCCATTCGCGCAAGGCGGAAATTGCGATCTCGCGCCCGATAATGATAAAGGCGATGATGGCATCCACGTAACCGAGCTTGACTAAAACAATCAGGGCTGCGGTCACCATGAGCTTGTCGGCGACGGGATCAAGAAAGGCACCAAAGGCTGAAGTTTGATTGAGCTTGCGTGCCAAGTAGCCATCAAGCCAGTCGGTAAACGCGGCTGCGGCAAAGATGAGCGTGCCGACCAAGTGTTTGTTGTGAACACTGAGTGTTTCGTCCGACAGGTAGAAAACGGTGATGAATACGGGGATCATCAGTATTCTGAACCAGGTCAGCAAATTTGGTATGTTGTACGGCATGGTCAATGAAATTGCTGATAAATTTTCTCTGCGAGCGCAGGGCTTATTCCCTCGACTCGTGCCAACTCTTCAACGCTGGCTTGTTGTACACCTTTCAACCCGCCAAAACGCGCCAACAGGTTGCGCCGACGCTTCTCCCCCACCCCGGCAATCTCTTCGAGCATCGAAGCCATGCGAATCTTGCCCCGTTTTGCGCGGTGTCCTGCAATTGCAAACCGATGGGCTTCATCAGGTACTTTTTGGCTCAAATGTAATGCGGGATTGTCTGTTCCCAATTGTAGCGGC
>JBAZYW010000177.1:0-4854 GCA_041659125.1 Gallionellaceae bacterium | reverse complement strand
GCTGGAGCAAATTCGCAATAATGACCGTAAAGTTCTTGAAGAAGGTGAAATATCCAAAAAAGAAGAGACCACCTTCAACCTCAAAGACGGGCTCACTTCGACATATCTGAGCGTCAAGATTCCGCTACGCGACGAGACAGGAAATATCTATGCGCTGTGCGGAATCTCCACCGACATCACGATTCGCAAGCAAGCCGAAGAACAGATGCTCGATTCATTGCGGCAACTGGAAGAAAAAGAACTCGCCAAGACCCGCTTTCTCGCTGCCGCAGGGCATGACCTGCGGCAGCCCGTCGCAGCTGCAAACCTGTTTGTGGATGCTCTGAAGCTCACCTCGCCGACCCCGCGCCAGAGCGAACTCATCGCGCGCCTAGATCAGTCGATGAGCGTCTTTTCCGGTCTGCTGGAACGGCTGCTGGATATTTCAAAATTCGATGCCGGGTTGGTCAAACCCCAGATCGCCTCGTTCGATCTGGCGGAACTGTTCAACTGGCTTGAACAGAATTTCGCCCAGAGCGCACTTGAGCGGCGATTGCGTTTCCATCTTTGCTTCCCTAACAGATCGCTGTTCCTCCGCACCGACATCTTTCTGCTGCAATCCGTACTGATGAATCTGGTTTCCAACGCGATCAAATTCACCGCGCACGGTGGTATTCTGATCGGAGCCCGCCAGCGCGGAAACACCGTGTTATTGCAAGTCTGGGATACAGGTATCGGAATCGCGGCGGCAGAGCTGCCGCATATCTTTGACGAGTTCTATCAAATAGCCAACCCGCAGCGCAGCCGTGAGGCGGGATTGGGATTGGGGTTGGCCATCTGCCAGCGTGCCATGTCCCTGCTGGGCGGAGAAGTCACCTGCCGTTCGCACCTTGGGCGCGGCTCGGTATTTGAAATCTGCCTGCCGCTCAATGGCGCGCCACGTGAGATCGAACAATTGCCCGGCATCAACACACCGACCTCAATCGCCAACGAAACACTTCTAAGGAACAAGCGTGTGATAGTGGTAGAGGACGATGCGCTGGTCGCTGCCGGCATGGTCAATTTGCTGCAAGGAATGGGCGCAGAGGTACGGCTTTTTTACAGCGCAGAGGCAGCGCTGCGACAAACAGACCTCGGCAATGTGGATTACTTCATTGTCGACTACTCGCTGGGTGGCGAACTTACCGGACTTAATTTTCTGGTGGCAGTACAACAAAGGCAGCAAACACCCATACGCGCTGTCGTCATTACCGGCGAGACTTCCTCTCAGTTCATCAGCAGCGTCGCAAGCAGTCCCTGGCCGGTGCTGCACAAACCGGTCAATTTCGCCAAGCTCGTATCCGCTCTGCGCCTCTGATCGTCTTTGAACTATAGAACTCAATTTCAGCGTTGTTTATGGCACACTATAATTGCGCTTTTGCGAACCTTTTGCCTTCCATCTAACCTCATGCGCCCAACTACAGTCTTGAATATCCCACACCGATTCATTGCATTTTTTTTCTGCCTGTTGGCATTGTGTTTGAGCACATCAAGCGCCGCCGCAGAGTGGTCGATCAGCGGCACGGTGTTGGAAAAAGGCACACGCAAACCGTTAAGCGGGGCCTACATCGCGGTGCGCGAAAACGAGAGCATCTCATCCGTTTCCGATGAGCATGGACACTTCGATTTGCAGCTACCCGATGCGGGGCGCTACACGCTTAGCGCTGCCACTTTGGGCGGCACCAGCCCGGTCAACATCGTCATCGAACTCAAGCCGGACACACCGCCGCCCGCGCCGACCTTCTATCTGACTTCCGGCACGCTGCTGGATGAAGTCGTGGTGCGCGCGCAGCGCAGCCCGGACCGGGTCAGCAAGAGCGTGATTACCGGTGCGGAACTGCGCCGCGTCCCCGGCTCCGGCGGCGATCCGCTGAAAAGCCTGCAAGCCTTGCCCGGCGTAGTTTCCAGCGATGGCGGCGCGCCCGCCGTGCGCGGTTCCGGCCCCGGCGACAATCTGTATTACGTGGACAGCTTGCCCATCGGCAAGATTTTTCACTTCGGCGGCGTGAGTGTTTTTAACGCCGACCTGATTCAGGATTTCAATTTGTATAGCGCGGCATTTGCGCCGCGCTATGGCGATGTCACCGGCGCAGTATTGGATGTCGCCCTGCGCGAACCGCGCAGCGACCATACCGGCGGCAAGGTGAACATCAATTTGATCGGTGCCGATTTTCTGGTGGAAGGCCCGACCGCCGCCAACCAGTCGATGTACTTCGCGGCACGGCGCAGCTATTTCGACCTGTTGATCAAACAGGTCAAACAAAGCGGCGTCACCATACAAATCCCCAACTACAACGACTATCAGGGCAAGTATCTGTGGAAAATTAATGACACTGACCGGCTCACGCTGCATGCACAGGGCGCCAAGGACGAACTCAAATTGAATGTGGGCGGCAGTTCGGACATCGCCAAGCAGGAACCCATCTTGAGCGGCGATCTGAGCTTTTCAGATTCCTATGCCATGCAGGCGGCAGTGTGGGATACCGCCGTTTTTTCGGGCACGCAAAACAAGCTGGCGCTGGAACACATCAACAGCGAATTCAACAACACGCTCGCCTTGGCCGGTAATTTGACCATCGCGCAAGACACCAACCAGATACGCGAGCTCATGCGCATCCCGCTGGCAGAAGGTCACGAGCTGGCGCTGGGCAGCAATTTGGGCCGCATCCAGACCAGCGTCAATGCCGACATCATCAACCCCAACTGCACGGAGTTCGATCCAAATTGCGATTTGAGCAGCGCGCCGCGCTCACAGCTCAACGAATCTTTTTATACCAACGTCTGGGAATTTTCCGCCCAAGATCGCAAGCGCGTTGCACCAACGCTCACACTGGTCGGCGGCGTCCATTACAGCGGAGACGATTATCTGGGCAAGTCTTACACCGAGCCGCGTCTGGGTATGGAATGGGACTGGGATGAGCGCACTCTGCTCACTGCAGGATGGGGACGGCACAACCAGTTACCCTCCGGACAAGAGATGTCGCACAAATTCGGCAACCCCCAATTGGAACATCTGCGTGCAGACCACAGCGTGGTCGGCATCGCGAAGAAGCTGGATGACGACTGGTCGTGGAAAGCCGAAAGCTACTACAAAAAATTCAGCCATCTGGTAATCGGCGCCCCGCAGTTGAATTACATCAACGGAGCCAGCGGCAAAGCCTACGGTGCCGAACTGCTGATCAAGAAAGACGGACTCTCCAAACTCACCGGCTGGCTGGCTGTTTCGCTGGCGCGTTCCGCGCGCCAAAACGACATCACCGGCGAGGCATTTCGTTTTCAGTACGACCAGCCTATCAACACCACGCTGGTCACCAACTACAAGCTGAACGATGTCTGGACGCTGGGCGCGAAATGGAACTACCACTCCGGCACGCCCTATACTCCGGTAACAGGTGCGACGCAGGACGCCAGCGGGCGCTATATCCCCGCGTATGCGCCGGTCAACTCCGGCACGCTGCCCGAATATCACCGTCTGGACCTGCGTTTCGAGCGCGGTTATGTGTTCAACACCTGGAAGCTGAACACCTATTTCGAATTGAACAACGTGTATTTCCGCCAGAACCTGTCCGGCTATCGCTACGACGCGACCTACACCGTCAAAGAGCCGGTGTATCCGCTGGTGATCCCGTTCTCGTTCGGCGTTCAGGGCGAGTTCTGATCACGCTATTCAACCCGGATTATCCATTAACTACAGCTCCCTGTAGGAGCGTGCCCTGCACGCGAATGGACACTATCGCGTACAGGGCACGCTCTTACAACTCACCCGCAAAGTGAGTTGCAACAAAGCCGCAAGGCTTATGCGCTACTGCCGCGTAAAAACCGTAGAGCCGATAGTCAGCGTATTGCCCGAGATGCTATAGGTATGACGACTTACCGCACCCACAGTGCCGCAACGGGAAGGTCTGGCCGTTAATAGCGTATTCGTCAAAACCCTACCGCTAACCTCATAGGAAAAGGTGGCGCTGCATCCGTTCGATTTCGAGACTGACGCTTCGCATGAAGTGAATGTATTTGTCTGGGTGGAAACAGGACTGGTCTTGATCCATGTACCGATAAGTGCGGAAGGATTTTCCGGGCAGGTGCCGGCACTAGCGGCCATGCTGCTACCGGCGGCTTTCACAGAATCCTCTGCGGCACTACTTTCGGCTCTGTCGCCACAAAATCCGACGAGAGCCAATGCGGCAATGACAAGCGCGATAAAGCCCATTCGAATAGTTTTATGATAAGTACTGTTCATATTCACGGGGGATATCCTTGTGATGCAAATAAACCGTCTAAATACGTGAGAGTCTATATTGCATCGTTTCCACATCCGCATTCTCCAAATGGGATGAACTCAATAAGAAAAACATTCGGATTCATTCGAATCGCACTCAATAAGAATGCGCTCAGGGGCAGTGTATCTCTGTCTGATTAAAGCCTTGTCACCCGAACAGGTGACAAGGAATCATGCGGATAACTTGATGGAACGCAGCAGGGCTTGCCAGTGTGAATACAGCAGGTAATGACCCGCAGCGGGAACGAAAGTAAGCTTGGCATCAGGCAATAGTCTTGCCAGTTTTTGTGCGGCGGAAGGGGCGACCAGCGGGTCTTTTTCACCATACCAGAGGCGCACGGGCACGAGTATCTTGTCCAACTCGAACCCCCATTCTCTGGCGGTCAACAATACCTCCAGAGCGATCTCCTGTTCGCTGCGCTGCACACTGGCACGCAGCCCGGTTGCGATATTTGCCCGCAATACAGGGTTGGCCAAAATCTCACGATCTTGCTCGGGCGCGTTTGAAAATATTTTTTCCAGATATTGATAGACGTTTTTACGGATGTCTTTAACCATCA
>JBAZYW010000176.1:0-5022 GCA_041659125.1 Gallionellaceae bacterium | reverse complement strand
CCGGGTAACCGGGGTACTGGAAAAGGCCGGCATATCGGTGGGCGAGGCAAGCAGTGGCGTGAGCGATATCGCGGCTTCCGTACACGAGCAGAGCCAGGCCAGTTCAGAAGTCGCCCGACATGTCGAGCAAATTGCCCATATGGCGGAAGAAAACCATGCGGGCATTGTACAGACCGCTGAGGGTATCCGGCATCTTGAGCAACTGGCCAAAGACTTCGAGTCGGCGGTTAGCCGTTTCCGGGTGTAATTGGCATTGGTCGGCGGAATAACATTGCAGGACTTTTCCGCAGGCACAACTGCCGATGACCTCGCCCTATCTGGGGTGCGGAGTGGCGTCGCAAGTGCGTTTCAGTGCGAGCTTATGACGCGACTTCTCCCGTATCGCCTCAAAGCAGGCGAGTCGTGGTGTGGTTCCAAACAGGCGGCAGATCAGCGGGCGTTCCGCATAGACCTGACATCCATTTTTTCCAAGATAAGGACAACTCAGATCGGCAAGTGCGGCCTCATGCTCCGCAACATTTTTGACGGGAAGCCGTGCAATCTCTTCGGTCGAGGTAGTCACCGGCCCGCAGCAATCATGACATCCAGGTCGGCACTCGAAGGATGGAATGCGCTGCCGGAAGAATTTAATTTTTCTGCTATTGCTGGTCATTCATCAGGAAGCGCGGCTATCAGTTTGTTGGCTTTCGCCTGGAAATTCAGCGGATGCGACAGGCAAAGCAAATTTGCACGGCGACGAACCGTGCTGGCAGAGGGTAACGACTCCGCGCTCTTCATGGCGAGCACAATGTTATTGAGGCTGTCTTCCCCGCAGACAACTGCGACGCAATCGGCAAAGCTGTTGTGGATGCGCGCCAGACAATCCTTGTAGTGCGCGTTGCTACCCCATAGGTTGACCACCATGATGCCGTGGTCAGCCAACGACGCAAAGCAATCATCGTAAAACTGCTGGCTGCTTAATTGGGCCGGCAGCCCGCTTGCATCAAATCCATCCACCATCAGCACATCGAACTGTTTGCCGCTCTCCGCCACAAACTCCGCCCCGTCGCCCAGCAACACGGCAAAGCGCGCATCGTCGGGAGGAATAGCGAACTCATTGCGCAGCGCAATCACATCGGGATTAATTTCAACGACGGTCATTTCTGTTTGCGGCAGATGGCGGTAGCAATACTTCGCCAGCGAACCGCCGCCCAAGCCGATCATCGCAATATTTTTGGGCGAAGGCTCTATCAGCAAAAAACTCATCATGGCCCGTGTGTAACTCAACACCAGCTTGTCCGGCATTTCAATACACATCTCGCTTTGCACCGACAAAAGATCAAGGTGCAAAGCGAGAATGCCATCGTCATCCCTGAGATAAGGCTTGCCCTTCTCAAAACTTTTTTTGGATTCCGTCGTCCAGCCAAACAACTTTTCAAACTGATGCCGAATGCCCGCGCCTGTTTTTTTCAACTGATTATTTTTCAACTTCATGTGGTTCCGTGATTGGAGTGAGCATGCCTTTCAACAAGGCAGCGGGGCGTTACCATTCATCATAATGGAGCGCTCGCAACTAAATTAGTTTTCGCACTAATCGCCGTAAGTATCCCCTGCAGAATAGCCGTAGGCGTTGGCGGGCAACCGCTCACTACGACATCTACAGGGATAACATTGGAGATTTTTCCGCAAGTGGCATAGCTCTCGCCCGCACCATCGGTGCCTTGAAGACAAAAGATGCCGCCGTCGCGGGCGCAATCGCCAATCGCCACGACCAGCTTGGGTTCGGGTGTGGCATCGTAGGTGCGTTTGAGGGCGACTTCCATGTGGCGCGACACGGGGCCGGTGACCAGCAACAGATCGGCATGGCGCGGGCTGGCGACGAATTTGATGCCGAGTCCCTCGATGTTGTAATAGGCGTTGTTGACCGCGTGTATTTCCAGTTCGCAGCCGTTGCATGATCCTGCATCCACCATCCTGATCGCCAGCGCGCCGCCGAACACGTCCAAAATTTGCTGCTGCAAGCGCTGCGTGTCGAGACGCATGGACTCGTCCGCTTGCGGCGGAGTTTCGGTTTTAATTCCGGTTTTATATATCTGTTTCAGTATCTGGTACATGGAAGCCCCTATAAATTCACTTTTGCGGGATGAAGCGCAAGGAGCCGCGCAGCGAGCGACGAGACATATCGAGTTGATAGGCGAGGAGTGAGCGAGCACGCGACGCCGCGATTCGCCCGCAAAATGTTTATAGAGGCTTCCATCAGAGGTCGTGTCCCGAATAGCTAAGATTGAAGGATTTATTGATAAGCGGAAAATCAGGCACGATGTTGCCCATGATGGCGTGCTCCAGCACCGGCCAGTTCTGCCACGATGGATCGTGCGGATGCACGCGTGCGAGATTGCCTTCGGCATCGGTGTGGATCGCCACCATCACTTCGCCGCGCCAGCCTTCGACCATGCCGATGCCGACACCGTTGGCGGGAAGTTTTTCCATTGGGCGCGCCAGTTCGTCGCCGCCGATCAGGTTCACCAGAATCTTGCGCTGCAAACGCAGCGACTCGAACAATTCGTCGAAGCGCACGATGACGCGCGCGGCCACATCGCCGTTGCGGTAGGTTGCCATCTGCACATCGAGTTTGTCGTAAGGCGCACAAGGAAACTGCACGCGCGTGTCCCACGCCTGCGAGCTGGCGCGTCCGGCCAATCCGCACAGACCGAGCTGCGCGGCCAGCTTGGGATCGACGCGGCCGGCGCCGATGAAGCGATCCTGCACGCCGGCATGTTCTTCGTAGATGCTGCGCAGGATATGCACTTGCTGTTCCAGCATGGCGCACTCTTGCTCGATGACCTGTTTGCCCTCGAACGATATATCCACGGCGACACCGCCGGGAATGATGCTGTCCATCAGATAGCGATGACCGAACAGGGCGGCATTGTTGCGCAGCACCTGCTCTTTCAAAATCCAGAACTGGGCGAAACCGAACGCCAGCGCCACATCGTTGCCGAGATAACCGAGATCGCCGAGATGGTTTGCCACGCGCTCGCGCTCCAGCAACAACGCGCGCAGCCACAGGGCGCGATCCGGTGGCGTGGCATTCGCGCTGCTTTCCGCCGCCATCGCGTAGGCCCATGCATAGGCCACGGTGCTGTCGCCGCTCACCCTGCCTGCGAGCTTCGCGCCTTGTTGCAGACTCATGCTCTCAAAACGTTTTTCGATACCTTTGTGCGTGTAGCCCAAGCGCTCTTCCAAGCGCAGCACTTTTTCGCCGACGATGGAGAAACGAAAATGCCCGGGCTCAATGATGCCCGCATGCACCGGGCCGACGGGTATTTCGTGTACACCCAGGCCTTCAACTTGCACGAAAGGATAGTTGTCCGATTCATCAGTGCAACTTTGTGCCGCATCGAAATCTTTGCGCAACGGAAAACTGTCACTACTCCAAGCCGCATGGCGCAACCATTTGCGCTGGTCGCGCGCAGCGTTGGCAGCAATGCCAAGCAGGTCATACACCGCGCGCTGCATGCGGCTCGCCGCTGGAAAAATTGGGCTGAGGTCGGGATAGCTGGGCTGTTCGACGGGCAATACCACGCTTAAACACACCAGCCCGGTTTCGTTGACCAGCAGCACGTGCAGTGCAAATCCTTTGTCCTGCTTGCGCTCATCGCTGCCCCACAGCGCGACCAATCTGCCGCCGCCGTCGCGCACGGCCTGACAAATCAAAGGCAAATCCGTGCCGGCAATGCTCCCGCTCCAAGCGGGGATTGCGCCGCTCATGCGCTGCAAATGCAAATTGGGATGTTTGATTGGCATGGTTTATCCTAGCAAAGCCGCCGCTTGGCGGTACCAATCGGCCAGATAGGGCGGCATGTATAAACCGAGAATCAGCACCAGCAACAGGTGCGCGAACACAGGGATAAGCGCGGGCGGGTGCGGCAACTCTTTCGCCGTCGTTTCGCCGAACACCATCGGCTGTACCTTGCCGAAAATCGCGGCGAAGGCGATGCCCAGCGCGACCAGCAGTATCGGCGTGGTCCACGGATATTCGTGCATCGCGGTGGTGATAATCAAAAACTCGCTGGCGAACACGCCGAAGGGCGGCATACCCAGAATCGCGAAGGTACCCAGCACCAAGCCCCAGCCCACGGTGGGGCTCACTTGCAGCAAGCCGCGAATATTTTCCATCTGCTGCGTGCCGGTCTTTTGCACCGCATGGCCGACGGCGAAGAAGATCGCCGATTTGGTCAGCGAGTGCATGGTCATGTGCAGCATGGCGGCAAAAGTCGCCACCGGGCCGCCCATGCCGAAAGCGAAAGTGATCAGCCCCATGTGCTCGATAGACGAATAGGCGAACATGCGCTTGATGTCTTTCTGGCGCGACAGGAATAGCGCCGCCACCACCACCGACAGCAGGCCGAAGCCCATCATCAGATTGCCCGCGAAGTGCGTGCCCAGCGAGCCGTCCACCAATACCTTGCTGCGCATCACCGCGCACAACGCGACATTCAACAGCAGACCAGACAGCACGGCGGACACCGGTGTGGGGCCTTCCGCATGCGCGTCAGGCAACCAGCTGTGCAGCGGCACCAAACCGATTTTGGTGCCGTAGCCCACCAGCAAAAACACGAATGCCAACTTCAATACCGTCGGCTCCAGATCGCCTTTGACCTGATTCAGATGCGTCCACAGCAGCGCCGTGCCACCCTCGCCCAGCACGCGCTCGGCGGCGAAGTACAGCAGGATGGTGCCGAACAAAGCCAGCGCGATGCCCACGCCGCACAGAATGAAATATTTCCATGCCGCCTCCAGACTGGCGGGGGTGCGATACAGGCTGACCAGCAACACGGTGGTCAGCGTCGCCGCTTCCATCGCCACCCAGATGATGCCCATGTTGTTAGTGGTAAGCGCCACCAGCATAGTGAAGGTAAACAACTGGTACATGCTGTAGTACAGATGCAGCATGGACGTCGATAACTTGCCGTGATGCTGCTCGATGCGCATGTAGGGGCGCGAGAACAGCGAGGTGGTGAACGCCACAAATGCGGTGAG
>JBAZYW010000175.1:1652-5031 GCA_041659125.1 Gallionellaceae bacterium | reverse complement strand
TTCTCGCCAAAAGGGCTTTATGAATACGTCTGCTACCTATCGCGTATTGCTGGTCGAAGACGATCCGAGCGATGCCAATCTGGCACGGCAGGTGTTGCGCGCAAGCCAGCAGCCGCAGTTCGATATTGTTTGGGTAACTACGCTTGCCGAAGCGCTACGCTCTCTGCGGCAAGACAAGTTCGACGTGCTGTTGTTGGATCTGTCGTTGCCCGATTCCACCGGATTTCAAACCGTTCATGCGGTGAGCGGGGAATCGCCTGCTTTGCCGATGATTGTGCTCACGGGACACGACGATACCGCCTTCGCCCTGCAGACGCTCGAAGCGGGTGCGCAGGATTATTTGATCAAGGGGCAATTCGATACGGATACGCTGGTACGAGCCATCGGTTATTCGATCGAACGTAAGCGACTGTCAGTCAATTTGCAGCAAAGCCACGATTTATTAAACAAGCTTTCCGATCAGGTTCCCGGCCTGATTTTTCAGTTTCGACTCGATCCCGACGGGCATATGAGTTTTCCGTTTGTAAGTAAAGCGATGCTCGATTTGTACGGTGTAACGCCGGCGCAGGCGCGTGAAGATGCGGCAGTGGTGTTCGCTTTTCAGCATCCGGAAGATGCTGCGGGCATTGCCGCCTCAATACAAGAGTCGGCACGCACGCTACAGCCTTGGCATCACGAATATCGCATAGTGTTACCCGCGTTGGGCGTGTGCTGGAGGAGGGGTGATGCCAGGCCGGAGAAGCAGGAAGACGGCAGTATTCTGTGGCATGGATTTATTACCGACATCACTGAAAGCAAGCTGGTCGAAGCGCGCCTGAATCTGGCGTCCCGTGTTTTTGAAACGACAGGAGAGGGGATTGTGGTGACTGATATTGAAGGCAATATCATCGCTGTCAATCCGGCTTTTTCGCATATCACCGGATACAGCGAAGCCGAGGCAATGGGAAAAAATCCGCGTATCCTCAAATCAGGCCGGCACGATCCGGCTTTTTATCACGATTTTTGGCAGGCGCTCACGACCAAGGGAGAGTGGGTCGGCGAGGTGTGGAACCGGCGCAAAAATGGCGAGGTGTATGCGCAGTGGGAATCGATCAGTTCCATTAAAGATGCGGCGGGTAAGGCCACGCGCTATGTCGCGGTATTTTCCGATATGAGCGAGATTATGCGCGCGCAGGAAAAAGTCGAGCAACTGGCTTGGCGCGATCCGCTGACCGATTTGGCCAATCGGGCGCTGTTTCTGCGCCAAGTAGAGCAGACGCTGGTGAGCGCCAAACGGGATGGTCGCTTTGCCGCCGTGCTGCTGCTCGACCTCGACCGCTTCAAGGAGATCAATGAAGCACGCGGCCTCGCCATCGGCGATGCGCTGCTGCGCTCAGTGGCGGAGCGTTTCGCCCAAGTGTTGCATGCCGATGATTTGCTGGCGCGCCTCGATTCCGACGAGTTCGCCGTGTTGCTCCCCCGCTTGCGCGCCTCGCGTGAAGTGGTCGGTGGCGAGGCGATGGCGGTGGCGGAAAAGTTGCGTGCGGCACTGCGTGACGCCATCGATGTAAATGGCGAACTCATCCATATCGATGGCAGCATCGGTATTGCCATACTGCCTGAGACCAAGCAAGAAACTGCCGCCGAAGTGTTGCGTCAAGCCGATATGGCGATGGCCAAAGCCAAGTTGGAGGGCCGCGCCCGCACCATGTTCTTTGAGGTGGAGATGGGCGAAACGGTCAGGGAACGCTTCCAGATGGAAGCAGAGTTACGCGTGGCGATTGCGGAAAATCAATTGCGCTTCTATCTGCAACCTCAGGTCAACGCGGCGGGTGTGCAGGTGGGCGCGGAAGCACTGGTGCGTTGGCAGCATCCCGCGCGCGGACTTATCCCGCCCGGTTTGTTTATTCCGCTGGCCGAAACATCGGATCTGATCGTTGCGCTGGATCGCTGGATGTTGGCATCTGTCTGCCACTTGCTCGCGCAGCTCGATGCTGAAGGCTGTTCGCTGCGGCTATCGGTCAACATTAGCCCGCGCCATTTTAAACAGCCCGATTTTGTCGACGAGATCAAACGTCAACTGCGTGCCAGCGGCGCCGATCCCTGCCATCTGGTGCTGGAGCTGACTGAAGGTATCGTGATCGGCGACATCGGCGATGTGATCGCCAAGATGACCACGCTGTCAACACTGGGCATCCATTTTTCCATCGACGACTTCGGTACGGGTTACTCCAGTCTTGCTTATATCAAGCGTTTGCCCATTCATGAGTTGAAAATCGACAAAAGTTTTATTCAGGATTGCACTACCGATCCCAACGACGCGGCACTGGTCGAAACCATCTTGTCTATCGCCAAGCATTTGCATTTTCAGGTCGTGGCGGAGGGCGTGGAAACACAGGCGCAGGCCGATTTCCTGAATGCGCGCGCTTCCGTCATCCATCAAGGTTATCTGTATGGACGCCCGGAGCCGGTGGATGTTTGGTTGACACATCTGCATGACGCGGGCTAAGAGCGCAAGGAGCTACGATGAGGCAGCTTGAGGAGCAATTTCTGAACATGACGGTGCGCGGTTTTCTGCTGCGTTTGCTGGCGGGAGTGGCGGTATTCAATCTGATCATCATTGGTCTGGCAGCATGGACTATTCAGCAGCAATATGACTTGCACCACGAGCAGGCCGAAACCAGCACGCAGAATCTGGTTCTGGCGCTGGATAGCCAACTACAGGGGCAAATCGAGGCGCAAGGGATGGCGTTGTTTGCTGTGCAGGATGAGCTGTACCGGCAGCAGGCAGAGGCACGGGTGAATGCGCAAGTCCTGAATGCGTACATTGCAAATGTGCGCTCCCGCTTGCACGGAATAGACGCCATCCGTATCACCGATGCACAGGGTATGTTGGTCTACGGCACGGATGTAAAGCCGGAAACAAAAATTTCGTTGGCTGACCGGCCTCATTTCATCCGCCTGCGCGGCGATGCCAATGCAGGGCTGGTGATCTCCAAACCGCAGGTCAGCCGCGTCAATAATAAGGTGGTGATCGTATTGGCACGGCGTCTTGCGCGCAAGGATGGCGCATTCGGCGGCATGGTATTCGCGGCAGTTCCGCTGGCATACCTGACCCGCACTTTCGCCAGCCTGAATGTCGGTGAGCACGGCGTGGTGGCGATGCGCGATGACGAGTTGTCGATGGCGGCACGTTTTCCCGAATTTCCGTTGGGCGGTCTTGCCATCGGCAGCAAAAATGCGGCACCGGAATTGCAACAGCTGGTGCAGGCCGGGCATACCTCGGGCACTTATCGAACCGATAGGCTGGCCGACAAGGTTGAGCGCACCATCTCCTTTCGCAAAGTGGGCAACTATCCTTTTTACCTCGTTGTGGGCCGCGCCAGCATGGACTATCTGG
>JBAZYW010000175.1:0-1642 GCA_041659125.1 Gallionellaceae bacterium | reverse complement strand
CGAAGAAGATCATCGGACTGGTTGCTTTCTTCGTCCTTGTGACGATTATGCTGGCGGGCATTGCTTACCGTTCCTGGCAGCGGCAAAACAAGTTGAACCTATCCTTGCGGGAAAGCGAAACCCGGCTGAACGAGTTGTTTGAAAATATGAGCAGCGGCGTGGCGGTCTATCGGGCATCTGAAGATGGGCAGAATTTTATGTTCAGCGGAGTGAATCGGGCCGCCGAACATTTTGATAATTCGCGGCGCGAAGATTTGCTCGGCAGGAATGTGGTCGAAGTATTTCCGGGGATCGTCGAACTGGGTTTGCTGGATGTATTCAGACGCGTGTGGGAAACCGGGATCGCAGAGCGCTTTCCCTTGTCTTTTTACCACGATGGGCGCATCTCCGGCTGGCGTGACAATTTCGTGTACAAATTGCCCAGCGGCGAGATCGTGGCGATCTATGACGACGTGACCGAACGCATGCAGGCGCAACAAGAGTTGGAACAGTTAACTCGCGATTTTGTCACCTTGCTGGAAAATACTTCTGATTTCATCTATTTCAAGGATAAGGATAGCCGTATCCGTTTTTGCAGCCAGACGCTGGCTAATATCACGGGGCATCGCAGTTGGCACGAAATGATCGGCAAGCATGACCTTGAGATATTCCCGCCTGAAACCGCGAAAATATATTATGAAGAGGAATTGCCGGTGTTTCGGGATGGAATACCTATGCTGAATCGCATTGACCCTTATTACGACGAACAAGGTAAGCAAGGCTGGGTTAGCACTAATAAATGGCCGGTGTTGGATGCCGATGGGAAAACGGTGATCGGAATATTCGGCATCAGCCGTGATGTCACCGAATATAAACGGGCCGAAGTTGCATTACGTGAAAGCGAGCAACGCTTCCGCGCTATGTTCCACAAACATTCATCGGTCATGTTGTTGATAGAGCCGGAAAGCGGAAAAATAGTCGATGCCAATGCGGCGGCAGCCGATTTTTATGGCTATTCGGAGGATGTGCTACGCGGTATGTCGATCAATCAGATCAATACCCTTTCCGGGGATGAGGTGCATGCCGAGCGACAACTGGCTTTGCAGGAAAAGCGCAATCACTTTGTCTTCAAACATCGTCGCGCGAACGGTGAAATTCGCACTGTAGAGGTGTATTCGACGCCTATCGATGACAGCGGTAGAACATTGTTGTTCTCCATCGTGTACGACATCACCGAACGCAAAAAAACGGAAGACTCTTTGCAACGTTCCAACACCGATCTGGAGCGCTTCGCTTACAGCGTGTCGCACGATATGCGCCAACCCTTGCGCGCGGTCAGCGGGCATTTGCAGTTGTTGCAACGCAGCTTGAAAGACAAGCTGGATGGGGATGAACGCGAGAATCTTGGCTTTGCGCTGGAAGGCGCGCGCAGGATGGATTCGATGATCGTTTCCCTGCTCGATTATTCCCGCGTCGGGCGTAAGACAGAAGCGAAGCAATGGATGGCGAGCCGCGTTTCGCTGGATGAGGCGCTGGGTTTTCTCGGGCCGCTTGTCGACGAAACCCGAGCACAGGTGAGCTTGAACGGTGAATGGCCGCAAGTCTTCGCCAGCCGTGACGAGCTGACGCGTTTGTTCCAGAATCTGATCGGCAACGCCATCAA
>JBAZYW010000174.1:0-5031 GCA_041659125.1 Gallionellaceae bacterium | reverse complement strand
CGGCCCCAGAAAGAAATCGCGCAGACTCTCCAGATTTTTAAAGCGCCCCACTTGGTTGCTGACCGTCGCCCCGTCGGTAGAGGTTGCCGGCAGATTGATGATGCGCTTGAACAGGGTATTGCCTAGAATATATTCAAAGCGCCCGCCGACAAAAGCCATAACCTGACTTTTGAGGTTGCGTAATAAACCGTCGGCAGCAATTGCCACAACTACTCCGATCATGATGAATGCGCCCATCACAATATCGCCGGACGGCAACACCAGATCGAGCGTCGCCCTCACGAATAAGGGCGGAGCCAAGGCGAGCAAAGCACCTGCCAGCGTAAGGGTAAACGCCAAATAAATGTGGCTCTTAAAGCGTAGCAATATTCCATTGATCCAGCTTGATTCGAGGCGGCGAGAATGACGATGATCATCCGATTTCTGAAACAGAAAAATTTCTCCCATCTCTGTGGTAGGCGGCATCTCTGTTTCGGCACGCAACACGCTGTCAAATACCCACAAGTTTCCGTTGGGCAGGCGTTTTAAAATTACCATCGCCGCTTTGTCGGGGGGCACAAAAAGACAGGGCATTAAGCGCAAATCCAGACTCGCCAGATGACCGTCAAGATGCTTGGGGAAGTGTTCCAGATTGGCCATGATCGAACACAACACGGTAACATCCATGAGTCTTGCCATGTGCGGCATGGCATCCGCCAGTTGACGCGGTTTCCCCTGCCATTCGATGGCCTTTAACAGAGGCAGCAAACATATCGACAGGTCGGATTCCTCGTCAAACTGGCGACGGATGACAGCGGAAAGATCCTTGCTGGATTCTGGACGTTCCGACACACTCAGCGCGTCCGGCGCAGCCGATGCGGCGCTAGCCGCATCGGAACTTGGTTCGATAACGCCTTCGAACAAGCGGCCATCGGCCAGAGAATAAATTTTATCTGCAAGCCTGATCAGTGAAGGGCGGTGGGTCACCAGCACTATGCTGCATTTTCCTTTCTGCTCCGCCAAGTAGTCGAGCAGCAACTTGTCCATGCGCATATCGAGGGAAATATTGGCTTCGTCGAACAGAATTACGCTGGGTTTGTGCACCAGCGCCCTGATGATAGTGATGACTTGGCGCAACCCCGCAGGCAGAGTTCCTGCCGCCCCCTGACCTACAGGGGTTTCATAGCCCAATTTTAACCCCGCCACGATTTGATCCAGTCCCAGCTTGCTGGAGATACGCAGTGCTTCATCCTGGAGACTGGCATCGAACATGGTCATGTTTTCAAGGATCGTGCCGGACACGATCGTGCCGGTTTGCGGCAACAGGGCGATACCTTTATATATGCTGGAGGTGGTAAAACTGTTTAACGGTTGGCCATCCACCAGTATTTCGCCGGAATTGGGTTGCAGCATGCTGTTCATCAACGACAGCAGGCTGGTTTTGCCGCTCCCGCTCGTCCCCAGAATAGCGATGACCTGTCCCGCTTCAAGCGTTAAGGAGATGTTGAAAAAAAATGCCATTCTGGAAGAAATGTTGGAAAAATTGTTATCTTCATGCTCATCGCGATTAACCCCGCCATGAAGGGCGCTTCTGGATAATGATTGTGTTGCTCTGAAATCGACATCCTTAAATTTCAAGGTGATATTGCGCAACTCCAGTTCTTTTTTAATCGGCGGCATCTCGAGTTTGCCCTCGTCCTTGTCGTAGGGCATAACGAACACTTGATTAAGCCTGTCAAGTGCCGCAACAAAAGACTGGTAGCGCATCCATACCGACAGGCCCCGGCGCAAAGGTTGCAGCGCGCGCACCGACAGCATCATGCAGGCGGACAGACCGCCGGGGGTCATTTTTCCGTTTATCACGAACCACGAGCTGGCAAATACCACAGAAACGATCATGATCTGCGAAAACAACATGCCTATATTCGAAGCCATGGCGTTGCCGCGTATCAGTGCGTCGCCCAGCACGGAATTCGTCCCCTGCAAGCGCTCGTAGCGGCGCAGCATCAACGATTCCATCGTTAGTGTCTTCACCGAATAGATGCCGGATAAAACCTCGGTCAGGAACCCCAAGCGGCGCTCATCCTGAATTGCGCGTTGCCGAACCTGTTCGCGCATCCAGTTGCCGAAACGGTAAATCAGGAAAGAAAACAGCAGCAGTAGGAAAACCGGCACGGCGAACAGCCAGCCGCCGATGATGTAGATCAATATGGGATAAATCACCACAAAAGGCAGATCGAATAACACCAGCAGAGCTTGGCCCGAATAAAATTCGGATACCTTGGAGGTTGCCAATATTCTTTCTTCATGTATGCTCGGCTCATCCTGCTGGTAGTGCTGCAAAGGCACATGCATCAGCCGCTCAAGTGCGGCAACGCTGGTGTTGTGCTCGAAGCGGGCTCCCAGCCAACTGGTGACCACCCCGTTGATACCGCGCAAAATCTCTTCCAGAATTAACGCGACCACCACGCCGATCACTAAAAATGCCAGTGTCTCCAAGGACTGGTTGGCTACCACACGGTCAAGGATTTGCAGGATCGCGAGCGGAAGCGCCAGCGCCAGCACGTTGATCAATAAAGTCGATAGACCCAATCCCGGCAAGACCCGGCGCAAGTCGGGCGAACGAAACAGCTGGCGCAATACGCTTTCTTCTGGCGCTCCCCCGGGGGGCAAGTTGTGACCATGCGTGTTCTGATCAAGTGTCGAATGCGTTTTCTTCATGCCATTAAATAACCGAATTGTCGATTGCACGGCGCAGCAAAGGATGGGTGAACGTAAGCCATCTGTCGGCACTGTATGACAACACACCGGACGCTACGGCACGTTCCATCTGCGGGCGTAATGTCTCAACATCTTCGCCCAGCGTGGCCGCCACCTCTTCAAAATTTGCGCCGGCGGAATTTTTTGCCACCTCGCGCAGCAAATTGTGATCCAAATGCAGGCTGTCAAGACGGGCATTGATCGCCACCCGCAAGGGTAATGCGAGTGACTCATCATGATGCCGCGCCAGTTCGACGGCGAACAGCGGCACACCGGCCGCTGCACTGGTAATTCGTTGTACCTTGTTTGCCCGTTCCTCAATGGCACCCTTGCCCAAGGCATCACGCACCAGCGCCTGAATGGATTGCGCTGAAAGTCGTCGCAGGTTTATCGTTTCGCAGGGGATGGCAATATATTCGCGAATTCCTTTGCGGCCAGAAAAAATAACCAGCTTCCCATTTTTGACCGCATCCGTTCCCGCCGCAGACAGCAAAATTTGCTGTTCTTTGCCCAATAAATGAAAGTCATCAACAATAACAAGCTCTGGGTATAGAGTGGGTTTGGTGCGCAACAATACAGCGACTTCTTCCACAGAACGCTCAGTTCCGCGTGCTGTATCGTAAAGTGCACTACCTAATACCGACGGCAGGCTGCGGCAATACGACACCGCTCCTTCCAGCTTGAGGCAGTGCTTTGCAATAGCCTCGCACAGGCGGGATTTGCCCATGCCCATCTCACCTTTTACCAGAATTAACTGGCCATTATCTTGCGCAGCCTCGGCTAAGGCCTTATCAAGTAAGGATAATTCAGCGTCTCGTCCAACCAAGTGATATGCACGGCGCGATCCGGTCCAGTGCAAGTTTTTTAATTCGGCTAAAAGCATTGTCGGCGACAGCTCCTTTGTTCCCCCTATGCCGAATAATTCGATCAGATCCAGCGCTGTTGAATCGAATACGAACTGACCCGGAGGAATGTCGTTCAGCAACTCGCGGGCTGAGGCAATGGCGGCGCTGGCAATGGCTTCCCCAGTCCAGCCGCCGAAGCGTTGCATGCTTGCAAAGGCCAGTCCTGCGGTCATACAGCCGCGCAATTTTTGTGCTATTTCACTATCCATCGCCAGCAAGTCGTCATAAACATGACGCGCGGCTTGCAAGGCTAGGGCCAAATCGTATTCGGTGACCCGCTGAATGCCGAAGATCAGGTCTCCGGCATTGCCGTTACGCGCCAGAAAAACAGCATCGTTAGTAGATGCAATAGCCGCCAAACAGCCATACATGAGCTTTACGGACAGGTGGTTGGCATCCGTAGGGAGTGCGATGCTGAGTACGACACAGGGGCGACTCTCCAGCAGATCGGCCATCGGCAAGGTGGAGGTACGGTTTTGCTGCGCCTGAAAAATCTCCATGCCATGAGACGCAGCCATAGCACGATTGCTGACATTTAATTTTTTGAAGATCGCGACGATATGCTGTTTGACCGTGCCAAGGCCGATCCCCAACTCTTGTGCGACATCCTTGTTGACCTTGCCTGCCTGCAATAACTTGAGTATCTGGTGTTGGCGCTGGCTCAGTTCAGGCTGGGGGATATTTCGCGTCTCCTCACTCATGACTGCTCCTCTTTTGCAGTTTGCTTGGGGGCACTTTGCTCAGTCGCTGAAGGCGCATTTAAGTCATTTTTCCCCGCAAGCGATTGTGACGATACAACACCACAACGCTGCTGACCGGCACGCAATATTGCACAGAAGTCTTCGGCCATTTGTTTATTGGGGAACTTGGCAATAAATAACTTATAAAGGGGCGCGTGTTCATTGCCCGCATTGCTCAAGCGGACTTGGCGCGGAAGAATCGTTCGGTTTTTCATCTGCATGGGGAAACGGGTGAGCAAATCATGCCATGCAGTGGCAATAGAGCCACGGTCATGTGCATCGGACATGTCCACCAGCCAAAATTGCTGATCGGACCAGTTCACTCCATCGACTAGTTTTTTTTCCGGCGGGATTGTTGCGGGAGATATTTTTATTTCTTCTACTGCTTCTGCAGCAGTCTTGGCTTCCTGCCCGGTTTTCAATCGCGCAGCTTCGACTTGCGCTTCCTGCTGGGCTTGCAATTTTGTAGCGCGAGCCGTCGCCGCTGCTTGTGCCTCTGCTTCAGCTTTGGCTTGTTTCTCCGCTTTTAAACGCAGTGCATCAGCTTTGGCTTCTTCCAAAGCTTTGGTCTTTGCGATCTTGGCTTCCGTCGCAGCCTTGGCCTTCACACGTAAGGCCTCGGCTTGGGCTTCTTTCTCTGCTTTGAT
>JBAZYW010000173.1:0-5070 GCA_041659125.1 Gallionellaceae bacterium | reverse complement strand
GAAACGCTTTCCGATAGATTGCGTGAAAATAGACCGCGCCTTTATCAAGGACACTCCGGGAAGCGCGGGCGATGTGGCGATTGCAAAAACCATCATCGCCATGGCGCAGGCGCTGAATATGTCCACCGTCGCCGAAGGTGTTGAAACACCGGAGCAACTGGCGCTGATGCAAGAGTTAGGCTGCGGTCAGATTCAGGGCTATTTTTTCAGTCGCCCGTTACCTGCGGACGACTTCCTTGCCTACTATCGCGCGCATCTCTAAGCGAATGCTGTAGGAATCATTATGGAGTCGGTCATTAAATAGATTAAAAATCTGCCAAATTGTAGGCTGGCGGTAAGGTACGAACCCCAGCATGTTCACGGTCAACAAACGCTGGGGTTCGTACCTTACCTCCAGCCTACCAAGTATTTGATGGCCGAATCAATAGTTGCTTTCCACAGGAACTTCGGGTCTCCCGCAGCTTTTCGAACGATACTCATGCGGGCGCGATGTTATTATTCGCCATGAACTTTTTCTCGAATTCTATCCAAGCATGATCTTCGGCATCGGTACCGACATCGTCGGCGTGGCGCGCATCGAAGCCGCGATAGAGCGGCATGGCGCAGCGTTCGCCGAACGCATTCTGAGTGCGCAAGAGTTTTCCGAATATACCGCGCATGCCTATCCAGCAAGGTTTCTGAGCAAACGTTTCGCCGCCAAAGAAGCGCTCGCCAAAGCTACCGGGCAAGGATTGCGTCATCCGGTCAGTCTGCAACGCATCAGCGTCATCCACGACGAATTGGGCAAACCCGCTTTCCATTTCGACGCAGTGTTGTCCGCTCACCTGAAACAACTAGGTGTAGCGCATCATCATTTGAGCATCAGCGACGAGCGCGATATGGTGGTGGCGTTTGTGGTGCTGGAAAGGGATTGATTTTTAGGCCGGATTAACTCAATGCTGTTCACTTAACCGTTCGTGGTGAGCTTGTCGAATCACCTGCTCCGCAACTAGAGCCCTTCGACAGGCTCAGGGCGAACGGAATTTTTCTAAAGTGAACAGCATTGTGGACTAACCCGACAGGTGTGATGCAAATGTCTCAGTTGTGCCAGTAGCAGTTGTTGTGCGGTTGATGTGAGTTAGGGAAATAGTTAATAGAGGGCATTATGTCAGAAGAAAAAAAGTCATTACAAGACCAAATCGTCGACATTTATAGGGCGAAGGTGGAGGAAAAGCATTCTGATTTGTTAACTGCTTGGCCCATAATTTCTGGATTTAACTCTAAAATTGGCTCATACAAAGATTGGCTAATTGTGATCCTTATTCATACCGGCACCTCATCTGTGCGAATGAATAGTGGTTTTGGGGAGATTACTGTTGCAATCGTTGGTGCAGAAGAGATTACGCAAGAAAACAAGAGATTGGTAAGATCAAGGATAGAGCGACACTTCAAGATTGACTCGCATGATGCTGTTGTTCTTCTAAAAAAACAGCCTGATGGAAACTGGGACATATCGGATGAGCTTGAAGTCGCTCTTCAAAAGCATGAATTTTCTATGGGAACCGTACCTATGAGGATATTTTTGAGTCACAAGGGGGCAGACAAGCCATTGGTGCGCCAGTTTAAAAATACTCTCGAATTGCTCGGTTTCTCCCCTTGGCTTGACGAGGACTCAATGAGTGCCGGTTCCGAGCTAGAACGATCTATTCTTCAAGGCTTCTCTGATTCCTGCGCAGCGATATTTTTTGTCACACCAAACTACAAGGATGAGAATTTCTTAGCCACCGAAGTGGACTATGCAATTCAGGAAAAGCGTAAAAAAGGGGACAAATTTTCAATCATTACGCTGGTCTTTCAAGATGGAGATCAAACAGGTACTGTTCCTAACTTATTGCACCGGTATGTCTGGAAGCAGCCTACTTGTGAATTAGAGGCTCTTCGAGAAATATTGAAGGCGCTTCCGATTCAAACAGGCGATGTATATTGGAAAAAGTGAACGGAAAAATCCAGACAATATAAATATCACATGCCTACCCATCTTTCGGCGCGGGCTGGTGCGACAAAGCCGCGCCAGTCAGTTAATTTAAGTGTTGAATTTCTGCTTTGGATAAATTCGAAGGACTGTAACGGAGCGATTTGAGACGTTCGCCACACATCCACGATAGTCGCCTGCAAGACATTTGATCCTCATTGCCTAGAATTTATATCGGCAGCAAATTTACGATTAGCAATGCCGTCTAATGCAACTAACTTCCTTTAGTGCCAACAAGCTCGGCTTTTCCGCCAAAAGCTTTATAATCCGCCGCGTTGTTGTATCTCTCTTTTTCAGATTTAATCAATCGTGGAGTGTTTATGGGCATTGGGCCAGTGATGCTGGATGTGGTGGGCAAATCGCTTACCGCAGAGGATGAAAAACGTTTGCGTCATCCGCTTGTGGGCGGGGTGATTTTGTTTGCGCGCAATTACGAATCGCCGCGCCAACTGGCGGAGTTGACGGCGAGTATCCGTGCCGTGCGTACGCCGCCGTTGCTGATCTCGGTGGATCATGAAGGCGGACGGGTGCAGCGTTTCCGCGAGGGGTTTACCAAGATTCCGCCGATGCGCGAGCTGGGCAAACTGTGGGATGCGCATCCCAAGAAGGCGCGGCATCTGGCAGAACAGACGGGCTGGATATTGGCGGCGGAGTTGCGGGCGCAGGGGGTGGATTTCAGCTTTGCTCCGGTGCTGGATGTGGACTACGGCGCAAGCTCCGTGATCGGCGACCGCGCTTTTCACGCCGAGCCGCAGGCTATTGCCGAACTGGCGCATAGCCTAATGGTGGGCATGAAGAGGGCGGGTATGGCGACGGTGGGCAAGCATTTTCCGGGACACGGTTTTGTCAAAGCAGACTCGCATCTGGAGATTCCCGTGGACGAGCGCGACTTCGCCGACATCGAGATGTGCGACCTGATCCCGTTCCGCCAGATGGTGGATTTCGGTCTAACGGCGGTGATGCCTGCGCATGTGATCTATCCCAAAGTTGATCCGCGTCCGGCGGGCTTTTCCAAGGTGTGGTTGAAAGATATTTTGCGCGGCGAGCTGGGCTTTGAGGGCTGTATCTTCAGCGACGATCTGAGCATGGAAGGCGCGACGGTGGCGGGCGGCATCGTGCAGCGCGCCGAAGCGGCGCTGAATGCGGGTGTCGATATGGTGCTGGTGTGCAACAAGCCGGAGTCGGCGGACGAGCTATTGGAGGGTTTGGTGTGGGAGATGTCCGCTACCAGCAAGGCACGTCTGGCGCATATGCGCGGCCACGGCCATCCCGATACGCTGGTGCAGCTGCATGAGAAGGCGGAATACGTGAAAGCGCTGCATGAGATCGCGGGCGTCGGCAGCAGTAGCGGCGAGTTGGCGCTAGTGTCGTGAACCAGAAATAACGAAACATGAAACGGCGTCTTTTTTCGCCATGCTGCGTTGCATCCCCTTGTCGTATACACCATACGGCTGCGGGTATGCGCCTTGCCTGACAAAAAAATCCATCCGTTTCATTTGTCCCGTTATTTCTGGTTCGCGACACTAGTATAATTCTGACCATTGATTCAATCGGTGTCTTGACATGAGTGAATTGCAAATCGGTTTGTTGTCCATCGGTATTATTGTGGTGGTCGGTGTATACGGTTACGGCTTTTGGCAGCAAAGGCTTTATCGGCGCAAGTTCGGTTCGACCTTCAAAGATCAGCGCGAAGATGCGTTGTACTCGTCTGTTTCATCTGCCAAAGGGGCTGCCGATGTGTTGATCGAGGAAGAGGTCAGTGCCTTGGAGCATGGCGAATCGCAACAGGCCAAAGCTGACGATGAGATTTGCAGTTTGCTCGATGCGACGACGGACTACGTCGTTGCCATCAAGCTTAAAAGCCCGCTCAGTAGTCATGCGCTTGCTTCGCTGTGGGGGCGGCGTTTCGATTTCGGGAAGAGCGTCAATGCCTGCGGTCTGAACGCGACTTCGGGCCGCTGGGAAAGGCTTATTCCGGAAAGTCTTCCGTCCTACAGTGAGTTCAAGATCGGCCTGCAACTGGCCGACCGCACCGGTCAGGTGAGCGAGGTACGGCTGACGGATTTTCACGAAGTGTTGCGCGAAATCGGCGCGCATTTACAAGCGGAGATCGTGCTTCCTTCTATGGAAGATGCGATCAAACAGGCAAAACAGTTGGATGAGTTTTGTGCCGGGGTGGATCAGATGATCGGTCTCAATATTTTGCCCGGTGGCGACCGTCTGTTGTTCGGTAGCGAGATCGCCCGGGTAGCGGAGCGCCACGGCTTGACGTTGCAAGCGGACGGAGCGTTTCATCTGCTGGATGCGCATGGGCTGACCCTGTTCAGTCTGAACAATATGGATAGCAACATTCCTTTTCAGCATCACATGCTTACGCAGATGCGCGTGCAAGGGCTGACTTTGTTGCTGGATGTGCCGCGCGTGGAGCGTCCCTCGCACCATTTTGATGAGATGGCGGTGCTGGCGCGCGAGCTGGCCATGGATCTTCGCGCCGGGCTGGTGGACGACCACCGGGTTTCTTTGGGCGATGCGGCCATTGCCCAAATACGCGAGCAAGTTGTCGCGCTCGAAAACCGTATGCTGGCTGGCAAGCTCGTTCCGGGTAGCGCGCAAGCCATTCGACTGTTTTCCTAGATGGACGCAGCGCAACGCATCGCGCAGCTGCGCGCCGAGATCGAACGGCATAACCATGCCTATTACGTGCTGGATGCGCCGGCTGTTCCCGATGCGGAGTACGACAGACTGTTCCGCGAACTTCAGGCTCTCGAAGCGCAGCATCCCGAACTGCTGACTCCCGATTCACCCACGCAGCGCGTCGGCGGCAAAGTGCTGGAAGGCTTTACGCCCGTGCGCCACGCCGTACCCATGCTGTCCATCCGCACCGAGACCGATACCGAAGACAGCGGCGCCTTCAATTTCGATACGCGCGTGCGCAATGCGTTGGGCACGATAGACGGTGAGGTCGAATACGCCTGCGAACTCAAGTTCGACGGGCTTGCCATCAACTTGCGCTATGAGCGCGGCATACTGGTGCAAGCCACCACGCGCGGCGACGGCGA
>JBAZYW010000172.1:0-5125 GCA_041659125.1 Gallionellaceae bacterium | reverse complement strand
GCCGCAGTTCCATCCCCACGGTCATTGCTGCCGCTCAACTGGTAACGGCTCAGACTGGCAGCAACCAGATCGGACACCAGAATCAAATAACCTTTGGGCGTCTTCACCAAGTCATATTGGAATTCGGGATGTACGCTCACCGCCTGGTTCGCGGGCAATGTCCACGGTGTCGTCGTCCAGATCACCGCATAGACGCTGGCATCAGCGGGCAAATGCCCGATACCAAAGGCCTTCGCTACCGCCGCTTTGTCTTGCACCTCAAAGCCCACATCAATCGCGGGCGATACTTTGTCTTCGTATTCCACTTCGGCTTCCGCCAATGCAGACTGGCAATCCAGACACCAGTTCACCGGCTTGCGGCCTTGGTAGAGATAACCGCGCTCGTAAATCTTGCCGAGAGCTCGCACGATTTCAGCCTCGGTTTTGAAATCCATCGTCAGGTAAGGGTTGTCCCACTCGCCCAACACGCCGAGACGGATGAAGTCTTTTTTCTGGCGCTCGATCTGTTCCTTGGCGTATTCGCGGCATAGCTCGCGGAACTGCGCGGGAGGAATCGCCTTGCCGTGTTTCTTTTCCACCTGCAACTCGATCGGCAAGCCGTGGCAATCCCAGCCCGGCACGTAAGGCGCGTCGAAGCCGCTCAGCGTCTTGCTTTTGACGATGATGTCCTTGAGGATTTTGTTGACCGCATGGCCGATGTGAATGTCGCCGTTGGCATAAGGCGGGCCGTCATGCAGCACGAATTTTTTGCGGCCTTTGCTCGCGGCGCGAATGCGCTGATAGCGCTGCTTCGCCTGCCACTGTGCCAGCATCTGCGGTTCGCGCTTGGCGAGATCGCCGCGCATCGGGAACGGGGTATCGGGGAGATTGAGGGTGTCTTTGTAGTCAGTTGCCATTTTGTATAAACCAGTCCTTTGCTTGCCCGACATCGAGCGCAATTTGTTGCGTTAAACTTTCCAAACCAGAGAACTTCATTTCATCGCGCAGCTTGTGCAAAAAATCCACATGCAGATGTTTACCATAAATCTCCTGCGCAAAATCGAACAGGTGCACTTCCAGCACCGGCTTGCCGTTCAGCTCCACGGTAGGCCGCACCCCCAGACTCGCCACACCTGCGCGCATCTCGCCGCCTTCGATGCGCACGCGCACCACGAAGATGCCCGTGAGCGCCGGACGGTTGTGCTTCAACTGGATGTTGGCCGTAGGGTAGCCCAGCTTGCGCCCGACTTTTTCACCGTGCTCCACATGCCCGCTGATACTGTACGGGCGCCCCAGATAGCGTTGCGCCAAACTCAAATTTCCCTCAGCCAAAGCGTTCCGCACTGCCGTGCTGGAGATACGCACCCCCTCTTGCAACACGCTGCTCATTGACTTCACCGTGACACCTTGCTGCGCACCCATTTTCTCCATCAGCGCGAAATCGCCGCCGCGCGCCTTGCCGAAACGAAAATCGTCGCCGATGAGAACGTACCTCGCCGCCAATTTTCTGTACAGCGCATCGATGAAATCGGTCGCGCTGGTTTGCGCCAGTTTCTGGCTAAAGCGGCAGACATGTACCCGGTTTAAACCCAGTGCTGCAAAACGTTCCAATTTCTCGCGCAGATTGGTGAGCCGCGCCGGAGCCTGCAACGGCGTGAAGAACTCGCGCGGATGCGGCTCGAACACGATGGCGGCGGTAGCCAGATCGCGCTCGCGTGCAGCGAGCTGCAATTGTTCCAGCAACGCCTGATGCCCGAGATGCACGCCATCGAAATTACCGATGGTGAGTGCAACGGGCTGGCTGTCGGGGGAAGTAAGTCCACGGAGTATCTGCATAACGGCGCGGATTATACCGTAGGGTGAGTGGCATGGTGCGCTACGGCTGCAGCGCGAGACAAAAGCCTAAATAGCGCCCATTCCCCCCAGCTTTTCAAAACAAGAACACACACAGATCGCGATTAACATGCCTGGTACATGAAGGAGGTTTAGCATGAAGCAATTGATATGCGTGATAGGTAACAAAGGGGGAACGGGCAAGACCAGCATCAGTCATATGCTGTGTCACGGTTTTGGGTTACTCGGCAGACATTCCATTTCCATTCTGACCGACATAGAGCGTGAGCCGCTCTCGCGCTCGGGGCGCCATTACACTACGCTGGACGGACGTTCGCCGGGAAAGCTGGAAAAAATCCTCGAAAAACTCGAGAGCATGCCGGATTGGCTAGGGGTGATCGACGGCGGCGGCAATCGCCCCGACATGGATAAACACCTCTATGAATTGGGGGGCTTGGTATTGCTTCCTTTTCGCGACTCTCATGAAGATATGCGCACAGTGTTGCGAGATCTTGACCATTTTCCCGCCGCATTGGGTATCCCATCGCAGTGGCCCACAAATACCTGGCAACAAATGGCAGCCGAACGCACACTGGACGAAGTAATGCAGTCGTACCGCCCCCGCCTGCTCGATCCGGTCTATTCGGTAAGCGCCAGCAAATTACTGCTTCAGTCCGATGTGCCGGACAATCTGCCCACTATGCTCAACAACGTCAGCCGCCGCTTGGCGCGCCAAGTTCTGGATCGAATGGGGCTGCCTTATACGCCAGACGAGGACTGAGCGGAATTACCGGAACTCAAACACGACAAACAAAAAAGCCCGCCACTTTCGTGGCGGGCTTTTTTTCCAACTCAAGAACCGATTAAGGAGCTTGGATGTTGGATGCTTGCTTGCCCTTAGGACCTTGAACTACGTCGAAAGTCACTTTCTGACCTTCTTTGAGGGACTTAAAGCCGCTCATGTTGATCGCTGAGAAGTGCGCGAACAGATCTTCGCTGCCATCATCAGGAGTGATAAAACCGAAACCTTTTGCGTCGTTGAACCACTTTACTGTACCGTTTGCCATGTTAAAACTTCCTTACTAAAAAACCGGGTGGATTCCCGTTAAACTGTTTGAATTCCAAGACCGCACATGGCGAAACCAGTACTGCAGATACTTTGATTCAAACACCCACGCGCTTTTTACTTTGTTAATTTCAAGACGTCAAGTACTTAATGTAACTTTTTTTAATACACTTGAAAAAACCACTCTAATCATCAAATATGATGCAGGACAAAATGCAACAATGAACTCAATGGCAACTAAACACGAAAACTCTTCCGTACTTGAACTGGAACGCAGCAAAACCAAGCCGCCCAAGCTATACAAGGTGCTGCTGTTGAACGATGATTTTACGACGATGGAGTTCGTCATTGAGGTGTTGCAAACGTTTTTTTCAAAGACTCAGGAACAAGCGGTGCAGATTATGCTCAAAGTGCATAACGAAGGTTCAGCAGTATGCGGTGTCTATACCAAGGACATCGCTGAAACAAAGGTCACACAGGTATCGGCATTTTCAACGCAGCATGGGCATCCGTTACGATGCCACATGGAGGAGAATTAAATGATCGCTCAAGAACTCGAAGTCAGCTTGCATCTCGCCTTTGTCGAAGCCCGTCAAAAGCGGCACGAATTCATCACAGTTGAGCACCTGCTTCTCGCCATGCTGGACAACCCCTCGGCAACGCACGTGTTGCGTGCCTGCGGAGCGGACATCAATGAATTGCGCGCTGTATTGATACAGCATATTGAAACGCACACTCCGCGCCTGCCCGGCACCGGGGAGATCGATACGCAGCCGACTGTGGGCTTTCAACGCGTGATTCAGCGTGCCATCCTGCATGTGCAATCGACCAACAAAAAAGAAGTCACCGGAGCGAATATTCTGGTGGCATTGTTCGGCGAGAAGGAATCGCACGCCGTGTATTTCCTCAACCAGCGCGCCATCACGCGGCTCGACGTGGTGAACTATATCTCGCATGGCATCAACAAACCGGCCGAGCAACCCTCTGCGCAAAAGACCGCCAACGAAACGGAAGTTGAACAAGAGAACAGCGACAGTGCGTTGAAAAATTACACCTTGGACTTGAATGCCCATGCGCTCGCCGGAAAGATTGATCCGCTGATCGGCCGCGACACCGAACTGGAACGCGTCATTCAAACCCTGTGCCGTCGCCGTAAAAACAACCCGTTGCTGGTAGGCGAAGCCGGTGTCGGCAAGACCGCGATTGCGGAAGGTTTGGCGCGCCGCATCGTCGAAGGCGACGTACCGGATATTCTGAAAGATGCCCAAGTCTATTCGCTCGACATGGGCTCCCTGTTGGCTGGCACCAAATATCGCGGTGATTTCGAGCAGCGCCTGAAAGCCGTGTTGAAGGAATTGAAGGATGCACCGAACGCGGTGCTGTTCATCGACGAGATCCACACCCTCATCGGCGCGGGCTCCGCTTCCGGCGGCACCATGGATGCCTCCAATCTGCTCAAACCCGCCCTGTCGAGCGGCGTATTGAAGTGCATCGGTGCCACCACTTATCAGGAATATCGCGGCATCTTCGAGAAAGACTCGGCGTTATCGCGTCGCTTCCAAAAAGTCGACGTGTCCGAGCCTTCGGTGGAAGAAACCATCGAAATCCTAAAGGGTTTGAAGTCACGCTTTGAGGAACACCACAGCATCAAGTTCAGCGCCGCCGCGATCACCAGCGCCGCCGAACTTTCCTCGCGCTTCATCAACGACCGTCACTTGCCGGACAAGGCTATCGACGTGCTGGACGAAGCCGGTGCCGCACAGCGCATCCTACCGAAATCCAAACAGAAAAAAGTGGTGGGCAAACACGAGATCGAAGAGATCATCGCCAAGATCGCGCGCATCCCGACACGTACCGTGTCGCACGACGACAAAAACACGCTGAAGAATCTGGATCGCGACCTCAAGGCCACCGTATTCGGCCAGGACAAAGCCATCGACGTGCTGGCACGCGCCATCAAAATGTCGCGCAGCGGCTTGGGCAATCCACAAAAGCCCATCGGCAGCTTCCTGTTCTCCGGCCCTACCGGCGTCGGCAAAACCGAAGTGGCGCGCCAGCTCGCTTATGTAATGGGCATGCCGCTGCACCGTTTCGACATGTCCGAATACATGGAACGCCATGCCGTGTCGCGCCTGATCGGCGCGCCACCAGGCTATGTCGGCTTCGACCAGGGCGGCCTGCTCACTGAGATGATCAGCAAGCAACCGCATTGCGTGCTGCTGCTGGACGAAATCGAAAAAGCGCACC
>JBAZYW010000171.1:0-5163 GCA_041659125.1 Gallionellaceae bacterium | reverse complement strand
GGCTGGGATACGGGTCGGGGACATGCTGTTTTCCTGAGAGTGAACGACGCGGTGCATTATAATTGCAACTTGTCTTCAACGCTTTCATGAGATCGATCTATGTCCCGCGCTACCAGCAGCAAAATCTCCGTCGGCAATCACGCACTTTCCGCATTCCGTCTCGAAAAACTTCGCGCCGCGCTTAAAGCCGTCGCACCGAACATCGCAATAGAAGACACGCGCCACTGGTATTTCACCGAGCTCAAAGCGCCGCTGTCTGCCGCCGAAGATAAATTGCTCGAACGCTTGTTGAATCTGGATGCGAACGCGAGTCTCCCCGCCGGAAGACTGCAAAAGTTATTGGTCGTGCCGCGCTTGGGTACGATCTCGCCGTGGTCGTCCAAGGCCACCGACATCGCGCAGCATTGCGCTTTGCCGAACGTGTCGCGCATCGAGCGCGGCATTGTGTTTTACCTGAGCAGTAAGAGCGGCAAGCCAATGAGCGACGCGGAAAAGAAAGCCGTGCTGCCGCTGTTGCACGACCGCATGACCGAATCGGTGGTCGTGGATATCGCCGGTATCGAAAACAAAATTTTCGCGCACGGCAAGCCGCAGCCGCTGTCCACCGTGGACATCATCAAAGGCAGCAAAGCCGCGCTGGAAAAGGCCAACCGCGAACTGGGTCTGGCGCTTTCCGCCGACGAGATCGACTACCTGATTGAGAATTTTCAGAAGCTGAAACGCAATCCTTCCGATGTCGAGCTGATGATGTTTGCGCAGGCCAACTCCGAACATTGCCGCCACAAAATTTTCAACGCGGACTGGATCATCGACGACGAACAGCAAGCCATTTCGCTGTTCGGCATGATCCGCAACACGCACAAGCTGCACCCGGCAGGCACGGTGGTGGCGTACTCCGACAACTCCTCGGTGATCGAGGGCGCGGAAATCGAGCGCTTCTATCCGCGCGCCGATGGCGGTTATGCTTTCAGCAGAGAACTCACCCACACCCTGATGAAGGTGGAGACGCACAACCATCCGACCGCCATCGCGCCTTTCGCGGGCGCGGCCACGGGCTCGGGCGGCGAGATTCGCGACGAAGGCGCGACGGGCTCCGGCTCCAAGCCCAAAGCGGGCTTGGTCGGTTTCTCCGTATCCAACCTCAATATTCCCGGCTATGAACAGCCGTGGGAAATCAACAAATACGGCAAGCCGGGACGCATCGCCACTGCTCTGCAAATTATGATCGACGGCCCCCTCGGCGGTGCGGCGTTCAACAACGAATTCGGCCGTCCGAACTTAACCGGATATTTCCGCACCTTCGAAGAGCAGGTAAACGGCGAAATGCGCGGCTACCACAAGCCCATCATGCTGGCGGGCGGCGTCGGCAGTATTGCGGCGCAGCACACGCACAAGCACATGCTGCCAGCGGGCGCGTTGCTCATTCAACTCGGTGGCCCCGGCATGCTGATCGGACTCGGCGGCGGCGCGGCATCCAGCATGGACACCGGCGCCAATGCGGAAAATCTGGATTTCGATTCCGTGCAGCGCGGCAACCCAGAAATGCAACGCCGTGCGCAGGAAGTGATCGACCGTTGCTGGCAGATGGGCAAGCACAATCCTATTCTCTCCATTCACGACGTGGGCGCGGGCGGCATATCCAATGCGCTGCCGGAGCTGGTACACGGCGGCGGCAAGGGCGCGAAATTTGAATTGCGCGCCGTGCCGTCCGAAGAGCGCGGCATGACGCCGATGCAAATCTGGAGCAACGAAGCGCAGGAGCGTTACGTGCTGGCGATATCGCCGGAGCGTCTGGACGAATTCACCGCAATGTGCGAGCGCGAGCGCTGCCCGTTCTCCGTATTGGGTAAGGCCACCGTTGGCGACCAGTTGACCGTGCATGACTCGGAGTTCAACAACCATCCGGTGAACATGCCGCTCTCCGTGTTGCTTGGAAAACCGCCCAAAATGACGCGCAAAGTGAAGCGCGAAAAAGCGCGTATGCCCAAGTTTGACACCAGCAGCATCAACTTGAAAGAAGCCATCGAACGCGTATTGCGCCTGCCTTCCGTGGCGGATAAGACCTTCCTGATTTCCATCGGCGACCGCACCGTGGGCGGCATGACCGCGCGCGACCAGATGGTCGGCCCGTGGCAAGTGCCGGTGGCCGATGTTGCCGTCACGCTGATGGGTTACAACACCAATCTCGGCGAAGCCTTTGCGCTCGGCGAACGCACGCCCATCGCCGTGCTGAACGCGCCCGCTTCCGGCCGTATGGCGATAGGTGAGGCCATCACCAACATTGCCGCCGCGCAGATTGAAAAAATCGGCGACATCAAACTCTCTGCCAATTGGATGGCTGCCGCCGGGCACCACGGCGAAGACGCCGCGCTATTCGACACTGTGCAAGCCGTGGGCATGGAGCTGTGCCCGCAGCTCGGCATCAGCATCCCGGTGGGCAAAGATTCGATGTCGATGAAGACCACGTGGAAAGACGGCGAGCAGAACAAAGCCGTCACCGCGCCGCTGTCGCTGATCGTTACCTCCTTTGCACCGTGCAGCGATGTGCGCAAGACGCTCACCCCGCAACTCGTCGCCAATACCGACACCGTGCTGTTGCTGTTCGATCTGGGCTGCGGCAAAAACCGCATGGGCGGCTCGGCCTTGGCGCAGGTGTACAAACAGGTCGGCGACATTGCACCGGATGTGAATGACGCGCTGAAGCTCAAAGCCTTCTTCGATCTCATTCAGCGCTTCAACCGCGAAGGCAAGCTGCTGGCTTACCACGACCGCTCCGACGGCGGCATGCTGGCGGCGCTGTGCGAAATGGCATTCGCTTCGCACGTGGGGCTGGATGTGCGTTTGGACGAACTCAAAGGCGACGATCTGAGCAGCTTGTTCAACGAAGAACTCGGCGCATTGGTGCAAGTGCGCCGCGCCGATTTGGCCGACATCTTCGTGCAGTGCGACGAAGCAGGCTTGGGCAGCGTGCATGAAGTGGCGCGCCTCAATACCAGCGGCACGATCAATATTTCGCGCGGCGGTAAAACGCTGTACAGCGAGAACGCCATCGCCCTGCGCCGCATCTGGTCGGAGACCACGTATCAAATGCAAAAGCTGCGCGACAATCCCGCGTGTGCGCAGCAGGAATACGACCGCACCCTCGACGCGAACGATACCGGTCTGCATGTGAAACTCACTTACGACGTGAACGAAAACGTCGCGCCTGCGCTGCTGAAGTCGCGTCCCAAAATGGCCATCCTGCGCGAGCAGGGCGTGAACGGCCAAGTGGAAATGGCCGCCGCATTCGACCGCGCCGGATTCACCGCCGTGGATGTACACATGAGCGACATCATCAGTGGCCGTGTGAAACTGGCCGACTTTAAAGGCGTGGCCGCGTGCGGCGGATTCTCCTACGGCGACGTGCTGGGTGCGGGCGAGGGCTGGGCAAAATCTATCCTGTTCAACCCCAGAGCGCGCGACGAATTCGAAGCATTCTTCAAACGCAACGACACCTTCGCGCTCGGCGTGTGCAACGGCTGCCAGATGATGAGCAACCTGCACGAGATCATCCCCGGCGCGGAACATTGGGCGCACTTCGCGCGCAACCAGTCGGAGCAATTTGAAGCGCGTTTTGTCATGGTCGAAGTGCAGCAATCGCCGTCCATTCTGTTTGAAGGTATGGCAGGCAGCCGCATGCCTATCGTCGTGTCGCACGGCGAAGGTTATGCCGACTTTAGCAACGCCGCGAAACTGAAAGCCGTGCAGCCGCTGGTATCGCTGCGCTACGTTGATCACGCGGGCAAGCCCACCGAAACCTATCCGCTCAACCCAAACGGCTCGCCGCAAGGCATCACCGGACTCACCACTCCCGACGGGCGCTTCAGCATCATGATGCCGCACCCCGAGCGCGTGTTCCGTGCCGTGCAAAACTCCTGGTATCCGCGCGACTGGCAAGAGAACGGCGCATGGTTGCGCATGTTCCAGAATGCACGGAAGTGGGTGGGGTAACGTATCGGACGGAGGACGCGCCCGTAGGCTGGCGGTGAGGTACGAACCCCAGCTTTGTTCTACAAATGCTGGGGTTCGCGTTGCTCACCCCAGCCTACGGTAGAGGGATGAATAGGCTGGCGGCGTGATGTTAAATTAGTGCCCATCCTTGACTGTAAATTACCCCCACATCGAAAATAAATGACCTCCACACTCCCCATCCTCTCTCTGCTTGAAACCCGCGTCCTCGGCGTACTCGCCGAGAAGCAGCGCACCGTGCCGGACAGTTACCCGCTCACGCTCAACTCGCTGCTCTCCGGCTGCAACCAGAAGAGCAGCCGCGACCCGGTGATCGAAGCCGCCGAGGCGGAAGTGATCACGGCGCTGGATAGCCTGCGGTCGTTATCGCTGATCGTGGAAACCAGCGGGGGCAGGGCATCGCGTTACGCGCACAACATCGAAAAAGTGCTGCACATCCCCACACAGTCCACCGCCATCCTCACCATGCTCATGCTGCGCGGCCCGCAGACGGCGGGCGAGTTGCGCATCAACTGCGAAAGGCTGCACAAATTCGCGGATATTTCCTCGGTCGAAAGTTTTCTGGCGGAACTCGCCGAACGTGCGGCGGGCGGCCTTGTGGTCGAACTGCCGCGCCAGCCCGGCTCGCGCGAAAACCGCTGGATGCACTTGCTCTCCGGTGCTCCGGTGATGGAAGAGCGCGTGTCCAGCAGCGCGACAATGGCGACACCCTCAAGAGATGTCACGGTGGGCGAGATCGCTGCGCTCAAGGCCAACGTCGCCAAGCTGGAAGCGGAGGTCGGCGAGTTGCGGGCGCTGGTGGGTAAACTGTGCAAGGAATTGGACGTTTCGGTTGGGTGATGCAGAGCCAAGTAGGGTGCGCATTGCGCCGGATGCTGGAAAAGAAAAGAATAGATCGAGCCTAACTCTCATAGCACCTCAGAGATCATCCCTTCCCCCTAGCAGGGGGAAGGCTAGGATGGGGGTTGACTCGGTGAAGGCGCAATGTTTCTACCCCCACCCTAACCCTCCCCCTGCAAGGGGGAGGGAATGATGGCCGAATGAATTATTTGAGTTTAAAAATCTTGAAAGTGTGCAAATGAAAAAAGAATTTTGGCTGGAACGCTGGGAGCGTGCGGAGATCGGCTTCCATCAGGACGAGATCAATCCTTACCT
>JBAZYW010000170.1:0-5164 GCA_041659125.1 Gallionellaceae bacterium | reverse complement strand
TTCACCAGACGGCCGATATCGCCGTCGAGCTGGATGTAGCTCAACTCGAATTTCGACGCCTCGATTTCGGCCGGGTCTTCTTCGTCCAGATCGCGGTACGCCACGATTTCGGGACGGCGGTACAGCGCGTTGGAGTCGAAATTGAATTTTGCATCCAGCGCAATCACACGGTTATCCGCCGTAAGCACCAGAGGATTGATTTCCGCCAGCATCGCATCTTTCTCAACGAAAGCACGGTACAGGCCTTGCAGCACCTTCACCGCTTCGGCATTCGCCGCATCGGGGACGCCGATGGCACGCGCGGTTTGCGCCGCTTCATCTGTCGTCAAACCGGCAACAGGGTCGATGCGCACGGTGATGATTTTTTCCGGCGCATGTTTTGCGACCTCTTCGATCTCCATGCCGCCTTCGCTGGACGCCAGCAAAGCCACGCGCTGCGAGCCGCGATCCACCACCATACCGACGTAAAACTCTTTAACGATCTGCGCGCCCTCTTCGATCAGCAGGCGGCGCACCACCTGTCCTTCGGAGCCGGTCTGGTGCGTGACGAGATGCATACCGAGTATCTGCCCGGCGTACTGGCGCACTTCGTCCAGCGATTTCGCCTGCTTCACGCCTCCGCCCTTGCCACGCCCGCCCGCGTGAATTTGCGCCTTTACCACCCACACCTTGCCACCCAGTTGCTGCGCCGCTGCAACGGCTTCCTCAACGCTAAAGCACGCCACTCCGCGCGGAGTCGGCACACCGAATTCGCGCAGAATTTCTTTGCCCTGATATTCGTGAATTTTCATGTTTTTTAGCCGCTAGTCGTTAGTCTCTAGTCGTTAGTTGTCTTTGTCGCCCAGCCTGTCCTTAGCGTAGTCGAAGGACGGTTTTGTTTATAACTACCGGCTAACGACTAGAAACTAACGACTGCCCTTCTCCTGCATACACATCTGCAAATTATCCTGCCAACTTCCCGCCTGCAAACCGAAAGTACGCGCGAGCTTATCGTTCGACAACACGGAATTCATGGGGCGCACCGCCGGAGTCGGATACTCACGCGACGGGATAGCCACCAGATTCGGCGCCGGTTGAATATCGGCCAAGCGAATGATTTCAGCCGCGAAGCCATGCCATGAAACATGGCCCGCCGAGGTCAGATGATACGTTCCCGACGCTTGTGTCACAGCGTCACTGCCCACACCCGGCGCGTAAAGCTGCGCCAGCATCTGCGCCGTGATTTCACCCAAAGAACGGCACCAGGTCGGCGCACCGATCTGATCGTCCACGATGCGTAGCTCGCTGCGCTCACGCGCCAAGCGCAACATGGTCAGCAGAAAATTTTTCCCGCGCGCGCCGTACACCCAGCTGGTGCGCAGAATCAAGTGATTGCCGCCAACCGCACGAATGGCCCGCTCCCCCTCCAGCTTGGTTTTACCATAAACACCCAGCGGGTTGGGCGCATCATCTTCCGCATAGGCTTCCGATTTTTTACCGTCGAAAACATAGTCAGTGGAATAGTGCACAAACAACGCATTTAATTTCTTCGCTTCTTCCGCAAAAATTCCCGGCGCAACAGCGTTGATGGACATGGCGAGATCGAGTTCGGTTTCAGCTTTGTCCACCGCCGTATACGCGGCAGGATTGACGATGATGTGCGGTTGTATTTCGCGCACTTTGCGACGGATGGCATCGGCATCGGCCAGATCAAGTTCAGCCGAATCCAACGCAATCACTTGCCCCAATGGTGCCAGCGTACGCTGCAGCTCCCAGCCGACTTGGCCGTTTTTGCCGGTGAGCAGTATTTTTTTCACGCGAAGACCTCGGCATCTTTGAGCAACTTGCCCGCTTGATCTTTCGCTGCCAGCATGGGCAGCGCATCATTCAATTGCCAGTCGATATTAAGTGCAGGGTCATTCCACAGTATCGAGCGCTCAAATTCCGGCGCCCAATAATCGGTAGTCTTATAAAGAAACTCAGCTGTGTCGCTCAGCACGACGAAACCGTGTGCGAAACCCGGGGGTATCCACAGCATGCGTTTATTCTCAGCGGATAGATTCACCCCGACCGACCGACCAAACGTCGGTGAGCTTTTGCGTATATCCACCGCCACATCCAACACCTCACCCGCCACGGCACGCACCAACTTTCCCTGTGCGTGTTGAATCTGGTAGTGAAGGCCGCGCAACACATGGCGCGCGGATTTGGAATGATTGTCCTGCACGAACTCGGCGGTCACCCCCGTCAGTTCAGCGAAACGACGTTTGTTAAAACTCTCGAAGAAAAAACCGCGCTCATCCCCGAACACTTTGGGTTCGATGATGAGCAAATCGGGAATGGCGGTGGGAACGATCTTCATATTTAAAACGCTTTATCCGAAAGCATGCTTAACAAATAGCGTCCGTAAGCATTCTTCGCCAGCGGCTGCGCAAGTTGCATCACCTGTTCCGCAGAAATATAACCTTTGCGGAAAGCGATCTCTTCGGGGCAGGCGATCTTCAGCCCCTGACGCTTCTCCAGCGTCTGCACAAAAGAACCCGCTTCAAGCAACGATTCATGTGTCCCCGTGTCCAGCCAGGCATAACCGCGCCCCATGACCTGCACTTCCAGATCGCCGCGCTCCAGATATATCTGATTGACCGTGGTGATCTCCAACTCGCCGCGTGCGGAGGGCTTGATGGTCTTGGCGATGCCCACCACATCGTTGTCGTAAAAATACAAACCTGTCACCGCATAGTTCGATTTCGGCTGGAGCGGCTTCTCTTCAATACTCAGCGCACGCCCCGTCGCATCGAAATCGACCACACCGTATCGCTCCGGGTCTTGCACGTGATACGCGAACACCGTACCGCCACTTTTCTTTGTTGCGGCTGCATTGAGCAAACGGTCAAAGCCGTGCCCGTAAAAAATGTTGTCGCCCAACACCAGCGAACAACCATCATTGCCTATGAACGACTCGCCGATGATAAATGCCTGCGCCAAACCGTCGGGCGAGGGCTGTACCGCGTAAGAGAAATTCATCCCCCATTTGGAGCCGTCACCCAGCAACTGCTGAAACAACGGCGTGTCCTGTGGGGTGGAGATGATCAGCACATCGCGTATACCCGCCAGCATCAAGGTGCTCAGAGGGTGATAGACCATCGGCTTGTCGTAGACAGGCAATAGCTGTTTTGAAATGGCTTGCGTGACCGGATACAAGCGGGTACCGGAACCTCCGGCGAGAATGATTCCCTTCATGCTGCTCATACGCCCCCCCTGTTCGCGTAATTTTTTTCCATCCAGTGCAGGTAGTCGCCGCTGGTCACGCCTTGCACCCAAGCGGTGTTCGCCAGATACCATTCGACCGTTTTGCGCAGACCCGTCTCGAAGGTCTCCTGTGGCTTCCATCCCAAGTCGCGCGCGATCTTGCTCGCGTCAATGGCATAGCGGCGATCATGCCCGGGACGATCCTGCACATAGGTGATGAGCTTATTGTGCGGAGCACCTTGCGGATGCAACTCGTCCAAGATGGCGCAAATAGCCTGCACCACTTGCAAATTGGTCTTTTCGTTCCAGCCGCCAATATTGTAGGTCTCTCCCGGCTTGCCGCGTTCCAGCACCAGACGCAAAGCACGCGCGTGATCGTCAACATACAACCAGTCACGGATGTTGTCGCCCTTACCGTAGATGGGCAAAGGCTTGCCGTTCACCGCGTTCAATATCACCAGCGGAATGAGCTTCTCTGGAAAATGATACGGGCCGTAGTTGTTCGAGCAGTTGGTGGTGACGACAGGGAATCCGTAAGTGTGATGCCATGCGCGCACCAGATGGTCGGAAGAAGCTTTGCTGGCCGAGTAAGGGGAATTCGGCTCATAAGCCGTTTGCTCGGTAAAGAAACCGGAGTCACCCAGACTACCGTACACCTCGTCGGTGGAGATGTGATGGAAGCGGAACACCGCTTTACGCTGCGCATCCAATCCGCTCCAGTAGCTGCGCGCCGCCTCCAGCAAGGTATAGGTGCCGACAATGTTGGTTTGAATGAAATCCGCCGGGCCTGAGATAGAGCGATCCACATGCGACTCCGCCGCCAGATGCATCACCGCATCCGGCTGATGCTCGCGAAACACCCGTGCCACTTCTGCTGCATCGCAAATATCAACTTGCTCAAAACAATAGCGAGGATGCTCGGAAACCGATACCAGCGATTGCAGATTGCCCGCATAAGTCAGCTTGTCGACATTGACGACTTTACATTCTGTTTCGCTGATGAATTGACGCACGACCGCAGACCCGATGAATCCGGCTCCGCCTGTAATGAGGATTGTTTGCATAGATGAACATGATGCGTGGAGTAATGGACGAATTCTACAACAAGGCAGTGCTTATGCGGCGACATAAGAAACCAGCTGCATGGCAAACAGATATGAAAACGGCCACTGCGTACAGTGGCCGTTTTCAATTATTTGGTGCCGATTATCGGATTCGAACTGATGACCTACCGCTTACAAGGCGGTTGCTCTACCAACTGAGCTAAATCGGCAATGAGAAGCTGGCGCTAATTTGCCAGCAATTTCATGTTTCCAAGGCTGACACTCATACATGTCCCCTCGAAAGCGGCGCGATTATACATACGCCCGTGAATTTCTCAAATTTTTCTGCACTCGAACTTAAAGTCACCCGCAAAGATGCGGCAGCTATGAAATAATCCGCCCACTGTGCAAACGATCATTCCTTCTGAAGTCTTAACCAGCCTTGCCCCCGGAGAAAGCGCGACTATCGTTGCCATACAGACCGACGAGGCTCTGCGCCAACGCTTATTGGCGCTGGGTTTCCGGGTCGGCAAGCGTATCGAACTCATCCGCAAGGCGAGCTTTTCCGGGCCGCTGCAAGTGCGCATCGGCACTACGGACATCCTGCTACGCAGAAACGAAGCCTCCAAAATAGCGGTAGAAAAATCATGAAACGGGTCGCCTTGCTGGGTATGCCCAACACGGGCAAATCGACGCTGTTCAACCGCATGACGGGCGGCGCAGCACGCGTCGGTAACTGGCCCGGCATCACGGTGGAACTGCTCAGCGGCAAGATATTGCTCGGTGGCGACATGGTCGAACTTATCGACTTGCCCGGAATCTATGACATCCACGGCTTCTCCGAGGACGAACAGGTAGTGCGTCACTTCTTGCATGACAACGTGCCCGACCTT
>JBAZYW010000169.1:0-5196 GCA_041659125.1 Gallionellaceae bacterium | reverse complement strand
AATCCATCTTCAACGGTTGCCCCATGTACAGCACCGCGAACGGCACAAACACCGACAGCGTGATGACCTCCTGCAAAATCTTCAACTGCCCGAGATCCATCGCGGTGTAGCCGATACGGTTCGCCGGCACTTGCAGCAGATACTCGAACAGCGCGATGCCCCAGCTGATAAGAGCGGCAACGTACCAGGGAGAGTGAGCGAAATTTTTGAGGTGACCGTACCACGCAAAGGTCATGAACAGATTGGAAACAATGAGCATCAACGCCGTAACCAACAGCGGTTGCGAAATCATGCCCATGCCAACTCTCCGTCCAATATCAAGGTCGCGAATGGTAATGGGAATTGAGGCGCTATGCCAGCTTGCCAAGCAGTGCGGGGTATCTTTCGTTGCATTGAGCGTTCGCTGTTGGGTAGTAGGAATTAAACAGTGGTCGTCTTGGACGGAGGACGTTGCCATACCTTCATGACGAATAAATCAGCGCTTCCCTAAGCCATTTTGTCCAACGGACTCACCACGCCCTTGCCGCCCTTGCCATCGCGAATCAAAATCTCGCGCTGCCCAAAATCAATATCCTTTACCCGCAGCCTGCAGCACTCCATCAACCGCATCCCTGTACCGTACAGCAGGCGCGCCATCAACCGTATCCCCCGTCCATGCGCTCAAGCACCAGCGCGACCTCTGAACGACTCAGCACCACCGGCAACCGCAGCGGTTTTTTCGCGCGCACCATCGTTTCCATCCACGGCAAATTGATGCCCATAACCTCGCGGTAAAGAAACAGCAGCGCCGAAAGCGCCTAATTCTGCGTCGATGCCGACACGCTGCCTTCAACTGCAAGATGCGTTAGAAACGCCTCCACCTCCACGGCATCCATATCCTTCGGATGACGTTTGCCATGAAAAAAGATAAAGCGTTTAATCCACTGGATATATTGCGTTTCCGTGCGGATGCTGTAGTGTTTGACCCTGATCTTGTCGCGGACTTGATCGAGCAGTTTTGGCGGGTTTGTGGAAAGCGGTGTAGTCTCGTTATTCATCGCATCCTTTTATTTCCTAAACTTTCAAAAAAACAAACAGGGAGTTGAGGTTGAAAACAAGCCAGACTCTACGCTCATGCCGCACAGGATATACACCGATTTCGGTGTCTACATTACGTTAGAAGCCTATGCCCACCAAACCACTAGACCGTCTGATGTTTGTACAAGGAGGCGTATGCTTTTTTTGCAAACAACCTTTGCCTAAGGCAGAGGCAAGTGTTGAGCATCTACTTGCCAGCGCAAATGGTGGAGGCAACAGCGACGAAAACTGTGTCGCTTGCTGCAAGGCGGTTAATGCGCTGCTCGGCAGTATGTCGCTCAAAGAAAAATTTCAGGTCGTGCTAAATCAGAAAGGGCAGTTCAAATGTCCCAACGGAACAGGCTCTGCCAAAGCAGCCGCAAAGCCCAAAGCATCGGCTATCGCAAAGCCAAAGGATGACAACCTCGTGCTGGTTATTGCCAATCTGAAGCAGCGCGGCAACTCCAAACCTCGCACACTCAAGACCCTCACAAGCACTGTCTCCTCACTCTTTCCCAAAGGAATTTCTGAAGCTGATCTCGCCGCATTGGTTCAGCAATTGCAATCAATGGGCAAGGTCACCGTGGAAGGGAGCAAGGTTACTTATGCACTCTGAATTATCGGCTTCTAACCCTACGCTCAAGCGGGACTGTATTCTTCCCCCAAAATAATTGACACCTCCCCCTAACGGAACGGAGGTGTTTTTATGGGCAAATCAAGTCTGCCAAAAGTGCATCGCTACAGCATGCACTTCAAGGCAACCGCAGTACGTTTAAGCGAACTTCCAGACATCCTGATTCAGGATGTTGCCGAGGCGCTGGACATTCATCCCTTCATGCTGTCACGATGGCGCAAACAAGCGAGGGAGGGTGTGATTGTGACCAAGGGCATCAAGCTGGATGACGAAACAACTGCCGAACTCAAACGGCTGCGTGATCTGGAAAAGAAATACAAAGTGCTGCAACAGGAGCATGAACTCCTAAAAAAAGCCATCCGGTTTGCTTCCGATCAAAAGCGGAAATCTTCGAGTTCATCGAAGCAAACCGGGAAAGCAATTCCGTCGCGCTAATGTGCCGTGTGTATGGCGTCACCCGTGCCGGGTTTTATGCTTGGCTTGGACGCGTGCCAAGTTTGCGCGCACAAGAAAATGCGGCCTTGCTACAGCGAATCAGAAAAATTCATCAGGACAGCCGCAACATTTACGGCAGCCCCAGAGTGTACCGACGGTTGCAGGAACAAGGTGTATCGGTGAGTGAAAACCGCGTGGCTAAACTGATGCGAAGTGTGGGCATCAAGGCGCGTGTGGCGACACTGCGCTATACCTCACCCAACCTGAAGAAATTCTTTGGTAGCCTGCCCAATCAGCAGAGCGAACATCCTGCTGCTGCACCGAATCAAGTGTGTGTGGCTGACATTACATATCTCAAGGTTGGGGCAATCTACCGCTATTTGGCGGTGGTGATGGATCGGTGTTCACGGCGCATTGTTGGCTGGGCATTCGGGTCACAGAAAAATGTCGCGCTGACCTTGCGTGCGCTCAATAATGCCGTTGCCAAGCGCCGTCCGTCTTCAGGGCTGATCTTCCACTCGGATCGGGGTATTGAGTATTACGCCAATGCCTTCCGGGCACGTCTGGCGCAATTGCATATCACCCAGAGCATGAACCGTCCGGGCAAGGTGACGGACAATGCTTTCATGGAGTCCTTCTTTCACTCCATGAAATCGGAGGCGATACATGGGCGTGTCTTTAATGAGGATAGTCAAATGCTCTCAGTGCTGCGCAGCTATATTCCTTTTTACAACCGCAGTAGAATGCATTCATCCCTAAACTACGTGTCGCCTGCAACGTATGAAAATCAGTTGGCTTAATCAGGTGTCAATTTTATTAGGGGAAGATTCCTGCGCAAAAGCGCGCAGCCCCTTGCTCAACGTTGGGCATCATAAATTATGGAGAGCGTCATGACGGTAAATGTAATCTTATTTGGCGCTGGTGCCATCCTTATTATTATCGCCATAATTGGCGGTGGCCTTGAAATCAAAGAAATTAGATTGCCTCAACTACCTCGTTTTTCACGTATCGCCGCTGCGCTTGCAGGGATAGTTTTCATCGCTCTTGGCATATGGGTACAACTAGGAAGTGTTGATGTATACAATCAAGATGACTTGCTATCAGGCCATTGGATTGGCACCACGTCCGACCATAAAATCACTGTGACAATATCGTTAAAAAAAGATAAAGACGGCAAAGACTACCAATGCAGTATTAGCGCTGGTCAAGAAGGATCAGAAGCAGAAGAAGAATGTACGATTTCAGTTCGAGGAAAGAAGGTCTCAATTTTTTCTAAAGTTAAAAAAACCGACAGTGATACGGGCTGGGACCCAGACGACTTTGAGTTGCAGTTGAAGAATGGGCAGCTGACTGGACGTTTAATTTCACATAGAGAATCAAACGATATTAGTTTTTCGCGGATGTAGTTCATATATAGGGTGGTTCGTACCGATTTGATGCCCAACCCTACGCTCAAGTTCGCTCCTTTTGGTCGCAGGGACGCGCCTTCGGCGCGCCCCTTAGATTTTCCCGAGGAGATCACATGGAACTGGAAGATCGGATTTTCAATTCTCTGCTCAAGTACACAAAAGCCTTGTCGGTTGCGCTGGGTTACCGTGATCTTTTAACACGACTCCATTCCGAGCGTGTGCAAGGTCTTTCTGCAAATATTGGGGAATATTGTGGTCTGTCACGTAAAGAGATTAATGCTCTTAATATTGCTGCTTCGTTCCACGACATAGGCAAGATCGGAATACCCGACCACATCCTGTTGAAGCAGTCTCAATTTGACGAGGCCGAGTGGGAAACAATGAAACGGCACTCCGAAATCGGAGCAAAAATAATGCTCTCAACAGAACTCGAAGGCTCGCAACAGGCTGCTCTGTTGATTCGTCACCACCACGAGCATTACAACGGCATGGGCTATCCAGATAAACTTTCAGGAGAAAATATTCCAATTTGCTCCCGGATTATCTCCATCGCCGACAGCTACGACGCAATGGCCGTGACAAGGTCATACCATCAGGCACGAACGCACTTGGAAATCATGGCTATATTGCATGAAGAAACCGGGGAAAAGCACGATCCAGAACTAATGCGTGTCTTTTGCGAGATTATTGAATCCAGCAAATTTAGGGCGGCAAAATAAATTAGGGCCCGACATCTGAGATGTCCCCTCGGAGTCTGGCCCTAATTTATTATGTTTCTTCCGTCACCATCTTGATCGCGCCGCACGGACATTCGGCCACACAGATGCCACAGCCTTTGCAGTAGTCGTATTTGAACTCGAAGCGTTTGCCCGGCCCGAGTTTGATGACTGCGTTGTCGGGGCATACGCCATAGCAGTTGTCGCACTCGAAACAGTTGCCGCAGGACAGGCAGCGGCGCGCTTCGAACAGCGCGGTGGTTTCGTCCAGCCCGCCCTGCACTTCGTCGAAGCTGGTCTGGCGGCGGATGATGTCGAGCATCGGGCGCACGGTTTTGTCGGCGTCGGAGTAATACCACGGGTTGAGTTTGCCGAATTCCGCCAGCTCGTGTTTTGGCGCGGGTTGGTAAGTGGTGCCGTGCAGCCAGGCGTCGATGTGGCGCGCCGCTTTTTTGCCATGCCCTACCGCCACGGTGACGGTGCGCTCGGACGGCACCATGTCGCCACCCGCGAAGATGCCGGGATGTCCGGTCATCATGTTGGGCGACACTTGCACCGTGCCGTCTTTGATCTCCAGATCCGGCACGCCTTGCAGTAGCGACAGATCGACATCTTGCCCCAGCGCCAGTACCAGCGAGTCGGCTTCTATCGTTTCGAATTCTCCGGTCGGCTGTGGAAAGCCTTTTTCGTCCAGCGCCATTTTTTCCACGGTGAGGCTGCCTTCTTCGGCTTGCTTGATGGTGGAGAGCCACTTGATCATCACGCCTTCCTGCAACGCTTCTTCCACCTCGAAATCATGCGCGGGCATTTTCTCGCGTGTGCGCCGGTACACGATGATTGCCTCGGTCGCGCCCAGACGTTTGGCCGTGCGCGCCACGTCGATGGCGGTGTTGCCACCGCCGTACACGCCCACTCGCCGCCCCAGCATGGGTTTGTCTTCGCCTTC
>JBAZYW010000168.1:0-5231 GCA_041659125.1 Gallionellaceae bacterium | reverse complement strand
TATTTTCGGCGCGGCACGCGGCAATAGCGTTTTGATGAGTGTGGCGCGCCCGCTGGCATTCGGACAGTTTGTCTTCGTATCCTTTGCCTTTGCCTGCCTGTTGCAGGCATTCATCAGCAATGATTTCTCCGTGTTGTATGTGTCGCAACATTCTAATTCGCAGCTGCCCATTGAATATCGTATCGCGGCGTTGTGGGGCGGACACGAAGGTTCCTTGCTGTTGTGGACATTCCTGCTGACGCTGTGGACCATCGCGGTGGCATCGTTCAGCAAGCATCTGCCGGAAGAAATGGTGGCGCGCGTCATCGGTGTGATGGGTTTGATCTCGGTGGGCTTCCTGTTGTTCATGCTGTTCACTTCCAATCCCTTTGATCGTTTATTCCCGGCGGCAATGGATGGGCGCGACCTCAATCCTCTGCTGCAAGACCCGGGTTTGGTTATTCACCCGCCGATGTTGTACATGGGTTATGTCGGATTCTCCGTGGCGTTCGCCTTCGCCATTTCAGCTTTGTTAGGCGGGCAGCTCGACGCGACTTGGGCGCGTTGGTCGCGTCCCTGGACTACCGTGGCGTGGGTGTTCATGACAGTCGGTATCGCGTTGGGCAGTTGGTGGGCATATTACGAACTGGGTTGGGGCGGATGGTGGTTCTGGGATCCGGTCGAGAATGCCTCGTTCATGCCCTGGTTGGTGGGCACGGCACTGATTCATTCACTTGCTGTCACCGAGAAGCGCGGCGCATTTAAAAGCTGGACTGTGTTGTTGGCCATTGCCGCTTTCTCGCTCAGTTTGCTGGGAACCTTCCTCGTGCGTTCCGGCGTACTGACTTCGGTGCATGCATTCGCCACTGATCCCAAACGCGGCGTGTTCATTTTGTCATTCCTTGTGGTGACAATTGGCGCTTCGTTGTTGCTTTTCGCGTGGCGTGCGCCGAAGATCGGCCTCGGCGGCAAGTTCGACATCATCTCGCGCGAGTCGATGTTGCTGACCAACAATGTATTGCTCTCGGTGGCATCGGCCTCGGTGTTTCTCGGCACGCTCTATCCTCTGTTCATGGATGCTTTGGGTTTCGGTAAATTATCCGTCGGCCCGCCGTATTTCAACACTGTGTTCGTACCGTTGATGGTGCCGTTGATCATCATGATGGGCTTGGGGCCGATTGCGCGTTGGAAGCAGGCGAGCATGCCGGATATTTGGGTGCGCGTGCGCTGGGCTTTTGGCGCGAGTTTAGTTATCGCTCTGCTGTTGCCCTTCGTATTGGGCAAGTGGACGCCTTTAATCGCTTTGGGGTTCATGCTGGCGTTCTGGGTGATTAGCACCGGATTTTTGGATTTGCGCAAACGCATGGGCAAGGAAGGCTCTCTGATGCAGCGCCTGAAGAGCCAGTCGCGCAGCTATTACGGCATGCAGCTGGCACACCTCGGCATCGCGGTGTTTGTCATCGGGGTCACGATGGTGAAGGGTTACGAGACGGAACGCGACGTGCGTATGAATGTGGGCGACACGGTAGAAGCGGGCGGCTATACGTTCCGTTTTGACGGGATCACCGAGCAGGAAGGGCCTAACTACCACGCTTCGCGCGGGCATGTGATCATCAAGAAGAATGAGCGCATTGTAGGTGAGCTTTTCCCGGAGAAACGCAACTACAACGCATCGGGCATGCCGATGACTGAAGCGGCAATCGAACCGGGGCTGCTGGGGGACTTGTATGTTTCTCTGGGCGAGCCGATCCCTGATAGCGATGGCGCCTGGGCGGTACGTGTGTATGTAAAACCCTTCGTGGACTGGATATGGGCGGGTTGTTTGTTGATGGCACTGGGTGGCGTATTCGCCATCAGCGACCGGCGTTATCGCATCCACGCCAAGAAGGCCAAGCAACAAGTTGCTGGGGCCGGTTCAGAGCAAGAGTTGAAGGAGAAGACTGCATGATGCGTTTCATTTTGCCGTTCGTTGTATTTATCGTGCTGGCCGGATTTCTGTATGTCGGTCTGAACCTGGACCCGCGTGAAGTTCCATCGCCGCTTGTGGGCAAGCCGGCACCGGCATTCACTTTGCCGCAACTGCACGAGCCAAGCAAAACATTTTCACCGCAGGATATGAAGGGCAAAGTCTGGCTGCTCAATGTATGGGCTTCGTGGTGCGTGTCCTGCAAAGAGGAACATCCGATACTGGTTGAGTTGGCGCGCAAGAACATCGTGCCCGTCTACGGCCTGGATTACAAAGACAAGCGTGCCGATGCACTGGCAACGCTGCGTGAAGGCGGCGACCCCTATGTGGTGAGCGCGTCGGATAGCGAGGGACGCATCGGCATTGATTACGGTGTGTACGGAGTGCCCGAGACCTACGTCATCGATAAGCAGGGCGTTATTCAATACAAACAGATCGGTCCGATCACGCATCAGAATTTGCGCGAGAAGATATTGCCGCTGGTGGCTGAGTTGGAGAAGAAGCCATGAAGCGTTTGCTTGTTCTATTGTTGTGCCTGATGCCTGTGTTCGCCCATGCGGGCGAAGCCAAAGATATGGCGGCCGACCCCGTGTTGGAAAAACGCATGATCGGCTTGGCTGAAAAACTGCGTTGCCTGGTCTGTCAAAACGAGTCGTTGGCCAGCTCCCATGCCGAGCTCGCGGAAGACCTGCGCCGTGAAGTGCGCGAGCAGATGAGCAAAGGTAACAGTGATCAAGAGATCATCGACTATCTGGTTTCCAAATATGGCGATTTCGTATTGTACGAACCGCCGGTAAAGTCCTACACCTTGTTGCTTTGGTTCGGCCCGTTCGCCCTGTTGCTTATTGCAGGAGGAGTGCTTTTCATGCAGTTGCGCAAGCGCCGCCAGTCCGTCCCCGAGGTCACTCTTTCTGCCGAAGCGCAGCAGCGCGCCGCAGCATTACTCAATAACGAAAAAGATAATCAAGCATGACAATATTTTGGATCATCTGTGCGCTGCTCATTCTTGTGGCGATGTTGTTCGTGGTATTGCCGTTGTGGCGCAGCACGCACAAAAGTAATGCCGTGTTGCGCGATGCGGCGAATCTCGAAATTTTCCGCGACCAGATTGCCGAGATGGATGCCGATCTGCACAATGGCTTGTTGACGCCGGAATTGTATGAACAGGGCAAACGCGAATTACAGTCGCGCATGCTGGATGAGGTTAAGGAAGAGCAGAACGTAACCGCGAGTGTGCGCAATCCGCTCAAGGCGTTGGCGATTGTCTTGGCGCTTCTACTGCCTGTGGCCTCTGTCGCTCTTTACTGGAAGATCGGCAATCACACTGCGCTTTCCCCGGAAGCCAGTCTTGCTGGTGTAAGCGGTTCCAGTGGCATGAACTTGCCGGCGCTGGAAGAGAAGGTCGCAAAGAATCCGAATGACGGGGAGTCGTTGCTGTTGTTGGCGCGTTCCTACGGCGAGATGGAACGTTATGGGGATGCGGTCAAGGCCTATGAAAAACTGACTGCGTTCGTATCCGACGAAGCGTGGATTTGGGCAGATTACGCCGACATGTTGGCGATGGTACACGGTCAGAAGCTGGCAGGGCCGCCAACCAAGCTGATCGAAAAAGCGCTCGCGCTTGACCCGAATCATCCCAAGGCACTGGCGCTGGCGGGATCGGCGGCGATGGAGCGCGGCGATTATCCCGCTGCTATCCGTCATTGGGGGCGCTTGTTGAAAGGGCTGCCTGACGGGAGTGAAGATGCCAAAATGATAGCGAGCGGGATTCAGCAAGCGCGCGATTTCTTGGCGCAATCCAAAGGCGGTAAGGCGCCCATGCTGGAACAGATTGTCCCCGACCGGGAATCGCAGCAAGCCTCAGCTGCGGGTAAAGAGCGTATTTCGGGAAGCGTCACATTAAGCGCGGCGCTTAAGGCTCAAGCCAGCCCTACGGATACCGTGTTCGTGCTGGCGCGTGCGGCTCAAGGCCCCAAGATGCCGCTGGCTATCCTGCGTAAACAAGTAAAAGATTTGCCGTTAATATTCAATCTGGATGACAGCATGGCGATGGCACCGCAGATGAAATTATCGAATTTTGACGAAGTCGTAGTGGTGGCGCGTATTTCAAAATCGGGCAATGCCATGCCGGAAGCAGGCGACCTGCAAGGGATGAGCAGTCCGATGAAACCCGGTAAAAGCGGGCTGAAAATCAATATCGATAGCGTCGTTAAGTAAAATAACTCCTGTCTGATCAATCGAATAGGCCCATAAATATGGGCCTATTCGCATTATAGGCATGGCAAAACTGTGTCAGTATTGCATCACTAGAAAAGCATCTAGGCGGCAAAATTTCCCAAGGGGGAGTGATGAAAAAAAATCTACCAGTGACGCAGCGAGAAATCGACTATCCGGAATCTGCGGTCTTCGTGACCAAGACGGACACCAAAGGAATTATCACTTATGTGAGCGATGCCTTTGTGGAGGTCAGCGGTTTTTCACGAGAAGAACTCATCGGCACGAACCACAACCTCGTGCGTCACCCCGACATGCCGGAATGGGCATTTGCCAGCCTGTGGGATACGGTCAAAGGCGGCCATCCCTGGCGTGGCATCGTTAAGAACCGAGCCAAAAGTGGCGACCATTACTGGGTCAGGGCGAACGTCTCGCCCATTATGAACAGCGGCAACGTGGTGGGTTATCTCTCCCTGAGGAAGAAACCCACCCGTGCGGAAGTGGCGGCAGCAGAGGCTCTCTATAGTACCGGCAAAGCCCCTGTTGCACGTTTCTCTATCGCCAATTGGTTTGGCAAGCTCACCTTGCAGAAAAAACTGGGCGTATTGTTGCAGCCTGTGGTTCTGATCTTCATGGGCGTGGCTACATTCTATGTCGCAGATCACGTTAAATCTCGCATGATAGATGCGGTGGACTCAAGAGCCGATGCAGTTGCCAATGAAGTGATCGATAGCGCAAACATGTTGATGGTCACGGGGCAAATCAGCCAACCCGAAACGCGGCAGTTATTGATAAAAAAACTGTCCAGTTCGGGAAATATCGTGAGCCTGCAACTGGCGCGCAGCGATGCAGTCGCCAACCAATATGGCCCCGGTTTGCCAGAAGAAGTTGTGCGCGATGATATTCAGCGTCAGGTGATCGCCAGCAAGAAACCTTTTTACGAGCTCATACATCGCGGCGAGCAGACACTTTATCGTGTCGTGACGCCATATATGTTTACGCATGACTTTCACGGCACGGACTGTCTAACTTGTCACGTGTCTGAGGAAGGGGCGGTTGCCGGCGTCTCGGA
>JBAZYW010000167.1:0-5230 GCA_041659125.1 Gallionellaceae bacterium | reverse complement strand
ATGAATGCCCCGCTTTCGCCAGACCGTCCGCAAGATTCAATGCGCGGTAAAAGTGCCCCATGCCGCGCGCATGGGAACTCTCTATGCAGAGCGCGAACATAACCGCATCGCTTCTTCAGTCCCGATCCAGCGATCAGGGGCATGGCCGGCAATGGCGCAGGCACGCTGATAATCAGCTTCGGTATCCACCGTCAAACGTAATGCTGGACATCGTTTAGCATCGGGCACTTCCAGCTCGCCAATTCTAAAAACCTCAGGATGCTCCTGGATATACTCGTTTACATGTTCGCGGTGATTGGGGGCGTGGCCTTCTTGTGCACTTCTTTCCAGTGCCCGGAAAGTAAATATCTCCGCCCCTACGCCCATCGGCATAACCCCGAAAGAGTGGGTGTAATCGTTGCCTTGGGCAAGGTGTTGCTCAATCAACCGCCGCAACTCTTGCATATCAGTAAACGGGTTATCTGCGGTCAGTCTCACTACATGTTCAAAACAGTTCTCGCGGGCGCATTGAAAATATCTGTCCAGAACATCGGTCTCGTTGCCACGAAACACCGTCACACCACTAGACTGACAATGACGTGCTATAGCATCGTCCTGCGGCAGATTGCTGGTGGCAACCACCACCTTTACCGGATACGCCAGCAGAGACAATCTGCCCAACACATGATCCAGCAGCGCCTTGCCCGCAATAGGCTTCAAAACTTTTCCGGGCAAACGGGTCGAACCCATTCTTGCCTGAATGATGATGCCAATGCTCACGCGAGATCATTCCACGTAAGCACGGCATCCTTTTTCATGTCAGCAGCCACCGACCTCCCGACAATCTGTTCAAAATATTTGGGGCCGATACCGTAACCGGGGCGTTTAACGGCGATATCCTGTTCGGTTAAACGTTCGCCCGCTTTCACGCTACGGTTCAACACCACGCTCTTGCGATTGTTGCGCCGCGTAGTTTTTTCACTGTCGGCAGGACGCTTGATCCCGGAACCGCGCATGATCTCGAAATTGCGCACGGCCTCCACCAGCCATTTCATCTCCGCCGGATCGGCAGAAAGCATGTGGTCGGGGCCGTCCGCTTTTTTGTCGCAGGTGAAATGTTTTTCAATCACCCGCGCGCCCATGGCCACCGCGCACAAACAGGCGATCGGTGACAGCGTATGGTCGGAATAACCAATGTCCAGTTTTGGAAAGGCGTGCATCAGGGTCTGCATCGCGGCCAGATTGACATTCTCCGCATGGGTCGGATAGCTGGTGATGGCGTGCAGCAGAATCAGCTGCTCATTACCTTCCGTCAGGATCGCATCCACCGATTCCCGCACCTCTTCCAGCGTGCACATACCGGTCGAGAGCAGCACGGGCTTGCCGGTACGCGCAACATGGCGCAGATAGGGCAGATTGACGGCATCATCCGAACCGATCTTGTGCGCACCAACCCCACATTTTTCTAGCAATTCCACATCGTCTGGATGCGAAGGCGACGAGAACCAATCCAGCCCTTTTGATTCAGCATATTGGAAAATTTCTTTGTGTAGCTTCTCGTTGATTTCGTATTTTCGAAACATTTCGTATTGAGAAACAACCCCCGTGTTCTCCATATCGAAAATAGCTTGCCTGCTAGACAGCGTATCAGCACGATAAGTCTGCAACTTGACCGCATCCACACCACATTGTGCTGCGGCATCAATCAATCTTGCAGCCTGCTCAAAGGTCGTAAAATTGCCGCCAATTTCGGCGATGATATAGCAACGATCCATACGATAATTTTTGAACATTAACTCACTTCCTATTAAGCTGATACCAGCCGTTGCAACAGCAACGCGCCACCATTGCGGTCAAGCTGAACGCTCATGCTATTTGCCTATCAACTGTATGCGATGGATATAGTTCCGCACGATAAAAGTCCGCTCACCCAACTGCGCTTCTTCATCCTCGGTTTTTCTGGGTAAATAGCATTTACGGCAGACTGCGCTTTGCATGAAGCCACGGGGTTGCAGGTGCATGTTCCGCACAGCCTGCATCTTCTCGCCATGCCATACTTGATGCACTGTTTCCTGTTTGATGTCGCCAATCACTTCGCGGTTTTCTTCATCGTTCGAACACTTCATAACTAGGCCGTCGGCACCTATTACCAGCCGCTGGTACTGTTGCGGGCAGGTAAATTCCTCAAGGTATTCGATATGCTTATCGTTGGACAGGTAATCAATCAGCGGGTTGAATGCTACTAGATCGGTACAAGATTTGAAGGTGTCGTAATACACATCCACACCACTTTCAGCAATCGCAGGCCATATTCCTTGAACTTTAATGACCGGACGCTTCAACTGGTGTTCGTCCTTGTATTGTTTGATTGCCTTTATTTTGTCTAACAGCGCGTTAAATTTTAGCGGCTTGCGAACGCGCTCATAAGTATCACCTACACCATCAATCGAGATCGTTATCCAATCCACTCCCGCTTCCACCATCTTCTGAAAAAATGGCAGTGTCAGCTTGCCGCCATGCGTCAACAAGGAGACTTCTTTGATACCGCAATCTTTTGCGTATTTGATCGCCTCGATGAATTTTGTATGCAGGGTCGCTTCCCCGCGCAGGCTCAGACGAAGGGCCGGCACCTTACCGCCAATCTCATCGATGATTTTCATGTACAGCTCCCAGTTCATCCGGGTAACGTTAACTTGCCGCTTGAATTCATCGGTGATGGTGTAGCACATTGGACAGGTAAGATTGCACACCGACGACAGCTCGATATCAACCAGTAGAGGATATTCCAAGACTTGCTGTTGCTGCGGGCATTCCGACCATTTGCGCCGGTACTCGGCATATTCCTGTTCCCAGCCATCGCCACGATACTGTTCAAACAAGGCCTCTCTTTCCGCCGTGTCCATGGAATAATTGCCCTTGTTGATGGGCACATTACGCTTGTTCATGTTTTCTCTTTTCCCATTCCGACTGGATAATTTTTTCTATTCCTGCCCGGAAAGAGTATTCGGGATACCACCCAAGCTCCCTCCCGGATTTTGAGATATCGGCGACAACGTCCATTAGTTCATTTGTGCGAGCTACGTTATCGCTGATAATTTCCTTATGCGTACCGGCAACGTCCTGAATGACATCTATAACCTCTTTAACACTCAGCGAATTGCCGGAACCAACATTGTAAATGCTATATCCTTTTTGCCTGTTCAACGTCAACAGCAAGGCAGCCAGCAAATCTTCCAGATACACGTAATCTCGTTTGGGAAGCAAATCTTTTACGGTAATCTGTGGCTCATTCAGCGCTTGGCGAATGATGGAAGGAATCAGGAAATTTGAGTCCTGCCCAATACCGAAAACATTGAATGGTCGTATCGTGGTCACCGGCAGGTCATATGCGCTTGCATAAAACTCGCACACTTCTTCTGCAAGCCGTTTTGACAGCGCATAAGGATTACTTGGCCGGATCGCGCTGTTTTCACCAATTGGCAAAGTGTCTGGATGTCCATACACATAGGCGCTAACGCAGGTCATGGGAACATGGCTCTTCCTACAGAACTCCAGAACATTGACAGTTCCCAGCACATTTGTCTGACAGAACGCCTGCGGATCATCCCAGCTATCAGGAACAAAGGTCTTACCCGCCAAATGAAATACGTGCGCAATATCTTGCTGCGCAAATTTTCCCAAGGTTTTCCGGCTGGCAATGTCGCCGTCCGCTGAGGCCACCGGCACCACATCCCGCCCCAAGGCCTGCAGCTTGGATACTAGCGATTTGCCGATAAAGCCGCTCGCACCAGTAACCAGTATCTTACTCACTCAAAAATCTCTGCTTCATTTGGTCAAATTCTTCTATCGCCTGGATATAGTCATCTGGCCTGCCTATATCCAGCCAATAACCCTCGAACTCCCGTATAGCAGATGGCTGCTTGGCAGCAATCAAATCGAGCATCAGATTATCAAACCCGTAACTTTGACCCTCCGGGATGAAGTCCATGATGCGGCGACTCGCCATATACACACCCATGCTCACCATGTATTTTGTTTTAGGTTTTTCAATAAATCCAGATAAGTGACCGCTCGCATCTATTTCCAGCACACCATAATCAATTTTTTGTTCGCGCACATGTGATGAAATGGTAAAGATATTGTTCTTGCTGACATGCTCATCAAAAAGATCCGAGTAACTGAGATCAGTCAGGATGTCGCCATTCATCACCAGAAAATTTTCTGGGAGATTGTGAATCAGGCGTAGCGGCGCCATAGTGCTGAGCGGCTTATCTTCCAGCGAATAATCAATTTTGACGCCCCATTTCGCACCATCCTGAAAAAATGCTCTGATAATCTCGGCCTGATGGTTCACCGCCAAGGTGACATGGTCAAAGCCATGCTGTACAAGTTGGCGGATGATCACTTCAAGTATGGGGAATTCGCCGATGGGCATCAGCGGCTTTGGCAACACCACGGTATATGGACGCAAACGCGTTCCTTTTCCACCCGCAAGAATGATGGCGCGTTTAGACATGGTAGGTGACGGAGAGATACTCACAGGTTATATATGTCAGACTTGTACACTGCCAGATGGGACGGCTTGTTGAACCATGCCACGGTTTCGGCCAAACCGCGACGGAAGCCGTCCAGTCCGCCATACTTGGGTTGCCAGCCCAGCAATTCACGGGCCTTGTCGTTGGAAGCCCACAGGCGTTCCACTTCGCTCTTCTCGGGGCGCAGGCGCTGATCGTCGGTAATGATCTCGATCTCGGTTCCCATCACTTCGGCGATGCTGCGCGCAGTGTCGCCTATCGATATCTCGAAATTGCTGCCGATGTTGATGACCTCGCCGATACCCCGGTCGGAATTCAGTGCGGCGATGAAACCCGCTACCGTGTCAGTTACATAGTTGAAGTCGCGCGTGGGCTGCACCGCGCCGAGCTTGATCTGGCGTTTGCCATTGGCGATCTGGGTGATGATGGTAGGAATCACTGCTCTGGCAGATTGGCGCGGGCCATAGGTGTTGAACGGGCGGATCGTACTGACCGGTGTGCCGAACGAGGTGTAGAACGACATGGCGATTTGGTCTGCGCCGATCTTGCTGGCCGAGTATGGCGATTGCCCTTGCAGCGGATGCTCTTCGGTAATGGGCACAAACCGTGCCGTACCATACACCTCGCTAGTGGAGGTGTGGATCACCTTGCTTACGCCCAAATCACGCGCCGCCTGAACGATATTCAAAGTGCCTTTGATGTTGGTGTCCACATAA
>JBAZYW010000166.1:0-5289 GCA_041659125.1 Gallionellaceae bacterium | reverse complement strand
AACATCATGTAGGACAGGTTGGCTTCTTTGATTTCTTCGTGCAGTTGTTGTGCGTTCATTTCCGGCTCCTTGTGCAAAATGCGTTGTATGTTTCGATGGCTGCATTGTGAACAAACAGGCGTAAGGTAAGAATCAGAGGATGGCTAATTCTTCTGTAGGAAGTTGCTTGGCGGGGTTTGTAGGAAAAAGTCTTACGACTTCGAGGGGAGCATGGGGACATTATCCCGATTCGGGTGGCTTTCAATGCGGGGAATAGCGGGGGGTTTTGCGGGTTGTTCGAGTAAGCGAACCGCGTTCTGCCATTTATTTGACGCGCTGATGTCGGCCAATAGTCATCAAGGGCGGGCAATCCGCACCGGCCTGCGACTGAAACACGATGATGTCGTTTGCGATCGTCAATCTTTCAGCCAGCTCTTTAGCGATATTCCTATACAGCGTGACGGCAGCCGAGGGGGCTTGATGCAGCCTTTCATAATGGATACGCAGCGCGACCGTCTCTTCCAACGCGGTGGCACCCGCACTGCGCGCTCCGCCGCGAATCAGCCCCATTTCTCCGAAACTCTCGCCTTCCGCGAGATTGGCCAGACTCACTTTTCTTCCGCCATTTTTGCGCCAGATGCTCACCTTGCCTGAACAGATGATGAACATATCCCTGCCTTGATCCCCTTCGATAAAAACAGACTCTCCCGTGCGCCATATCGCTTTCGACGAGATGCTCAGCAACTCGCGCAGGTCGTCCACCCCCATACCCTTGAGGCATTTCGCCAAGGAAAGCAGTTTGACGAATACTTCCATCTCGGTAGCCATAATCCATCCCGTTTTATTCGCGCCTCAAGTTTACCAACAAATAGCCGATAAAGAATTCAACAGGAGGCCATCATGTTAAAAATATTTCTTACCATAGACCCACAGACACGGCGCGGACTCTACGACAGCGAATCAAAGCTGCTTGGCATTTTCCAGTCAATGCACGAAGCAGAAGCAGCGCTTGGAGACATGCTTAACTTTTGCAGCATCCGCTAAGTGCTTCAGTCGGGTTAAAACCCGACCTACCATCAAGCGGGCAAGCTGTCGATGAACTTGCGCATGGCTATTTTCAAGGTGTCGAAGTTCGGGTTATACATCAGCCTACGCAGCATGCAAGCCTTGAGGTTCGCTTCGGTAATCTCGCCCTGTACCATCTGTTCCGCTTGATTTGTGCAGGCAGCAAATTTATCCATATCTTCAGGACAGTAATGGATGCAATTGCAATACTCACCCCGTTCACCGTAATACGCATCCTCACTTGGCAATACGATAGCCGTATGCGCCGAGCTGATGATCTTGAGTTGAGGAAAGACGCCGTTCACGCACTCGATCTTGTCTTTGGATAATCCTGCCGGAATTTTGTCTGCACTCGAGAAGTAATACACCAGCTTGTTGGCCGGATGCGGCGCATGCGCCATGAATTCCACTGTGGCCACCGTATCGACCGTTGCATCGTCTTGACTCACCGCTGCGAACACTGGAATCAGCACCTTGCTCTTTGCTATCTGCGCCCGCACCGCCTGCGTCAACGCATACATTTGCGCGGCTGCATTTTTGGGAAATGACTCGTACTTGTATATGTCGGTATCGGGACTGATGCTCAACCATTTCGCTGACGCCGCCAACCAGCTATAAGTCTTGTGGATGTTGGCCCAGGCAGCTTTGGGGGAGACTTTTAACGCGGGCACGAACAAAAACAACCCGCGCACGCGCTGATCACAAAAGCTTTGGTAAACACTCAGCGCGCCGCCTGCGGAAAAACCAGCCAGATAAACTTCATCCACCTCAAGAGCCAGCTTGTCGACGCCGTAGGCAACGGCCTTGACCCACTCTTGCCAGCGAACATCGAGCAGGTCGCCGGGGCGCGTGCCATGTCCCGGCAACAACACGGCCATAACGCGAAAACCGTTCTCTTGGAAGAATGCGGCGAGGTGGCGCATGAAGTAGGGAGAGTCGGTCAAACCGTGCGTCAGCAAAATTCCGCGCCGATAGGCTTTTTCTTTTCCCGCCGAATACCCGTCGGCGGGCGTCAGTTCGAACGGCGCATTGCCCTCAATGACTTTATTTAATATGTCAGCAGAAAGCTCAGCGCGAGCCTGAGCGATGATGTCGCGGCAATGTTCGATATATTCGGGGAAGGATAATTGAGCGCTGGTAAAGGCAGAATTCAGGCGGGAAGGACGATGCCGAATTCCCAACAGCGGAAAGGTTGCCGATGCGACATCGCTCCCCGGACGCGGCATCTTTATCCCACTAAACTTGCGAGACTTAACAGCAACAGCAAGACCAACCAGAACACCAGCGCCCTCCACACGAGGCCGATCGCACTCTGCATGAAATCCACATCGGCCTCTTCGTCCATGCCGATTTCGGGACGGAACACCGGGGATGAGTCCTGAACGATAGTCAGGCCAAGACGGACACCCAAGGCACCCGCACCGCTCGCCAACACGATGCCCGCTTCCGGATCGGGCCAACTTTTAGCTTGTGTGCGCCAGCAGTAAACGGTGTCTTCAAAATCGCCCACGATGGCAAAAGTCATCGCCGTCAAACGCAGCGGCATCCATTCCATAACGCGGCAAGCCTGATGCGCGAATTTCCCGAAATCGCCGAGTTCTTCGCTGCTCCGGGCTCCCCAGCGCGCATTCAGGAACAGCGCCAGTCTGTACAAAATCGCCCCGACGGGCCCCAACCCGAGCAGCATAAAAATCACAAACCAGATCACCACACCGAAAACATTGCGATGGGAAGCCAACAGCGCTTGCTCGATGGTGACGCGCGCCACCTCTTGCGCACTCAGCTCCTGACAAGATGTGCCAGTCCACTCGGAAAGCAAGGTACGCGCGCCATCCAGATCACGTTTACGCAAAGCTTTTTGAATATCGGTGAAGTAATGACTGAAGCGCCGGAATCCCATAGTGAGATACAGCACCAGCACGCAGCCGATCCAGGCGAATAGCGGATGCATGCTCATCAATAGCCAATAGACCAAGGACACCGACAACAAAGGCAAGGACATGGCAACGCCCCACGCGATCTTGCCGTGTTTGTGCTCGCCCGCATTAAAATGATGTTGAAAGAAATCTGCATATCTGTTCATCCAGATGAACAGATATTTGCGTGAAGCCAGCGGGTGGACTTGCTCCAGCAAGAAGGCGGCGATCAGGGAAAACAGGCTCATGGCGATATTGGGGGATATGGCTGAAACTGCCTCACACAATAACACAGGCAAGATTGAGCGTGAACCTGCTCAAACCTGCCCGCAGCAACCTCAGGCGATCATCCCTGCCGCCACGGTGTTATTGGTCGCCTCGTCGATCACGATGAAGCTGCCCGTTGCACGGTCGATTTCGTAGCTGTCGAACACCAGCGGCTGCTGAACCTTAATTGCCACACGGGCAATGTCGTTCATGTTCAACTTTTCAACTTCGTGCGGTTCCAGCGTATTCACGTCCACGCGGTAGAAAATGCGCGAGAACAGGCACTTCGCCGTACGCGTGGTGTGCTTGACCAGATATTTGCGGTTCTTGTCCAGCGGTGTTTCCGACAACCAGCACAGCATCGCCTCGAACTCCTTTTCCACCTTGGGCGGATGCGCGCTGGTTTTGACAAACATATCGCCGCGCGAGATGTCAATCTCGTCCGCCAGCGTGATAGTCACGGACTGCGGCGCGAAAGCAGTTTGCAGCTTACCGTCGTAGGTGACGATCTCTTTGACCTTGGTGCTGCGGCCAGACGGCAGGACGGTCACCTCGTCACCCACCGACACTTCGCCCGCCTCGATGCGCCCCATGAAGCCACGGAAGTCGTGATACTCCTCGGTTTGCGGGCGGCATACCCACTGCACCGGAAAGCGGAAATCGCTGGTGTTCACGTCGTGGTCGATTTCAACATTTTCCAGCAACTCCAGCAGCGCCGGGCCTTGGTACCAATCGAGTTTGTCGCCGCGATCCACTACCATGTCGCCGTTCAGTGCGGACATCGGGATGCAAGTCACATCATGCAATTCCAGCTGCGCGGCGAATTTTTTGTACTCGGTCACAATCTCGTCGAAACGCGCCTGCGAGTAATCCACCATATCCATCTTGTTTATCGCCAACACGATATGCGGCACGCCGACCAGACTGGCAAGGTAGGTATGGCGGCGCGTTTGCACCAGCACGCCCCGGCGCGCGTCGATCAAAATGACGACCAGATTGGCTGTAGAAGCCGCAGTCACCATGTTGCGCGTGTACTGCTCATGCCCCGGCGTATCGCCGATGATGAACTTGCGCTTGGGCGTGGCAAAATAGCGATACGCCACGTCGATGGTGATGCCCTGCTCGCGCTCGGCTTGCAGACCGTCGGTGAGCAAAGACAGATCGACTGCGGCCATGCCGCGCTTTTCGCTGGTCTTGGAAATAGCTGAGAACTGGTCTTCAAAAATGGATTTCGAGTCATGCAGCAAGCGACCGATCAGGGTGCTCTTGCCGTCATCCACTGAACCGGCGGTGATGAAACGTAGTAGTTGTGTCGTGTTGCTCATAATAATTTCTTTCGTATATTCAATTACTCTGCACCGTTCGTGCTGAGCTTGTCGAAGCATGAACATTCACCCTTCGACAAGCTCAGGGCGAACGGCTCTCAGATAGATTAGAAGTACCCTTCCTTCTTGCGCAGCTCCATCGACGCTTCCGAAGTCTGATCGTCCATGCGCGTCGCGCCGCGTTCGGTGATGCGCGTGGTCGCGGTCTCTTCGATGATCTCGTCCACCGTATGCGCAGTCGATTCCACCGGCGCAGTACAAGTCATATCGCCGACGGTACGGAAACGCACGGTCGCAATTTCGACTTTTTCGCCCGGCTTCGGCTGCACCAGATGCGATACCGGAATCACATTATTACCACGGCGTATTACTTCACGCTCATGCGCAAAATAAATGTTCGGAATGTGCAACTTCTCGCGCCTGATGTATTCCCAAATGTCCATCTCCGTCCAGTTGCTGATCGGGAACACACGGATATTTTCGCCAACATGCACGCGAGTGTTGTAGGTATCCCACAACTCGGGACGCTGGTTTTTCGGGTCCCATTGGCCGAACTCGTCACGGAAGGAAAAGATACGCTCCTTGGCGCGCGCCTTTTCTTCATCGCGGCGTGCGCCGCCCATGCAGGCGTCGAAGCCGAACTCGGCAATCGTCTCCAACAGCGTTACCGACTGGAACGGATTGCGCGGCTTCTCGGTATCTTTAATCACGATGGTTCCGCGCTTGATGGAGTCTTC
>JBAZYW010000165.1:0-5308 GCA_041659125.1 Gallionellaceae bacterium | reverse complement strand
CCAGCGGTTTGGCACGTGTCTTCAGCAGCTCGATGGTCTGCGGAAAGCACTCATGCGACACGAAGAAACTGTTTTTGCCTTGTTCGGCAGCTTCACGTGAGCGCAGGCTGTACAACATGGTCATCGCTTCCGCAGCGGCAGTCGCTTCGTCCAGCAGAGACGCATTGGCGATCTCCATGCCGGTCAGGTCGGCGATCATGGTTTGGAAATTCAGCAGCGCTTCCAAACGTCCTTGTGCAATCTCCGCCTGATACGGCGTGTACGCCGTGTACCAGCCAGGGTTTTCCAGAATATTGCGCTGAATAACCGGCGGCAAAACGGTGTCGTAATAGCCCAAGCCGATATAGGATTTGTAAAGCCGGTTCTTCGCCGCAATGCCGCGCAAGTGTTGCAAGAATGCATGCTCGCTCATGCCTTCCGGCAGATTCAGCGGCTTCTTCAAACGGATGGTGGCGGGAACGGTTTGGTCGATCAGCGCGTCCAGAGAAGGTGCGTTGATCTTGTTGAGCATGGCTTGCACATCTTGTGCGTTCGAGCCGTTGTGGCGGGTGACGAATTGGTCGGTCATAGGAATTGAGGTATTTGTAGGTTGGGTTAGCGGTTTTATCGCGTAACCCAACGGTCATGTGGGATTGCTCTGCAAGTGTTGGGTTACGCTGCGCTAACCCAACCTACAAAGCCGTTTAGTGTGCTTCGCTATCAACTACAGCCTGATATGCAGCAGCATCCAGCAAGGCCGCGACATCAGCAGCGCTGTCCGGTTTCATTTTGAAAATCCATGCACCGTAAGGATCGCTGTTAATCTGCTCGGGTGCGCCATCCAAATCGCTGTTTGCAGCAACGACTGTGCCGGACACGGGGGCGTACACGTCGGCAGCGGCTTTAACAGATTCCACTACGGCGCATTCTTCCTTGGATTTCAGTTTGCGGCCGGCAGCAGGCGCTTCGACGAACACCATGTCGCCCAGCAGTTCTTGCGCGTGTTGTGTGATGCCGACAGTGATAGTGCCGTCAGCTTCGGTTTTGACCCATTCGTGGGAAGCGGTGTATTTCAGGTTGGATGGATTGCTCATGGTTTTGTCCTTAAGAAAAATTAAAGTAAGCCTTTGCCGTTGCGGGCGAATGGGTATTTAACAACTTGTGCTGCCAACATCTTATCGCGGATCGCGACCTGCACGCTGTCGCCGATCTGTACGCCGTTCGGCACGCGTGCCAGCGCGATGGATTTTTCCAGTGTGGGCGAGAAGCTACCGCTGGTGATTTCGCCTTCGCCGTGGGCGGTTTGCACTTTTTGGTGGCCGCGCAACACGCCGCGATCCAGCAGCACCAGTCCGACCAGTTTGCGTGTGGGCGGATGTGCCAGCAGTGCCGCTTTGCCGATGAAGTCGCGCTCGCTCTTTAAGTCCACGGTCCATGCCATACCGGCTTCCAGCGGGTTGATGCTCTCGTCCATGTCCTGGCCGTAGAGGTTCATGCCCGCTTCCAGACGCAGCGTGTCGCGCGCGCCGAGGCCGATGGGTTTAACGCCGACCTTGTTCAGGTCGTACCAGAATGCTTCCACTTTTTCTTTCGGCAGCATTACTTCAAAACCGTCTTCGCCGGTGTAGCCCGTGCGCGCCACGTAATATTCGCCGCAGTCGGCCGCTTGGAAATTCACCAAGCCTTCGGTTGCAGCCTTGGTTTGCGGCAACACTTGCCATACCTTGGCGCGGGCGTTGGGGCCTTGGATGGCAACCATCGCCAGATCGTCGCGCGAAGTAATAGTGAGCTTAGGCGCGTGTACCGCAGCCTGCTGCTTCATCCACGCAATGTCTTTGTCCGCCGTGCCCGCGTTGACCACGATGCGGAACCATTGCTCGGTCATGAAGTAGATGATGAGGTCGTCGATCACGCCGCCTTCAGGACGCAGCATGGCGGAGTAAAGCGCCTTGCCGGGCAGGGTGATTTTGTCGGCATTGTTTGCCAGCAAGTAGCGCAGGAAAGCGCGAACGCCGTCGCCCTTGGCATCCACCACGCGCATGTGGCACACGTCGAACATGCCGACGTCATTGCGCACCTGATGGTGTTCGTCGATTTGCGAACCGTAGTTCACCGGCATATCCCAGCCGCCGAAATCCACCATTTTTGCGCCCATCGCGCGGTGTGCTGCATTCAAAGGAGTCGTCTTGAGAGTCATTATTTGCTTTCAATAAAATAAAAAAGGCGCTGCACGAATTCGTGCAGCGCCCCATCTGTCCTTGGTACCTGAGAGATTACGGATTATCCGCGTGCCCCTTCGGTGGTCGGTAATCAGTCGCTAATAACTGATTCTGACGCTCTCCAGATTTGCCTGTTCCGATTGGTTCTTGAGCCTGAGCGGTTACGGGTGTTGCGCCTTCGGCGGTGCCTAGATGTGGCACACTCTCCCAGTCGGTTTCAACGGCGCGCGGATTATACCGTAAGAGGATGCGCGGACAAACTGCACGTTATTTCGGGTAGAACAGGAACAGTTTGTATCCGGACGGTTTTAGGTCGGTGGTATCGAGGCGAAGCTTGATGCTCATTTCGCGGTTGGCAGCCAAGCCCAGCTTCTCGTCTTCGGTCGCTTTGAGGTATTCCGCAGGAGCAAAGGTGCGGCGCGCCACGACCTTGTCCTGCATATCGGTCAGGCTGAGTTCCAAGCTGGGATAAGCTTGGGTATGCGGGGCGCGGTTGTGCAGTAACGCACTCAAGGTGATGACATTTGCCTGTAGCGGGTCGGCTTCCAGATCGGAAGATTCGATACCCATCAACTCGGCCTTTTTCGGCAAGGGGATTGTGCATTTGAGCAGACTGCAATAGCTGGTCAACATCGGCTTCAGGCCGGGCAACTGGGCGGCGATTTCCACACGATAGAAATACAACGCCTGTGCCGCTAATACCAGCAGCAAGAGCAGCGAGCCGACTAGCCATGGCCAGCGACGCGACTTGGATGCGGGTTCGCTAATTTCAGCGGCGGGCGCTTCGTCATGAAAGGCAATTTGTTGCGCCAGCGTGGGTTCTTCAGCGATGATTTCGGCAGTAGGCGCGGCTATTTCATCCGCCGCTATTTCATCGAAGTCGGATAAGTCGATGGAGTGTTCGGCAACGAGGGCTTCATCTTCAGGAGTGGTGATCTCGTCCCTGGGTGTGGCGATGGGGAGGCTGAGTTGCGGGCTGGGTTCGCCATCGTGCAAATGCTCGCTGGCGTTGAACACGGCATTGCAGCGTCCGCAGCGCACGATGCCCTCGTGTGCTTCAATCTGTTCGGCGCTCACCCGAAAGCGGGTGGAACATTCCGGACATTGGGTGACAGACGAGCTCATTTCTTGATGCCGGAAAGGCAGGCCCATCCGTCTTCCACGACAGCTGCCTGCATGTCGAACCATTGCGCATAGATGCGCATCACGTCTTCCGCCTGTTCGCCGAGCACGCCGGAAAGCACGATGCGTCCGCCGGATTTGGTTGCGCACGCCAGCAGCGGTGCCAGCGCGCGTAACGGATTGGTAAGAATGTTGGCGACAACCACGTCGTATTGAGTGAGCGCCACCCCCTCCGGCAGATAGAAATCTGCCTCTACTTGATTCGCCAAGGCGTTGTCGCGGCTGGCCTGCACTGCCTGTGCATCCACATCCACGCCGACGGCACTACCCGCGCCCAGCTTCATCGCAGCGATAGCGAGAATGCCGGAGCCGCAACCGTAGTCGAGAATGGTTTCGCCGCCGCGCAGATTTTCATCCAGCCAGCGCAGACACAGACGCGTGGTGGGGTGGCTTCCGGTGCCGAAAGCCAGACCGGGGTCGAGCGCGATGTTGATGGCGGAGGGGTCGGTAGGCGTGTGCCAGGTTGGCACGATCCACAGGCGTTGCGAGATACGGATGGGGTCGAATTGCGCCTGAGTTAGACGCACCCAATCGCTCTCTTCTAGCGTTTCGATTTTATGCGGAGGGACGGGCGAAATGCCGAGGCTGGCACAACTGGCTTGCAGAGCGTCGGCGACGGAAACTTCTTCGGTAAACAGGGCATTCACCAGATTGTGCTGCCAAACCGCGCTGGTCGGTTCGCCCGGTTCGCCAAAAATGGCTTGTTCGTCCGGCGTGTCGGCGTCCGCATCCAGCATGTCCACCGACAGCGCGCCGTGCTCCAGCAGGGCTTCGCTTAACGCTTCGGCATAAGACGCATCCGCGTGTATGGACAACGTGAGCCAGGACACCTTATTTGCCTTTGGTGCGTTCGGCCAGCTTGTGTTCCAGATAATGGATGTTGGTACCACCCCGGACAAAAGCGGCATCCTGCATCAATTCCTGATGCAGCGGAATGTTGGTGTTGATACCTTCGACGACCATTTCCGACAGCGCGGTGCGCATACGGGCGATGGCCTGCTCGCGTGTGTCGCCGTAAGCGATGATCTTGCCGATCATGGAGTCGTAATGCGGCGGGATAAAGTAGTTGTTGTACACGTGCGAATCGACACGGATACCGGGGCCGCCGGGGACGTGCCAGTTGGTGATGCGTCCGGGCGACGGAACAAAAGTATAAGGATGCTCGGCATTGATGCGGCACTCGACCGCATGTCCCTTGAACTGGATGTCCTTCTGGCGGAACGGCAGCTTTTCACCTGCTGCGATGCGGATCTGCTGTTGCACGATGTCGACGCCGGTGATCATCTCGGTGACCGGATGTTCGACCTGCACGCGGGTGTTCATCTCGATGAAGAAAAATTCGCCGTTCTCGTACAGAAACTCGAACGTACCCGCGCCGCGATAGCCGATCTTGCGGCAAGCTTCGGCGCAGCGTTCGCCGATCTTGTCGCGCAATTTCGGATTGAGCAGCGGAGCCGGAGCTTCTTCCAGAATTTTCTGGTGGCGGCGTTGCATGGAGCAGTCGCGTTCGCCCAGATACACCGCGTTGCCGTGCTGGTCGGCCAGCACTTGAATTTCGATGTGGCGCGGGTGCTCCAAAAACTTTTCCATGTACACCATGGGATTGTTGAACGCTGCCTGCGCTTCGGTCTTGGTCATGGTCACCGCGTTGAGCAGCGCCGCTTCGGTGTGCACCACGCGCATGCCGCGTCCGCCGCCGCCGCCCGCCGCTTTAATGATCACCGGATAGCCAATGAACTTGGCGATACGCATGATCTCTTTGGGGTCGTCCGGCAATGCGCCGTCCACGCCGGGCACGCAAGGCACGCCCGCTTTGGTCATGGCATTCTTGGCGGAAACTTTATCGCCCATCAGGCGGATTGTTTCTGCGCGCGGGCCGATGAATACGAAACCGCTCTTTTCCACACGCTCGGCAAAGTCCGCGTTCT
>JBAZYW010000164.1:0-5371 GCA_041659125.1 Gallionellaceae bacterium | reverse complement strand
AATCGGGGTCGAGTCCGGTCATGCCAACATACACGCAGGGCTTGCCGGTGATGTAACCCGGATTGCATTTCTTGAATTTCCCTTCATGCAAAACGTCTTTCGATAGTTCGATCACGTAGACATGGTAGGGCTTGCGGCGCGCCATAAATGTTGCGGACTAAGCCAGTGTGGCCTGCACGCTGGGTCGTGCGCTGATCTGCTTGAACCATGTGGCGAGATTAGGATGCGTGCCGCGCCAGTCGCGCTCGGCCTGACGCAAGTCGAGATACATCAGCGCACTCAATAATGCGAGGTCGGCCAGCGTGATGCTTTCGCCTTCGCACCATGCGTGCGTTCCCAGAGACTGCGCGGCATATTCCAGTGCCTTGGTAACGGCGGTGTTGTGTAATTCAAGAGTGGAGGCTTGTTGCTTTTCCGGAGGGCGGATGCTTTCGGTGCGCACCACCACGGCGGAATCCATGATGCCGTCGGCCAATGCTTCCCAGCGTTTTATGCGCAGTCGTGCGGTAGGGTCATTGCGCGGAATCAGGATGGGAGTGTCGTTCAGCGTATCGGCATAGTCGGTGATCACAGGTGAATCGAACACACAAAAACCGTCGTCGAGAATCAGCGCCGGAATACGCCCCAGCGGATTGACGCGCAACACCAAGCTGGCCGGATCGGTCGGCGGGTCGAGCACGTATTCGTGCGGGATATTTTTTTCCAGCAAGACGAGACGCACTTTGCGCACATAAGGGCTGGTGCTTGAGCCGAGCAGTTTCATAGTGATTTCCTGAGGGGGCGTGGATGAATTATCGCGCCCGGCTTGTGCGGGCACAAATCATTTCGACATGCGTGGCCTATAGATGAAATGCCGATAAACAAAGAATCTAATCTTTCTTTGCGAGCCAATCTGGATTGATTAAAGTGCCTTCACAAGGGCCTCGGCCAGATTTATGGAAAAATTATTATGCCCACGCTGCATCGTTTGAATGCATTGCAGAATGAATTGCGCGATACGCTCAGTCTGAACGACGACTATAAATTGGAAGTGCTCGGTGACGAGGTACGCGCCAATTTTGTCGGCCTGCAGTTGAGCAGCGTATTTCAGCCGATTGTCGATGTGACCCGGAATGCGCCGCTGGGCTACGAAGCTTTGCTGCGCGCTAGCGATCACAAAGGCAAAGCGATTGCGCCGCCCGCCGCCTTTCATCTAGCCGAGGCGGCGGAGCTCCTGGTGAAGTTCGACCGTCTGTGCCGCACTTTGCATACGCTCAATTTTTTGAACATGGGTAAAGGCAGCGGCTTACTGTTTCTCAACGTGCATCCCGAATTGCTGGTTGCGGTGAATGTGCACGGCAGAGTTTTCGAACAGGTGCTGCATCAGCATCACGTTTCGACCCATGCGGTGGTGATCGAGATTTACGAAGGCGCGGTAAGCGATGAGAAGCTGTTGGCGGAGGCGATTGCCAACTACCGCGAGCGCGGCTATAAAATCGCCATCGACGATTTCGGCAAAGAGCATTCCAATCTGGAACGGTTGTGGACGCTGGCGCCAGAATACGTGAAGCTGGATGGCGGCATCATTCAGCAGGCGGAATTCAATCCGCGTCTGCAACGCATTCTGCCAAAACTGGTGGAGATCATCCGCGAGCTGGATGCGGAAGTTATTGTCGAGGGCGTCGAAACGCGGGCGCAGCTTGAGTTAGCGCGACATGCGGGCATACATCTGGTGCAAGGCTATTTGCTCGGGCGTCCGGCGAGTGCGATGAGTTGGAGTGCCCTGTCTCTATAATCTTTCAATCCGATCGTAGCCAAAGAGCTGAGATGTAGGAGCGTGCCTTGCTGCGTGTGTTGTTGGGGCGCATGCCCCGTACAACCACGGCGTACTCCTTGCGGGTGCACGCGATAGATTTCATTCGCGTTTCTCTATCTTCCTTTTTATCGTAAAAAAATGGGCATCCATAAAAGAATGCCCGAATTGGAGGAGAGATATGAAAGTAGTTAGCTTCCATGTCTGCATGGTAGCCAGACTCATCAAGGACGAGAACCAGTTAATTATAAGAAGCTTAGGCAGATTTTTATAAGCCTTATCTTTTCTTTTCCTGCGTTTTTTTGCTTATTCCAAAAACTGCTAACCAATTCAGGATTTATTATTTTCATATATTAAATCGTGTCGATAGACTGCGCCCTTGTCCAATAACAGGAATAAGCGATGTCTCAGTTTCGTGCCCACAGCGTGCTGCCCGGATTCAATCTGGCATTGGGTTTTACGCTGCTTTATCTCTCGCTGATTGTGCTGATCCCGCTGTCCGCGCTGTTCTTCAAGACGGCGACATTAGGGTGGGGCGGTTTCTGGGATGTCGTCACCGGTGACCGTGTGCTGGCTTCGCTGCGCGTAACCTTCCTCACTTCCTTCTTGGCGGCGCTCATCAACGCCTTCTTCGGTTTGATTGTGGCGTGGGTGCTGGTGCGCTATCGTTTTCCCGGCAAGCGCTTTGTGGATGCCTTGGTCGATCTGCCATTCGCACTGCCAACCGCAGTGGCGGGCATCACGCTGGCAATGCTGTATGCGCCGAACGGTTTGCTCGGCCAGTATTTCGCCGCGCATGACATCAAGGTGACTTACTCCCCGCTGGGTATCGTGGTCGCGCTCACCTTTATCGGACTGCCTTTCGTGGTGCGCACGGTGCAACCGGTGCTGGCCGATGTTGAGGCGGAGGTGGAAGAAGCGGCAGCGAGTTTGGGAGCAGGACGCTGGGATGTTTTTCGCCGCGTAATTTTCCCCGCCATTTATCCGGCGCTGCTCACCGGCTTTGCACTGGCTTTTGCCCGCGCCATCGGCGAGTACGGCTCGGTGATTTTCATAGCGGGCAACATGCCCTACATCTCGGAAATTTCGCCGCTGCTGATCGTCGCCAAGCTGGAGCAATACGACTACGCGGGGGCAACCGCGATTGCGGTGGCGATGCTACTGATTTCATTTGCGCTGTTGCTGGCAATCAACGCGCTGCAATGGTGGACTTCCAGAAGAGGGGCTAGATAAATGTCGGCGCAAACCAACCGTAAGATCTCCACGCAGGAGTCGCTGGGTGTGACGCTGTTGCTGGTCGGCATCGCGCTGACTTATCTGCTGCTGTTCTTAGGCCTGCCGCTGTTCGCCGTATTCTATGAAGCGCTGAGCAAAGGCTGGGACACTTACATCACCGCGCTAAAAGAACCGGACGCGTGGTCGGCAATCAAGCTCACCTTTATCGCCGCCGCCATCGCCGTACCCGCCAATCTGGTGTTTGGCATCGCGGCGGCTTGGGCGATTGCCAAGTTCGAGTTCAAGGGCAAGAGCCTACTCATCACGCTGATCGACTTGCCGTTCGCAGTCAGCCCGGTGGTGTACGGTTTGGTCTACGTGCTGCTGTTCGGCGCGCAGGGCTGGGTCGGGCCGTGGTTGCAGGCGCACGACATCAAGCTGATTTTCGCCGTGCCCGGCATCGTGCTGGCCACCATCTTCGTCACCTTTCCGTTCGTCGCACGCGAATTGATTCCGCTGATGCAGGCGCAAGGGAAGGAAGAGGAAGAGGCGGCGGTGTCGCTCGGCGCCTCCGGTTGGCAAACCTTCCGGCGTGTGACTCTGCCCAACATTAAATGGGGGCTGCTGTACGGCGTGATCTTGTGTAACGCCCGTGCCATGGGCGAATTCGGCGCGGTATCGGTGGTGTCCGGCCACATACGCGGCATGACCAACACCATGCCGCTGCACGTCGAGATTCTTTACAACGAATACAACTTTGTCGCGGCCTTTGCCGTGGCCTCGCTGCTGGCGCTGCTGGCGTTGGTCACGCTGCTGGTGAAAGCGCTGGTCGAGTGGCAAGCGAAACGCAGCGGCGAACCTTTACACGGCGCGCACTAAACAATCTTGTGTAGGTCGGGTTAGCAGGTTCATCGCGTAACCCAACCTACGAAAAGCGGAGCGACACAATGAGCATCACCATCGAAAACCTGAACAAACAATTCGGCACTTACAAAGCGCTGGACAACATCAACCTCGAAGTGAATAGCGGCGAGTTGCTGGCGCTGCTCGGCCCCTCCGGTTGCGGTAAGACTTCTCTGCTGCGCATTATCGGCGGCATGGAGCTGGCCGATTCCGGCAAGCTGCTATTCCACGGCGAAGATGTACAGCAGCGCGATGCGCGCGAGCGCAACGTCGGCTTCGTGTTTCAGCACTACGCGCTGTTCCGCCACATGACGGTGTTTGAAAACGTCGCGTTCGGCCTGCGTGTGAAGCCGAAAAAAGAGCGCCCGAACGAAGCGGAAATCAAGCGCGGCGTGCATGAGTTGCTGAGTCTGGTGCAGCTGGATTTTCTGCATGACCGTTACCCCGCGCAGCTTTCCGGTGGGCAGCGCCAGCGCATTGCCTTGGCGCGCGCACTCGCCGTCGAGCCGAAAATCTTGTTGCTGGATGAGCCGTTCGGCGCGCTCGATGCACAGGTGCGCAAAGAGTTGCGCCGCTGGCTGCGCCGCCTGCATGACGAGTTGCACATCACTAGCATTTTCGTCACGCACGATCAGGAAGAGGCGCTGGAAGTGGCCGACCGCGTAGTGGTGATGAACAAGGGCAAGATCGAACAGATCGGCACGCCGGACGAAGTGTATGCCACACCGGCCACGCCGTTTGTGTACCAGTTTATCGGCAACGTGAATCTGTTTCACAGCCGCGACCATGCGCCGTGGACGGAGCAGCACGGCGATGCGGTGGCCTATGTGCGTCCGCACGACATCGACATCAGCCGCACACCGCAAGACGACACAGCCCTGCCGGTTGAAGTTAAACTGGTGCGCGCCATTGGTTCGATCGTGCGCGTGGAAGTGGCGGCGGACGGCAGCAGCGAATTCATCGAGATTGAATTGAGTCGTGAGCGTTTTGACGGCGCGCCGCTGGTGAACGGGGATAAAGTGTTTATCCGGCCGCGCCAGTTTAAGGTGTTTGAGTCAGGAGAGAAAAATGAACTTTCAGCAGCTTAGGATTATTCGCGAGGCCGCGCGTTGCAACTTCAATCTCACCGAGGTCGGCAACGCGCTGTTCACTTCGCAGTCCGGCGTGTCCAAGCACATCAAGGATCTCGAAGATGAACTGGGCGTGGAGCTGTTTGTACGCAAGGGCAAGCGCCTGCTCGGGCTCACCGATCCGGGGCGCGAGTTGCTGGTGATCGTGGAGCGCATATTGCTCGACTCGAACAATATTAAAAATCTGGTGGAGCAATACAGCCACCGCGACGAAGGCCAGCTCACGGTGATAGCCACGCATACGCAGGCGCGTTATGCGCTGCCGCAGGTGATTACGGAATTCAAGAAGAGCGTTCCCAGGGTGCATCTCAAGCTGCATCAGTCCGGGCCG
>JBAZYW010000163.1:0-5374 GCA_041659125.1 Gallionellaceae bacterium | reverse complement strand
AGCGCAATTGGGGCGTGCCGATGCCGTTCTTCGTGCACAAAGAAACCATGGCTTTGCACCCGCGCACACCGGAGTTGCTGGAAGTGGTGGCCAAGCGCATCGAGCAGCAGGGAATCGAAGCGTGGTTCTCACTGGATGCCAAGGAATTGCTTGGCGACGATGTGGCGCACTACCGCAAACTTACCGACACCTTGGACGTATGGTTTGATTCCGGTGCGACGCATGCGGCGGTGCTGGCACAGCGCGGTGAACTGAAATTCCCGGCGGACTTGTATCTGGAAGGCTCCGACCAACATAGAGGCTGGTTCCAATCATCTTTGCTCACCTCCTGCGCCATCAATGGTCGCGCGCCTTACGACGCGCTGCTTACACACGGTTTTGTGGTGGACGGGCAGGGGCACAAAATGTCCAAATCCAAGGGCAACGTCATCGCGCCGCAAAAGATTCTGGATACGCTCGGTGCCGACATTCTGCGCCTGTGGGTGGCCTCCACCGACTACTCGGGCGAGCTGACCATCTCCGACGAAATTCTGAAGCGCGTGGTGGAAGGCTATCGCCGCATCCGCAATACCTTGCGCTTCCTGCTGGCGAACATCGCCGACTACGATCATGCCAAACATGCGTTGCCCGTAGATCAATGGCTGGAGATCGATCGCTATGCTTTGGCGTTGACGCAGAAGCTGCAAGACGAAGTACGCGCCGATTACGACCGCTACGAATTCCATCTGATCGCGCAGAAATTGCAGGCGTTCTGTTCGGAAGCGCTGGGCGGTTTCTATCTCGATATTCTGAAAGACCGGCTTTACACAGCCGGTAAAGATTCGCTGGCGCGGCGCTCGGCGCAAAACGCGCTGTATCACATCACCCATGCGCTGGTGCGTTTGATGGCGCCCGTGCTGTCGTTCACCGGCGAAGAAGTGTGGGCGGTGTTGAGCGGCAAGGACGATGTGAGCGTGTTTGAAGAGCAGTGGTATAGCTTGCCGGATGCTTGCATGGATGCGGCGGAGGTCAATGCATGGCAAGACATCCGCAACGTGCGCGAACTGGTGAACAAAAAACTGGAAGAGCAGCGCGCCGCAGGTTCAATCGGCTCTGCGCTACAGGCAGAAGTGGATGTTTACGCGATCAAGAAAGATACTTACGAACTTTTGGTCAGGCTTGGCGATGACCTACGTTTCGTTTTTATAACCTCGCGCGCTAATGTGCATCTGCGTGAAGGCGGTGGTCTTGGAATAGAGGTCAAGCCAAGCACCCACGCCAAGTGCGACCGCTGCTGGCATTATCGTGCAGACGTGGGCAGCGATGCCGCGCATCCGACTCTATGCGGACGCTGTGTAAGCAACCTGCACGGCTCCGGCGAGGCGCGTCGTTATGCTTAATGGCATGCTGGTGAAATGGCTGGGGTTGGGGGCGCTGGTGATCGTGCTCGATCAACTCAGCAAGCTGTGGATCAGCAGCCATTTCGCTTACGGCGAAAGCTACACCGTCACCGGCTTCTTTAATCTGCTGCTGATACACAACCTCGGTGCGTCGTTCGGCATGCTGAACGATGCGGGCGGCTGGCAGCGCTGGCTGTTCAGCGGCATCGCTATCGCGGCTTCCGTGTGGATCATCTGGCTGTTGCGCAAACACCAGCAGGAAAAATTGTTCTGCATCGCACTGGCGTTCATCCTCGGTGGTGCGCTGGGTAATTTGATCGACCGTCTGATGTACGGCTACGTGGTGGATTTTCTTGATTTCCATTGGGACGAACATCACTTTGCTGCGTTCAATGTGGCGGACAGCGCGATCAATATCGGTGCAGCATTGTTATTGTGGGACAGCTTTAAGAAAAAACCGGAGAAGAATGATGGATCTGCTACTCGCTAATCCGCGCGGTTTCTGCGCCGGAGTGGATCGCGCCATTGAGATCGTCGAGCGCGCGCTGGCGCTGCACGGCGCGCCTATCTATGTGCGCCATGAAGTGGTGCATAACAAATTCGTGGTGGAAGGGCTCAAAGCCAAGGGGGCGATCTTCATCGAAGATATTGCCGATGTACCGCCGAACAGCATTCTTATTTTTAGCGCGCACGGTGTGTCGCAAGCGGTGCGGCGCGAGGCGGAAGCGCGCGGTTTGACGGTGTTCGATGCGACTTGCCCTCTGGTGACCAAGGTGCATATCGAAGTGTCGCGCCTGCGCGAGCGTGGCAAAGAGATCATCATGATCGGACACAAAGGGCATCCCGAAGTGGAAGGCACGATGGGGCAGAGCAACGGCGGCATGTATCTGGTGGAGTCGCCCGCCGACGTGCAAAAACTCAAGGTGAACGACGAGAGCAATCTTGCTTTTGTGACCCAAACCACCTTGTCGATGGATGATGCCAGCATCATCATCGCGGCGCTCGAAGCGCGCTTCCCGTTTATCACCGGGCCGAAGAAAGATGACATCTGCTATGCCACGCAAAACCGTCAGGATGCGGTTAAGCTGCTGGCGCAGCAATGCGATGTGGTGATCGTGGTCGGCTCACCCAATAGCTCCAATTCCAATCGTCTGCGCGAAGTGGCTGACAATCTTAAAGTCCCCGCCTATCTGATCGACAACGCCGGCGAATTGAATCCCGCATGGCTGCAAAACAAGCGGCATGTCGGCATCAGCGCGGGCGCGTCTGCGCCGGAAGTGCTGGTGCAGGAAGTGATCGCGCGTTTGATGGAGCTCGGCGCGAGCGGTGTGCGCGAATTAGACGGCATCCCGGAAAATGTCGTGTTCCCGCTGCCCAAGGCGCTGAGCTCAAAACCGTAATATGCAACAACGCAACCGCGATGCCGTAGTGCTGTGCATGGTGAAGGGAAAAGATTTTGCGCACTGATTTTATGGTGGTGGGTGCAGGCGCTCTGGGACTGGCGAGCGCCGAAGCGCTCTTGAAGCAGGGCGCTGCGGTGACAGTGCTGGAGCGCGGTGCGGTGGGGCGGGAGTCTTCTTGGGCTGGGGGCGGCATTCTGTCGCCGCTGTGTCCGTGGGATTATCCCGATGTCGTGACGCAGCTCACCTCGCGCGGCGCGGCTTTGTTCGGTGCGTGGGCGGCAGAGTTGTATCGATCCACCGGTATCGATCCGGAATATCAGACGAGCGGAATGCTGGTGTTGCCGCCGTTCGATATGCAGGCGGCGCTGCAATGGTGTGCCGCACACGGGATGCGCGCGGAAGCGGTAGATGGCGGCTTGTTGTTGCCGGATGTGGCACAAGCGCGTAACCCGCGTTTGCTGCAAGCGCAGCGCGCACGCGTGGAACAGCTCGGCGGGCGCATCGTCGAGCAATGTGCCGTGCAAGAGCTGGTGGTCGAGCATGATGCCGTGCGAAAGCTGCTCACCTCGCGCGGCGAATTCAGCGCAGAGCGCTACATCGTCACCGCCGGTGCCTGGAGCAAACAGGTGCTGGGCGAACATGCATCGCAGCTAGGCATCAAGCCGGTACGCGGGCAAATGCTGCTGTTCAAATTTGATACGCCGCCGCTACCGCACATCGTGCTGCATCAAGGCATGTACCTGATCCCGCGCCGCGATGGACACTTGCTGGTGGGCAGCACGCTGGAGGATGTAGGCTTCGACAAAAGTACCACTGATGAAGCGCGTGAGATGTTGTTGCAACATGCGCTTGAGTTGTTGCCCGCCTTGCGCGATAAACCTGTCGTTAAACACTGGTCAGGTCTACGCCCGGGGTCGCCCGATAATATCCCCACTATCGGATGTCATCCCGTGCTGGAAAATTTGTATATCAACAGCGGGCATTTCCGCTACGGCGTGACGATGGCACCAGCCAGCGTGGAAGTGTTGCTGAACGAGCTCAACGGTGAGGCGCAACTATTCGATGTTTCGCCATACAAGTGGATGGTCTAATCGATTTTGTGTATTGCATTGTGCTGATATAATTTGTACACCAGTTTCAGACGCCGAAATAGTTCTAGTGGTAAAACAGGGCACTCGTAACGCTCAGTCCTGAGTTCGATTCTCAGTTTCGGCACCACCCCTTAGCTGCTTCGTCGGGAGATCAAATGTCTTCGTTGCAATCCAGCAAGCGCAGTTTCCCACTCAAACGTACCTTGATTATTGTGATCATTGCCATTGCATTGGCGTCCGTGGCTTGGTACGCCACCCGCAGCAAACCGTTATTTGTCGTGTTGAAAAAAGTGGACAGGGGTAATGTCGAAGCCTCGGTGAGCAACACGCGCGCGGGAACGGTCAAGCCTTGTCGTCGCGCCAAGCTGGCACCTCCGGCGGGCGGACAAATTTCCAAAATGCTGGTGAAGAAAGGCGAGCGCGTCGTTGCTGGACAGATACTGCTGGAGCTGTGGGATCAGGACCTGCACGCGCAGGAAAGGTTGTCGCGCGACCAGTTGAAGACTTCGGAAATGCGCGTGCGTGAAGTTTGTACGATGGCTGAAGCCGCGCAGCGCGAAGCCGAGCGTTCGAAAGAACTGAGGGATAAGGGGTTCATTTCTCCGCAGCAGCTCGATCGCGCCTTGACTGACGCCCAGTCGCGACAAGCCTCGTGCGACGGCGCACGCAACGACATCAAACAATCCAAATCGCGGATCGAAGTAGTGCAGACCGGGCTGGAGCGCATGGTGCTGCGCGCGCCGTTTGCGGGCATTGTGGCCGACATCAGCGGCGAGCTGGGCGAATACGCCACGCCGTCGCCGCCCGGCATTGCGACTCTTCCTGCCGTTGATCTGATCGACGATAGCTGCCTGTATGTGAGTGCACCGATCGACGAAGTGGATGCAGCCAAGCTCAAGCTCGGGCAGAGCAGCCGCATCACGCTGGATGCGATCAAAGGCCGCAACTTCGCGGGTAAAGTGAAACGCATCGCGCCTTACGTGCTGGAGCTGGAAAAGCAGGCGCGCACGGTCGAAGTCGAGGTGGAGTTCGTCGAGCTGCCGAAGACGGAAAGTCTGCTGGTGGGCTACAGCGCCGATGTGGAGATCGTGCATGATCTGCATGAAAAAGTCGTGCGCATCCCGACCCAGACGCTGATGGAGGGCAAGCGCGTGTTGTTCTACAAGAGCGATGGCAAACTGGAAGAGCGCGCCGTAACAACCGGACTGGCGAATTGGGAATACACCGAAATTGTTTCCGGTTTGAACGAAGGCGACCAGATCGTTTCCTCACTGGACAGGCCGGGAGTTAAGGCGGGAGCCACTGTCCAACCCGAAGTAAGCCAACCCGGCGTTGCACCCGCAGCAAAATGATCGAGCTGCAAAACGTCAGCCGCACCTTCACTGTCGGCGACCAGCAAGTCGCCGCGCTGCGCGACATCAACATGCGATTGGGCGACGGCGAATATCTCTCCATCATGGGGCCGTCCGGTTCCGGCAAATCCACGCCGCTCAATCTGCTC
>JBAZYW010000162.1:0-5399 GCA_041659125.1 Gallionellaceae bacterium | reverse complement strand
GCAATGGGCCGAATTTTATTTCCCACGGCGCACTGCCGCTTATCGGAGCCTCCAGCTCGGTGATGAGGCCGATGTCTACCGGATATTTGCCGGTTTCCGTCAACAGAAATTTATTTTCCCATTCGGCCAGCGTGGTGTTTTCGCTCGAATTTATTTTTTGTTTCAGATAGACCTCGGTGAACCAGTATTCAGTAGCGCCATATCCAAAACCGATGCTGGTTGCTTGGGGCCGCGAGCCTGCGTCTGATGATGCACTACCGAATTTGATGTCCAGTTCGCGCTCGCCGTATTCGACGGTGGGCGTGTAGACATAATCCGCAGGGCCGGCAAAGACGTTCTGTGCACATAGCATCCCGACGGACAGGATGCAGAAAGTAAGGCGTGGCGCTTTTTTCATGGGGATGGCCTTTCGTTGGATTGAGATGCGTTGGACTGGCGGCGAGCGGCCCATTTCATGCCGAGGGTGATTGCGATAAGTGTGACGAGATAAAACACAATTTGCATTCCTGCCGGGCTGGAGTCGTATCCGATCAGGCTGTGCAACAACATGCCGGGAAGAGTGTTTTCCGACAGTGCCGCCGAGGTGTCCCAGAGGGGAGCGGTGAGGCTGGGTAATAAGTCGGCCTGTATCAGGAAATTTGCTGCTTGTGAGGCCATGCCGGCGGCAAGCAGCAGTACCAGCACACTGGTGGCGGCAAAAAACCACTTCATCGGTATGCGCAGTAGTCCGGCGTACATTGTGTAGCCGACTGCGATGCCGAGCGACAATCCGATCAGGCCGCCGGGCAGCATCGAGGATTGCACGCCATTTTCGGATGCTGCGATACCGTAGAGGAACAGGACTGTTTCCGAGCCTTCGCGGAGTACGGCCAACCCTACGATAAGCAATAGTGCCGAGCACTCGCTGCCTCCATCGCGGATGTCGCTTGCAATCGAGCGCGCGCTCGCGGCGAGCGCGCTGCCGTGCGACGACATCCATATGTTGTGCCATGCCAGCATGACTACCGCGATGCCGAGCACGATAGCGTTGAAGAGTTCCTGGCCGATACCGCTGGCCAGCGATCCAATCGCATCGGTGAAGACAGCGACCACGACAGCGCCGCCCAAGCCGGCTAGCAGCCCGGCGATTAGCCAGCGTCGGCTACCGGGAATGTTGCGGGTGGCGGCAGCGACGATGCCGATGATGATTGCGGCTTCCAGCACTTCACGAAAAACAATAATGGCGGTTCCGAACATGGCATGTTTCTCCTATTTCGCGATGATTACGCCTTGGGCGGTGGCTTCGTTGAATTCGCCGAAGAACGGGTAGCGGCCTGGATCAAGCGGGCCGATGAATATGCTGGTGCGACCGTGTCCACTGATCACTTTCTCCCGGTTCAGCGCATGGCTTTCGAATTCTTCCGGCGTGGCATCCTGATTCTCAATGAGAAGTTTGATCTTTTTGCCGGATGGAACGGTTAATTCGGCGGGCTGGAAGCGATGGTCTTTGATGACCAGCGTGTAGTCGGCCTCGGATGCAAGAGCGATAAGGGGCAAGAGTAGCGGGATAAGAAAAATGTTTTTCATGGCAATCCTTTTTGGGGTTGTTTTGCGAATGATAATCATTATCATTCGCAATTGCAATTGAAATTGTCATCTCTTTCAGGCACGATGGCAAAAACCACTGGAGAGCCTTGAGATGCACCAACCGGAACACTTAAAGAATGTCGGCCTAAAGTCCACTGTGCCGCGCCTTAAGGTCTTGAGCCTGTTTGAATCCGCTCAAGAACGCCATTTAAGCGCGGAAGATGTGTACAAGCTATTGCTGGCCAGTGGTGATGACGTGGGACTGGCCACGGTTTATCGCGTGCTGACCCAGTTTGAGCAGGCCGGATTGTTGGTGCGTCACTACTTTGAAGGGGGCAAGTCGGTGTTTGAGCTCAATCAGGGCAAGCACCACGACCACATCGTTTGCCTGCAATGCGGTCATGTCGAAGAGTTCTACGATGCGACTATTGAGTCGCGTCAGGAAAAAGTGGCCAGTGATCGTGGCTTTGCCGTTCATGATCACTCGCTCTACATCTATGCCGATTGCACCAAAGCTAAATGCCCGCATAAGGCAAAAGCGGATTAAGACTGGATTTGAAAATATACGCATTGCAGATGTGTTTTGTAATAAGTTTCAAACTAGAATAATGTTGCCGCTAACAATCATGAGGAGATGTATATGAATCTGGCCGAGTTGTTTCGTTATGAGACTGATTTGCAAACGCTGGATGCTGGTCAGGTATTGTTTAAGGAGGGCGAGCAGGGCGCCTTGATGTACGTGCTCATTTCCGGCACTGCTGAGATCACTGTTCGCGGCAGATTGGTGGAGACCGCTGAGGCTGGTGCGATTCTGGGTGAGATGGCGATGATCGATGACGAAGTCCGTTCGGCTACAGTCGTTGCGAAGAGCGAGTGCAAGTTAATGCCCATCGAGCGCAAACGTTTTAATTTTCTCATTCAGCAAACCCCCAATTTTGCACTGTATGTGATGCGCGTGATCGCTGATCGTCTGCGCCGAACAAACGCTTTTCTGTAATTGAGAAACACAAGCTGCCATTCGCTGGCGGGAAAGATAGGGGCGGGGATAATGATTGCTTGCCCCCTTTTGTTTGCAGATGTAGAAGCGTAAAAAAACCTCTTGCCCCCCCCTCTTTAGAGTAATTGACCAAATTCATCGGGTAAGGCTAAATGCTCCCGTTTTCCTTAACTTGAAAGGTCAGTCCATGCAAATTCCAAAACGCGATGGTGACGGCTATCTTGTCGATATGAGCGACTGGTCTCTGGAGATCGGGTGCGCGATGGCAGAGGCGGATGGCTATGAAATGAACGAAAAGAAGTGGGAGCACATCGCTAAGGCGCGCGAATATTATGAGGAATTCGGCTCTGTGCCGCCGATTCGAAAATTCGCCAAACACATCAATGAGGATCAAAAAGAACTGTTTGATCTGTGGATGACCGGCCCGATGAAACCCATCACCAAATACGGCGGCATGCCCAAGCCGACCGGGTGCGTATAAGCCGCGCATTAGCAGCCTCTTTGGCTGCAAGCAGGACATTGTAGACATCTCCGGCAACACGGGTGATGAGAAATTCCCGTCGTTGAAATATACATCCCGTGCCATCGTAGACTGAAGATGTCAGTTTCTACGCGCGAAATTGTCATAATTCAGTATAAAATCCCCTCCGTAAATAATGGTCATCCGTTCTGGTTGGTCGAATTACACGGTACGTCGCGTGCTGTGCTCTTGGAATAAAAATCGAAATATTGTGAATATAGCGCAGCAATCAAACATCGGAAATCAGGCGGCAGTGGCTTTGCCCGCTTATCTGCTGCGGCAGAAAGACGGTATCTTTGTTGATCTGTCGCTTTTTCCTGTGGGCGGTGGATTCGAATTGTTCATTGATAAGCTGTTCAGCGAGGGCGCGCGATTTCAAGGGTTGGATTATCGTTTGCTGATGGATTTGCTTTACGACTACGACGCTATTTTGGATAAGCACGGCATAGGCTCAAAATTGAAGCTGGCCGGAGATGTCGTGGTTTTTTCCCCCAAGCGCAAGGCGCTTTATAAAGGGGTGAAGATCGATTCTCAGGGTAAGCGCGCAGAGTATTTTTTTGAACCAGTCCAGATCGAGGTGATGACGGAAGTGCCTGTCTATGGCACACCGGATGCCGATGGCATAGCACTCATTGTGGGTTCGACGCGCAAGGAGGAGCTAAAGCCCACCAAGCTTGATACGGATGAATTCATTGCGGATCTGTGGCTGAAGGGAGTGCGCTTCGGCATTGATGCAGAGAAGATCACGGGCGTGATTGCCAGCGGTGAGATGGGGCGCATGACTGTTGCCGTCCAGCTTGAAGCGACCGAGGGTATTGATGCGGAAATTGAAGAGGCGAGCGAGGTATTGCGCCGTGACAATTCGCCGAAGATATTAGCCAACGGCAAAGCGGATCTGCGCAAGTTCCAGAATCGTTTTCCGCAGATCAATGCGGAGGCCCGTCTGCTGAAGAAAAAGCCGCGTGTACTCGGCAAGCCGGGATACAAGGTGAACGGGGTAATTATCGAACCGGAGATTCCCAAGGATCTCGATCTGCATCCATTGGCCGGGCCGGGTACGCGCGTGGAGAAACAGGACGGGTTTGAATTCATCGTGTCAAGCCGGGATGGTTTTCTTTCTCTGGATACTGAATCCAACAATATTTCTGTCACGGAAAAGATCGAGAACAAGGGCGGCATCAGCATGAAGACAACGGGCGATCTGTCCTTGTCCGGCAACGAGTTCATCGAACACGGCGAGGTGCAGGAGGGGCGCGCAGTCGAAGGCAAGAATATGACTTTTCGCTCGGATGTCTACGGCGATATTGTTTCGCAAGGCGGCTTTATTCTGCTGGAAAGCAATCTGTCGAGCGGTAGTGCAAAAAGCCTTGGCGGCGATGTTACGTCGAACGGACGCGCCTTTAATTCCATCATCGAGGCGTGGGAGGGGCATGTCTCGGTGAAATATGCCGAGGCCTGTTTGATCAAGGGCAATTCTGTGGTGATCGAGCGCGCAGTGAACTGCGAGATCATCGCCGAGAATATTCAGATCGATCGCGCGGAAGGGTGCGGTATCGCGGGCAGAAAAATAAAAATAAAATCGTCCAATTCGTGTCGCGGAAAGCAGACTGTCATTGCCATGCTGGTGCCGGACTCGGCTAGATTGGAAGCGCAAATCAATCAAATTGGCTTGGCGATAGCCGAGTGCAAAAAAATTATCGAAGTAAAAGAGCAGGGTTTGGTGCGGGTCAAAGCGGACGCCGAGTTCGCAAAATATCTGACTCTTGCAACGAATATAAAGCAGGGAGTCGTCAAGTTAACCTTGGCGCATCAGGAAAATTGGCAAAAGATGGTGTCCAAATTTGCCAAACCCTATAGTGAAATGGAAAAGCTGAATGCAGGAGCAGTTGGACCGGCTACTCGCTTTTCAGCAAGAGCAGACGTACCTGTTGGGCACGCGGGAAGAAAGTGCTGTAGGGGTTTGCTGCGAGATCGGCGAGGTCGTGGGCGATACGCTGGTGCGCAGCATGGTCGCCCACAATGGGCTCTCCGAATTTCACAAAAGTAAAACCGGCGATCTTAAGATCCAGTTGCGTGAACAGGGCTTACAGAGCGAACGCATATTCACCAACGACGAAGGCAGCCTCGACTGGTGTTACGAGTTGCCGAAAATGGTCGATTCGCCTTAAGGCCGTGAGCCGGGCAGGACGCGAGTCCTGCCCGTTTGTTTTTGCAGCATGGCATTGACATTGCTCAACGCGTCCCCTGATAATCCCTACCCATGAAAACTTTTCAAGCCATTCGTCACGTACTAGCCGTCCCAAGCGCAAAGCTGCG
>JBAZYW010000161.1:0-5461 GCA_041659125.1 Gallionellaceae bacterium | reverse complement strand
TCGCTGCTGGCAAAAGCGATTTTTACCGTCATGGCATGCTCCTTAATGGGTTGAACCAGCCGCAGGTGTCGCACGACCTTCTCCCGTTCGCTGGCTGTAGATCGAAACATAAGATTGCGGCTCGTGCTGACCGTGCTCCACCAGCAGGTTCGCCAGATCGAACAGCGTCTGGCGCGTACCGCGATAGCCGATCCACAGACGCTGATACCCTCCGAGCAAGTCGTATTGCGGGAAACCCGCGCGCAGCAGCGGCACGCCGAGACGGCGCGCGCTCTCCACTGCGTGCGAGTTGCTGATCACGAGTTGCGCACCTTTGTTTTTGGCCACGACTTCCAAATCTTCCAGATCGCCAATACTTACCTGAACAGCGTTCACGTCCTGCAAAATATTGGCGCGCGCAGGAGAAACGGCTGCCACCACTTCGCAGCCCATCTCACTCACCAGCCGCGAAAATCCGTACAGCAAATCGGGATCAGCGGCGATGGCGACGCGCGCGAAACCCAGCATGAAATGGCTGTCCACCATCGCGTCCTGCAACTGCGCGCGCTGGCGTTCGATTTTTTCCGGCACGGGTTTGCCGCTGATTTCGGCCAATGCCGCGACGAAACTGTCCACCGCATCCAATCCCATCAAACAATCAAAGCGATAATCGGGAACCCCGGTTTGCTCTTTGAGAAAGTCTGCCGCATCGAACAGCGAATTGCCCAACACCAGCGTGGCGATGGACTCGCCCATGCTGGAAATGTCCGACACGGGCGTACCGCCCACCGTCACCGGACTGCTCTCCATCTCGGTGAGATGCCCATCGAGCGAATCGGCGATGTCCGGCAACACCAGCGGACGCAAACCGAATGCCTCGATCAATTCCTTGACGTGCTCAATGTCGCCCGGCGTGAGGAACGATCCGGCCAGCACGTTGACCTGCTTCTTGCGTCGGCCAGAGTTGTTGCCTTGTTGCACCAGCACTTCGAGCATTGCTTTCACCGCCAGCGCATAACCGCTTTCCAAACACCCGGTGAAATCCGGCGTATTCACCGGCACCACGGGGATGTGCGCAAACTCGGGATGCGCGGCATAAAAATCTTTCACCAACCGCTTGATGTCCGTACCCTGTGTTTCGGACAAGCCCGTCGTGGGCAGACCGATCAACGCAGGTTTGCTTTTCTCGCACACCGCCCGCAAACCCTCGATCACATTCTCATCCGCATTCATCACCGTCGAGACCTGATCCATCGCCGTGGTCTGCAACGGAATCGGCTCGCGAAAATGCCGCACAAAAAACACCTTACCGAACGCACTGCATCCCTGCGAACCATGCAGCATCGGAATCGCGCGGTTGATGCCGAGGAAAGCCAGCGAAGCGCCGAGCGGCTGGCTGGCCTTGAGCGGATTCACCGCGAGTGCTTTGTTGCGTTTCAGGATTTCAGCCATGTTGAGCTCCTCCACAAACCGTTCGTGGTGAGCCTGTCGAACCATGAATGGTTTGTGGCTCAGAACATTTAATCCGTTCACACTTCGACAAGCTCAGTGCGAACGGATTAAATGAATAGCGATTAGTTTTTATCATCACGCCCCCAACTCCACACCCGGCACACCCGCCTTCGCCCACGGCGCAGGCTTGCGCACTGCCTGCCACACCGGACTCTGTATCGTCAGCGCGAGCTGGCGCGCAAGTTCGATCATGCCGCTATAACCCTCGTAGCCGAACTCGCGTTCCTGATTAATGTCGAGGAACGGAATGCGCGCCTTGAGCGCGGTGTACATATTGCGTCCGCCCGCGATGAGAATATCGGCCTGATATTCCTTCACCGCGCCGAGCAGCGCCTTGGGGCTGCCGTCGGTGATCATCTTGGTTTTCTCGCCCATGATCTCGCGGATGCGCGCTTTGTCTTCTTCGGTGGATTTGTTGGTGCCGGTGGCGACAACTTCCATGCCGAGGTCTTGCAGCGCGGAAACGATAGACCACGACTTCACACCGCCGGTGTAGAGCAGCACACGCTTGCCGCGCAGCTTGTCGCGCCACGGGTCGAGTGCCGCGTTGATCTTGGCTTCTTCGCGCGCGATGAGCTGTTCGGTGCGCTCAGTGAGCGATGGATCATTAAGTAGTTTGGCAAATTCACGGAACGCCATCGAGGTGTCGGTCACGCCGTAAAAGCTGCCCTCGAAATACGGCGTCTTGTAGTCGGTTTGCAATTTGCGCGCCACGTTGAGCAAGGCCTTGGCACACACCACCATATTGGCTTCGGCGCGGTGCATGGTCTGCACGTCGTGAAAGCGCGCATCGCCGGAGAGCGTACACAGGATGCGCAGGCCGAGTTCGTCGAACAGCGGCAACACATTCCAGAATTCGCCCGCGATGTTGTATTCGCCAATCAGGTTCACGTCGTGAACCTCGATGCCGGGACGCTGTGATTCCGGCGGAGCAGGCAGCGGCTCTGCCGTGCCCACCACATACTTGAACATGGCCTCGCCCGCGATGCGGTTGCCGAGATTTTTGGTGCCGTAAAAACCGGCGCAATCCACCGGCACCACCGGCACGCCGCATTTTTCGGCGGCGGCTTTGCACACTGCGCTGATGTCGTCGCCGGTGAGCGCGGGCACGCAGGTGTTGTAAACGAATACTGCTTTGGGGGAATAACTGTCCACCGCCTGCTTGATGGCGTGGAACAGCCGCTTCTCACCGCGCCCCATGATGACATCCTGTTCGGTGAGGTCGGTGGTCATGCCGATGCGATACAAAGTCGGTCCGGAAGAACGCGTGCCACGGTTGTCCCAAGAACTGCCCGCACAGGCAATGGGGCCGTGCACGATATGCGCCACATCGGCGATGGGCAGCAACGCGATCTGCGCCCCGTCGAACGAACAGCCGCCCGACGTCGCGCCCGGCTTGGGTCGCGCACAACCGGATTTCTCCTTCTTGTTATGTGCGCAGGCCGGTTCGTTCAGCAGTTCGGCGATGTCCTTGGCTTGCATGGCAGTGACTCACGAGTAATGACACCCTCGTATCTGCAAATGCTGTGCCAAAGTCAGCGGATTGATTTGACTGGAATTTATGGGAAAGAGTTTTGTAGCAAACCGTACAAAACGGAAGGGGGCGACAAATTTGGCAGAAGACTGAAAGCGCGTTGGGCTTGTTTCAGATCAATCACGGCTTCAGCGTCGAAAAGCTATTGCGATAGCTGCCCCCGAGGCCGCCCCTCGGAGTCGGTTTACTCTTACAAAAACAACGCAGCCGATACACCAAAACGTGCCGCCAACTCTTTAGCTTGGCGCGCATTAAATTCACGTCGCCCCGATAACAATTCAGACACGACACCTTGGCTACCCAACTCGGGAAGATCGACTTGGCGCAGACCATCGCGTTGCATCAAATAGCGCAGCGCCTCCGCTCCAGTGGCCGCTTTCGGCATTTTGTCCTTGGCTTCATATTCCGCGACCAGATCACCGAGATAGTCCACCAGTCTGGCGAGCGGATGTTTTTCATTAGCACCGCCTGCATCGATTGCAGCATCAAGGGCTTCAACCAATTGTGCGTACTCTTTGGCATTGCGCGCAGGTTGCAACAGAGGGGCGACATAACCCCAAAGTTCTATTGCTGTTTTAACTCGTGCGTTCATTTCCAGTCTCCTTGGTCACACGCCATGATGCTTAAATCCTAGTCCTCTACCAATTCATACTGCCTTTTGATAGTAAGGGCGTCCAATAGGACTGATCGATCAAGGAAGTGAACTAGACCCGATGATGCAGTGCCGCGAATTACCATGCCGCAGAAGACGACCCTTGGATTTTTATCGGGAGTTTGTATCCACCCGAATACCGGTGAGCCACTCAGTCCATTGAATGTAGATAGCTCATGAGAGCGATCTACGTTCATTATATGCAGATGCGGGATAGGAGATGCTCCTCCGTATCGACCAAAAAGTGTGACTCTGTCGGTTCGTAATTCTTGAGTTTCATAATCGACATGCGATTTGTCGCCCGGATAGCCTAAGATGAACAAGTCAACAAGATGTGTATCAAGTTGCCATTCTCCACTTGCAAGAGCGAGATCAATAAGTGTGGCTTGTGCGATTTCTTGGTTGGTAATTCGTGCGGTGTCGATTTCGATTACTGCCAAGTCCACAAAATCTTCAGCTTCGTATGTGCGAGGCACATAGAAGACATTTTTGAGAGGGATGATTTTCTGCGACCAGTCTGATGGAAATACACAGATCGGGCCGATGTTTTCCGGATTAAGTCCGTGACGAGTGGTGAGCACATAAGGCTTGCCTTCATACCCAACCATGAAAACAGTGCCAGCTGTCATATAGGGCATTTCTTCCAAGCCGGTTTCGAAAACAAGTGGTTGAACAGAAGGTGATAGCCTTGATATAACGTGTTCAGGCACTGGCATAAGGTTCCTAATACTTAATGTGATTTAGAAGGTGGATTTAGAAAGAATTGAAGAAGCCTAGCTCGAAATACATTTTCATGCCCCACAATTCAACGCACCGAAGACTAGCAGCAAAAACTTTCATCTCCGATATGCTAAAAGATATAGGTCTTTCCTCACGCCGCAAACCTCACCAAGGAATCACCAGTCCGTCATTGCCGATGAATTTACCCGTGTCCGCCGGGGTGAGGCCGTCGATGACCTTGCGCATATCGCTCACGCTTTGCTCGACCGGGATCATGGCGTTGGGGCCGCCCATGTCGGTCTTGACCCAGCCGGGGTTGAAGGCCACGGAGGTGATGCCTTTTTCTTGCAGGTCGACGGCCAAGCTTTTGACCACCATGTTGGCTGCCGCTTTGCTGCTGCGATACAGGTAGCTGCCGCCGCTGCCGTTGTCGTCGATGCTGCCCATCTGGCTGGTGATGGTGACGATGAGCTTGAGTTTGCTGCGCGCGATCTGGCTGACAAACGCTTCGGCCATCTTGAGCGGGGCCATGCTGTTGATGTTGAAGGCAGCCATCCATTCCGCATAGTCGGTTTGGCCAAAGCCGCGTTTGTCCGCAGCCGGATAGACGCCTGCGTTGTTGAGGAGCAGGTCTATCGCTTCATCGGCCAGCGTGCGCGCAAGTTGCTCGATCTGCGCATGGTCGGTGACGGTCAGGGCATGGAGTTGGATGCGGTCAGGATAACGCGCGGCCAGTTTGTTGAGCGCATCCGCTTGGTGCGGATCGCGGCAACAAGCCAGAACGCGCCAGCCAGCCGCCGCATATTGTTTGCAGAATTCCAGCCCTATGCCGCGATTCGCGCCGGTTATCAATAGCGTCTTCATGATTGATCATGTGCTCCGAAGATATCGGCACACATCCTAGCTCGCCCCCTCCCCAGCTACAAGCAGAAAAAAGGCCTGTCTATTTTTCGCAAAATATACAGGGATGAGTGGTAGGTCGGGTTAGCGCAGCGTAACCCGACGAATTGAATCTGCGAATGATTTAGCAGTGTCGGGTTACGCTAAGCTAACCCGACCTACGG
>JBAZYW010000160.1:0-5510 GCA_041659125.1 Gallionellaceae bacterium | reverse complement strand
ATCCAGAAAAGCACCGCGCCATTTTAACCGGGTATAGGTGGTGCGGGCATCGAGACGATAGCTTCTGGAGATGTCCGGTTCCATGCTGTTGGCATACTGGATTAACGGAGTGAAGAAGCCAATGATGCGATTGAGTGCGTCGTGCAAGCGTTGCGAACGGGCTTGCAACTCTTGCGTCGCGGACAAGTTTGCCCCTTGTTTTTTTGCGGATTCCTGCGCCAATTCGGCAAGGAAGCTGGACTCGAAAGCAGGGGGCTGCACGGGCGGCGGCGAGGGGGGCGTCAATGGCGTGGTCTGCGACTCTGTTTGAAATGCCGGGCGTTGCGGCTCGATGAATTCATGCGCTGTGCTGCGCCGCGCTTCTTCGAGGTGTTTTTCGATGTCGGCCATCGAGGTATTGAAGTCGAAGTTGATGACAGGTTTATCGTCCGGGGACATATTTTGTGCAGAGGATGCCGAAGGTGTGTGAATCATGTGATTTTCTCATGCGAATTGATATGCTGAAACAATTAAAGGATTGCCCGATTTCCACCCAATGGAATAGTACGTTAATATTTTTTCAGCTTCAACAATGGATGCAGGGTTTCAGATTACACTTAGATCACTGATTAAGGACTCAATGACATGAGCATACGGAACACCGAGTTGCACAAGCATAGCCTGATATTTGCCCATCGCGGCGCGAATAAGGAGGCGGCAGAGAATACGCGCGGCGCTTTCGACAGGGCGTTGACCTATGCTATCGACGGCATAGAGACAGATGTGCAACTGAGCCGTGATGAAGTGGCGGTGCTGTGGCATGACCGCTTTCTGAGCAAGCTGCCCGGTCACGCTACAAAGCACATCGACGATTTCAACTATACACAATTACGTGCAATGAATTTTTCGGGGCATTTCGGTCAAGGCGTTCAGGCGGAAGGCATCATGCGTTTGCAGGAATTCATTGAGTTATATCGCCATCGTTGCCGCCTGTTACTCGAAATAAAAAATCGCGACTGGGAAGAACGTGCGCGGCATGAGATCAAGGTGCGACAGACGCTGGATATGGTCGGGGTCAGTCATGGCGATGCCATCCTCGTTTCTTCTTTTGACCTTGCCAGTCTAATCTATGCGCAGCAATATCGACCGGGTTTCCCCCTGGTTTATAACTTCGAGACAGATCAGACTTTGGCGGACGCCGAGCGCATTTTGATGGAGCAGAGTTTTTTGCACGGGCTGTGTCTGCCTATTGCCACGCTGGATGAGTCCTTCGTCCGGCTGTTGCGCGGTCACGGCAAAAGCATCGCAGTGTACACCTGCAACAGCGATGAGGAAATCAACAAGGCGCTGAATCTTGGGGTAGATATTCTCATCAGCGATTTGCCGCAAAAAGCGTTGCGCATGAGGGGCGTATGAAGCGCGACTTCGCCGCGTTGACGGCCACGCATTTTGATCTATTGGTGTGCGGCGGAGGTATCTACGGTGCATGGACTGCTTACGATGCGGCGTTGCGCGGACTGAAGGTCGCGCTGGTGGAGCAGGGCGACTGGGCGGGAGCGACATCCTCCGCATCCAGCAAGTTGATCCACGGTGGTTTGCGCTATTTGGAATCGTATGATTTCAAACTGGTGAAGAAGGCGCTGACCGAGCGCGGCATGTTATTGGAGACTGCGCCGCATCGCGTGTGGCCGCTGCGTTTCGGCGTGCCGGTGTATGCACATAGCCGCATCGGCAGGTTGCAGCTGAAAGCGGGACTCACGCTGTACGATCTGCTGGCGCGCATTCCTGATGCGGGTATGCGCCATCGTTATTTCAATCGCACTAAGTTCGCCCAACGCTTTTCTGCGCTTGCCCAGAATGGCCTGCGCGGCGGCTTCACCTATGCCGATGCGCAAACCGATGACGCCCGTTTGGTGTTGGAGTTGGTTGCGGGTGCGATGGCTGCGGGCGCAGCGTGCGTTAATCATTGCGAACTCGTTGCTTTGAACGAAATGAATGGCAAGGTGAGCGGCGCAACGGTACAGGATCGAGTCAGCGGGGGAACTCGACAGGTTCAAGCTCGGCAGGTCGTGAATGCCACCGGGCAATGGATGACGGAGGCTGCGGTAAGCCGTGCATGGTGTCGCCTGAGCAAGGGGGTTCATCTCATCTTGCCGAAGATGCTGGGGGAAGAGGCGCTGTTGCTGACGGCCAAGTCTGATGGGCGCGTGTTCTTTATGATCCCGTGGTACGGCCTCACGCTGGTCGGCACGACTGATACTGACTATCGCGGCGACATCGAACATGTGGACGTGGAGAAAGCCGATGTTGATTATCTGTTGCGCGAAGTGAATCATTATCTCAGCTCGCAGTGGACGGAACGCGATGTGATCGGCAGCTATGCCGGTGTGCGCGTGATGCGGCAAAGCGATGCGGCGTCACCCTCCGCCGTCAGCCGCGATTGGGAACTAAAGACGACCGGCAACGGTGTGTTCTATTCCGTCGGCGGCAAGCTCACTTCGGCGCGGGAAGATGCCGCCGTCATTGTGGATGCGGTGTGCGCCGAACTCGGCGTGGACGTTCCGTGCCGCACCAAAGGGCGCGCCTTCCCCTGGACACCGGATGATTTCGCCGCATGGTCTGCGGCGATAGTCGAGCAGGCGCACAAGCTGGGCATTGATGCCGAATGCAGCAAGTGGCTCATGCGGCGGCATGGCAAACGCGTGAGCGATATTCTGCGCGATGTCGAGATAAACCCATCCTTGGCTGGTCGCTTGGTGCCCGCGCTACCGTTTATTTTCGCCGACTTGTTATTTTGTGCGCGCGAGGAAATGGTCGTGCATCTGGATGATTTGTTGCGTCGCCGTATGCCGTTGTTGATTTTGGCGAAGCTGACGGAAAGCGAGCTAGGGCAGATTGCGCAGCGTGCTGCTGGGGCTTTGGGGTGGGGTGTAGCGAGAGTGAAGCAGGAAGTTCTGAACATTACCTAATCGGCAGGCTATGCAAACCTGCCGATTAAGTTGTGGTTCGATTAACCGAATCGTCCGGTGATATAGTCCTCTGTCTCTTTGCGTTTCGGATTGGTGAAGACGGTGCTGGTGTCGCCGAATTCGATCAGGTCGCCCAGATACATGTAGGCGGTGAAGTCCGAGACGCGCGCCGCTTGCTGCATGTTGTGCGTGACGATGACGATGGTGAATTCTTTCTTCAACTCATCGACCAATTTTTCGATGTGCGCGGTGGAGATCGGGTCCAGCGCGGAAGTCGGCTCGTCCAGCAACAGCACTTGGGGTTTGACGGCAATGGCGCGGGCGATGCACAGGCGCTGTTGCTGTCCGCCGGAGAGTCCGGTGCCGCTTTGTTTCAGTTTGTCCTTTACTTCGTTCCACAGCGCGGCTTTTTTCAATGCCCATTCCACGCGCTCAGCCATGTCGTGGCTGCTCAGGTTTTCATACAGCTTTACGCCGAATGCGATGTTGTCGTAGATGGACATCGGAAACGGTGTGGGTTTCTGAAAAACCATGCCGATTTTGGCGCGTAGTTTATTGAGGTCTTGCTTTTTATCCAGCAGATTTTGGCCGTCCAGAAGGATTTCGCCCTCGGCGCGTTGTTTTGGATAAAGCTGGTACATGCGGTTAAAGGTGCGCAGCAAGGTGGATTTGCCACAGCCGGACGGGCCGATGAAGGCGGTGACCATCTTTTCGGGGATGGTCAGGTTGATGTCTTTAAGTGCGCGATCCGCGCCATAGTAAAAGTTGAGATCCTTTACGATAAGCTTGGGCGTAACGGTTTGTTCAGCATTCATCTGCTTGCATCCTTAATAAGTGTTGGCTTTTTGGCGGAACATCACGCGTGCGAGGATGTTGAGGGTTAGCACGCTGAACGTAATGAGGAGTGCGCCGGCCCAAGCGAGACTGCGCCAGTCATCGTAGGGGCTCATGGCGAACTGGAAGATGACCACGGGCAAGTTGGCCATCGGTTGGTTCATGTTGTTGCTCCAGAACTGATTGTTCAGCGCGGTAAATAACAACGGAGCCGTTTCGCCGCTGATACGTGCTACAGCCAACAAAATGCCGGTCAATATTCCGGCACGGGCGGCGCGCAGTGTCACAAAACTAATGACTTTCCATTGCGGGGTACCCAGTGCCGCTGCTGCTTCCCGCAGGGTGTTGGGGATAAGGCGGAGCATGTTTTCGGTGGTGCGGATGACCACGGGAATGACGATGATAGAGAGCGCCAGTGTGCCGCCCCAACCCGCGAAGTGGCCGACTTTTACGACATAAACTTCATAAACAAACAGGCCGATCACGATGGAGGGGGCAGACAACAAGATATCGTTGATGAAGCGGGTCGCCGGGGCGAGCCAGCCGCGCTGGCCGAATTCCGCCAGATAGGTTCCGGCCAGAATGCCGATCGGAGTGCCGATCAGCGTAGCGAGCGATGTCATCATCAAGCTGCCCCAGATGGCGTTGCCCAATCCGCCTTGGCTGCCGGGGGGAGGGGTGGTCTGCGTAAATATGCTGGCATTCATTCCCGGAAGGCCTTGCATCAGCAGAGTCCATAATATCCAGCCCAGCCAGAACAAGCCGAATGCCATGGCGAGGACGGAAACGGTCAGGCTAAGTCCGTTGATGAAACGGCGTCGTGCGTAAAGTGAAAACATATCAGGCTCCTCGCCCTTCTCGTTGCGCCAGCTTGAACAGCATGAAGCGGGCTATCGATAGCACAACAAAAGTAATGAAAAATAGGATCAGGCCGAGCTCGATCAATGCAGAGGTGTACAGATCGCCGACGGCTTCGGTAAATTCGTTGGCAAGGGCTGAGGAGATGCTGTTTCCGGGTTCAAGTAGCGATGCGCTGAGTCTGTGTGCGTTACCGATGATGAAGGTGACCGCCATGGTTTCGCCCAAAGCGCGTCCCAGTCCGAGCATGATGCCGCCGACTACGCCGATCTTGGTGTAGGGCAAGACGACTTGGTACATTACTTCCCATGTGGTGGCCCCCAGTCCGTAAGCGGATTCTTTGAGTAGCGAAGGGACAACATCGAATACGTCGCGCATCACCGATGCGATGAACGGGATAACCATGATGGCTAGAATAATTCCGGCCGCCAGTACGCTGATCCCCATATTGGGGCCGGTGAATAAAGGGGAGATGAGCGGAAGCTGACCCAAGTTATCGTTAATCCAAGGCTCAACATGTTCGGCAAACAAGGGGACGAATATGAACAAGCCCCACATGCCGTAAATAATGCTGGGTATGCCGGCGAGCAACTCAATGGCGATACCGAGCGGCCGACGCATCCACTGGGGAGAAAGCTCGGTCAGGAAGAGGGCGATACCGAAGCTGACGGGTATGGCGATCAATAAAGCGATGCTGGCGGTGGCTATCGTGCCGAAGATGGGAACCAGTGCGCCGAATTGTTCCGTTACAGGATTCCATTCGGAACTGGTTAAAAACCCCAGGCCGAATGCATTGATGGCGGGCATGCTGCCCATGATTAACGTAATGATGATGCCGATCAGCAATGCCAGTACCGCAAATGCAGATAA
>JBAZYW010000159.1:0-5510 GCA_041659125.1 Gallionellaceae bacterium | reverse complement strand
CATACATTGCCGCCGCAAGCGATGCCACGCCAATGGTCACGATGCGCGCAACGCGTCCACCGGCGCCGTGGGCACGCCACAGATCGAACACCACGCAACGATGCGCCAACTCTTCGCGTGCATGCATATCGAACAATTCTTTGGCAAACGCCGACTCGAATGTCAGACGCGGATCGTGGCTGATATACAACTTGGAAATGACAGCTGCAAAATGCTCCAGCGCTGCGGCCAATGCCAAACGCTTGGAGAGGCGCAAATGCTTTCTTGCACTGTCAAGCAGCGCGCTGATCATGGCAAGCCCCGGGGGGTGCTTCCCAAGATGACCCAGCAGCGTCGCATTGAATCTTTTGTGGACTACCGAATGGTTGGACTCTTCGTGAATAAATTCCTGACAACGCTGCACCAGCTCCCCGTCCTGCCGCGTCCGGATACCTTCGGCAACAGTGCGAATGAAAAACACCTCCAGCACCGGCGTGACGAAGCTCACCGCCTCCATCACGCTGGAAGTAACGGCATCGGCGTTGCACCAGTTAACCGGAATTTCGCCTATCTCTGCTTGTTGGGGTAACGTATTCATTTCGTTTTCTGTTGTTCGTTATGCGTTAGCTTATCCAGTGCCGCAAATGTGTCGGCAGAAATCTCATACTGCTCATCACCCGCATAAACTTCAATATTGGTGAGCATCTTGCCGGCTTCGCGGATCGTCAGCTTCTTTGCCGCCATCGCGCCAGCATCGCCTTTGCGCATGACTTTCTCAACCGTGGTCGTGCGTATCAAAACATGCCGGCTATCGTACAGCCGTGTTCTGAGTGAAAGTTTGGCCTGTTGATCCACGCAGCTTTCAACTTCTCGAATCGAGCTTTTTTCATCGTCTGCAACAGAACGCAGCTTCAGACAATCGCGACCATCAATTTGTTCCGTCCCTTCCAAAAACTGCTTTGACCAACCCCACCACGGACTCAGCATATCCCAGGCCACCAAGCCGGAATCGAACATCCGGGCGGACACATCAAACCCGGCATGTTCGCTATCCACCCCTTTGATGCGCCCATCGCTACCGCGCTCGACGGCATAGCTTCGATTGCGCACCGATTCGGGCGCAATACCGCGAATCGACAAGCGCTGCCTGTCGGCAGAAATCTGCCCGATCACCGCCAGTTTCAACGGCGCGGGATGCGCGCCATTGGCTTTGGTTACGAACACATTCAAGCGCGCCTCAAAGCCGTTTGAAAAGCGGGCTTGCCTCATCGACTCGGCCAAGGCGTTAGCCGACACAGTAACTTCGGCTGCATATCCCGCGCTTGCGCACAACAACAAGCCTGCCAGAACAACCCGCAGCATCATTCGTGCCTCAGCGCGGCAGACGGCAACAAACGCGCCGCTTTGAACGCGGGATAAAAACCGCCGCAAATGCCCAGCAACACCGAAAGAGCCAACACCGAGAAAAAGAACGGGAGCGAGAAGATCGCGTCGATTTTGCCGCGCATCAGTTCAATGTGTTCCAGACCCCACGCGATGCCGACCCCCATCACAATTCCCGCCATCCCTCCCGCCAGCGAGAGAATCACCGCTTCGCTGACAATCAGCTGCATGATGGTGCCGCGCTGCCAGCCCAGAGCCAGCAATATCCCGATCTCGCGGGTACGTTCATTGATGCTCATGAGCATGGTGTTGAACACCACCAGCGCACCAACCAGACCGGCGATGAGAATGGTGGCATTGCTCATCGCCTTGGAAATGCGCACTACCGCGTTCTTGCTCACCAGCTCGCCCGAGGTGATCGCCACAAAACCCGGCAAGGTCTGTTTTACCTGCTCTTTGATATTGCGCAGATCGGCCTCGGTTGCGTCGGCATCCACCTTGATGTTCAGCACGTTCACTTTGCCCGGCTTGTCAGTCACTTGCTGCGCCAGATCCAGCGTCATCAACAAGGCGCCGTTTTCCACAACCGCGTTGCTCTCGAAGATACCCGCGACTTGAAAGACCTTACCTTCGATCTCCACCTGATCACCGGTCTTTTTGTGCAGCATCTCGGCGGCAAGCGCACCTATCACCACCACCGGCTCTTCGCGGCTGGCCGGCCAACGCCCGTCGACCAGCTTCAGGTGCTCCCAAAGATAGCTGCCGTAGACCCAGCCGAATACGAACACCGGCGGCGCATCTTCGCTCACGCTCAGCATTTCGCTCAGCAGCCCGACGACCTCCTTCACGTGCGGCAATTCCGCCAGCGCTTGCTGCACTTTTTCGGCTTTAAATGGCGACGGCATGGTGTTTTCGCTGGCAACGCGGGTCACGATCAAATCGGTGCCACGCGCATCGTTGGCCTTCTGCCAGCTCGCCTCGAACCCCCAGGCAATGCTGGTCAATGCCACCACCGCCGCAATGCCCAGCGCGATGGCGGACACCGTAAGACCTGTGCGCGCCGGCCTGCGATACAGATTGTCCAGCGCGAAGCGAAACAGGTTCATGCGCCCACCCCTTGTTCAATCCTGCCGTCGCGCATGTAGATGATGCGATCCGAGCGCGCGGAAACCGTCGCGTCGTGCGTCACCATAATCAGCGTCAGCCCCTGTTGCTTGACGATGCCGGTCAGAAGGTTCAGCACCTGATCCGCATTGGCGCTATCCAAGCTGCCGGTCGGCTCATCGGCCAAAATCACGCGCGGCCGGTTGATCAAGGCGCGTGCGATAGCCACGCGCTGCCGCTCCCCGCCGGACAGCTTGCCCGGAAAATGATGCAGCCGCTCGCGCAACCCCAGCTGCGTCAGCAGCGCCTCGGCGTGCGCTTTGTAGTCATCGGCAGCGCCATCGCAACCGATGGTCGGCACGATCACGTTGTCGAGCGCGGAAAGCGTCGGAATTAGATGGAACGCCTGAAAAATAAAACCGATGTTTTCCCGGCGGAACAGCGAAGCATCCCTGATTTTGGAATAGGGCTGATCGCGAAAAACCAACTCACCTGAAGTCGGCGCATCGAGCGTCCCAATCACATTCAACAGACTCGATTTACCTGAACCGCTGGGGCCAACGATAGCGACGAACTCCCCCTCCCTAACATCCAGATCGATGCCGTTCAGCGCCTTGGTCTGACCGTCATCGAAATGCAGGTTCAGACCCTCGATGTGAAGGATAGGCAAGCTAGAGGAGAGCGAATTCATCGGCAAGATACTCTGGCAACCGATTTGTCTTACCGCAAGATGATTTGAAGATCACCTTGCTTAGAACAAAATCACCCCGCCAACGTAGGTGTTGGCTGGCGTTTCCGTTTGCAATCCGGCGGAGTCTTTCAGGTTGTATTTGCTGTATCCAGCACGCAGACCGATTTTCAGCCTGTTGCCATTTAAACCGAATTCATGCGGCAACATATATTGCGCGCCCAAGCCGTATGACGAACCTTTCCAACTCGTCTCCACTTCAGCAGGAGAAGGATTATTCGTCCTTTCCATGCTCGTGTAGCCCAAACGAATCAAGACTGAAAAATCCTCAGTCATAGGCAACCCCACTACGGCCGCAAATTCGGAACCGGCCAGCGTTGTGGAGGTATAGGTACCGGCGCCCAGATAACCCGGCGGCGGCACTATATATTTGGCCTTCTCGACCAGCGCAGTCATTCCACCCTCAACAGAAAAAACCGAATTAAATTGATAGCCGATCAAGCCGCCGAATGACGGGCCGCTTTCAGCGTTGCTGATATTGGTTGTCTTGCCCAATGTACCGACAAGATACACACCGCTATCATCGGCCGCACAAGCCGGGGCTGCGATGGCAGACAACAATGCAACAGCGAAAAGTTTTTTCTTCATTTTTTATTCCTCATCATTATTGATGAACCAAAAAAATCTATCGGATTCAATCGGATTCAATTTAGCCTTTGCGGGGCAAGCATCTTGTACCTGCGCTCTGCAAAGCCATCAAAATATTTCGTGGATATTTTTCCCACGGCGGGTATTTTAACCCTCATTGCGCTTCCCGGCAATGCGAAAATGTCGCGCTTTGCGCTGCTGGGCATAGACTATTGAGCACAGGCTGAACAAGTTGTCCGATCTGACGTAGAATTCCGCCACAACACGAAACGAGGAGGAGGACAAATGTTCCAAATACGAGTTCATGGTCGCGGCGGTCAGGGTGTGGTGACCGCAACCGAGATGTTGTCCGTAGCAGCGTTCGAGGAAGGACGCCACGCGCAAGCCTTCCCCAGTTTTGGTTCGGAGCGCACGGGCGCGCCGGTGGTGGCCTTCTGCCGCATCGACAACAAAGAAATTCGCCTGCGCGAACCCATCATGGAGCCGGACGCGCTCATCATTCAAGACCCCACGCTGCTACATCAGATCGACGTGTTTGCCGGGCTGAAACAGGACGGTTACGTTCTACTCAACACGCACCACAGTTTCGAAGCGCTCGGACTGGGCGACATTCTCAAACAACGCAAAGCCGAGCGCTTCTGCACCCTGCCAGCCACCGAACTGGGACTCAAGCATGTCGGCCGCCCCATCCCCAATGTGCCGCTCATCGCCGGTTTTGCCGCGCTATCCGGCATGTTCAAACTGGAATCCGTCATCAAAGCGATCAACGAAAAATTCTCCGGCAAAGTGGCCGAGGGCAACATCGCTGCGGCAACCGAAGCCTACAATCTGGTCAAAGAAAAGATGAAGGAGGCAGCACATGCTTAAACAGACCGAAGGCTCCAAAGCCGTGGCCGAGGCCATCGCGCTATGCCGCCCCGAAGTGATCTGCGCCTACCCCATCTCGCCGCAAACACACATAGTCGAAGCGCTGGGCGAAATGGTGAAAGCGGGCGAGCTGACGCCGTGCGAGTTCATCAACGTGGAAAGCGAATTTGCCGCGATGTCGGTCGCCATCGGCGCTTCGGCGGCGGGGGCGCGTTCCTACACCGCCACCGCTTCGCAGGGGTTGCTGTTCATGGTGGAGGCGGTGTACAACGCTTCCGGCCTTGGACTGCCCATCGTGATGACCGTGGCCAACCGCGCCATCGGTGCGCCGATCAACATCTGGAATGACCACTCCGATTCTCTGTCGCAGCGCGATTCCGGCTGGATGCAGCTGTTCGCCGAAACCAATCAGGAAGCGGTCGATCTGCACATTCAGGCGTTCCGTTTGGCCGAAGAACTCTCCATGCCGATCATGGTGTGCATGGATGGTTTCATTTTGACGCACGCCTTCGAGCGCGTGGACATCCCGGCGCAGGAACAGGTGGATGCTTACCTGCCGCCGTTCGACCCGCGCCAGGTGCTCGACCCGGCCGAGCCGGTTTCCATCGGCGCGATGGTCGGACCGGAGGCATTCATGGAAGTAAAGTATCTCGCACATGCCAAGCAGATGCAGGCGCTGGAACTGATCCCGCAGTTGTCCGCAGAATTCAAAAAAATATTCGGTCGCGACAGCGGCGGCTTGGTGCGCACCTACTGCGCCGACGATGCGGAAACCATAATCGTGGCGATGGGCTCGGTGCTCGGCACTATCAAAGACACAGTCGACGAGATGCGCGCCGAA
>JBAZYW010000158.1:0-5546 GCA_041659125.1 Gallionellaceae bacterium | reverse complement strand
CGTTATTCAGGAAAGCCACACCGATGCTGGCACCGAGATTTTGCACCTCGCCCTTGATCTCATAGGGTTGCGACAGGCGCTTGATCATTTGCTCCGCAATAGTGCGGGCATCATCACGCGATGAAACGCCCGGCAGAATCACCGCAAATTCGTCGCCGCCTATCCTGCACACCATATCGTTCTGGCGCAGCCCTTTGCGCAAGCGCAAAGCGACCTCGCGCAGCACGGCATCACCCGTCTCGTGACCATGATGATCGTTGACCGGTTTGAATCCATCGAGATCGATATAGAGCAAAGCAAGGCTCGTTTCTTCCAGATTCGCGCGAGCCATATCTTCCGGCAGACGCCGCTCGAAAAAAGTACGGTTGTGCAAATCAGTCAACGCATCGCGATGCGCCAGATTTTCCAACTGCTGCTTTTCCTTGCGTTGCTCGGTCACATCCATACCCACCGCCAGCAGATGCTTGACCTTGCCGTTCGCATCGAACACGGGCGCCGACGACCAATACATCATGCGCCGCGACCCATCCTGATGCAGCGCCCAATTCTCGATACGCTCCGCGACACCCTGCTCCAATACGCGCTTGGTGTGTTCCACCACTCTTTGCATCTCTTCGTCGGGGAGGGTCTTTTCATGCGGCAAGAACATGCCAATAGCCGCCGATTGCGGAATGCCGAGGATGCGGTCGCAGATGTAATGGTTGGCGTAGATAACCTCGTAGTCATGACTGAGCGCCAGTACCGCCATGTCGGCGAGATCGAGTACTTCGCGAAAGAAATCCGGCTTCCAATCGGGATGAGTCACTTCATTCATCTTGCACTCCTTTGCTTGGCGGCAACGATTTCGCAGATAACCGTGCCCTGTCACAAATTGTTTCCATTGCGCTACCGCTTATCAGCGCAAAGTTCTAGCCACCCGGAATCCGCTGCACTCACCGCCATCGGGGTCATTACCGTAGCGAAAACTGGCGCGGGCGTAGGTCTCGTCGTTACACCATGAACCACCGCGCACCACGCGCTGGGCACACGCGCCCCCTTGCCATACGCCGCCATCGGCAGGCGCACCGACAAAATTTTCATGCCAGCAATCCTGTACCCACTCCCACACGTTGCCGCTCATGTCGTACAAGCCCCAATCATTCGCGGTCAGATGCCCGACAGGGCGCGCCTGTTTATAACTGTTGGCTTTATATAAAGCCAAGTGATTCGGGTTCTCATCGCTCCCGCAGTATCTCCCTTGATTCTGCCCGGCACGGCACGCGTATTCCCACTCGGCCTCGGAAGGCAATCTGACTTTCGTGCCGGTGGCCTCGGCCATACGCACAGTAAAATTGGAGGCATCGTCAAAACTCACTGTCTCGACCGGATTATTCACCACCTTGAACCTGCTTGGATTCGCCCCTGTCACCTGTAGATACTGTGCCTGCGTCACCTCGAATTTCCCCATCCAAAAACCTTTGACGCATACCTTGTGTATCGGCGACTGAAATCCCCAATCCGTCCCCCCCATCTGAAAACACCCCGATGGCACCCACACAAACAGCATCCCCGTCTTGGGTTCCGCCCATTCAGTACCGGCCTTAGGCTCATCAGCTTTGCGAGCTTCGGCAAATGCGACAGAGCTGATTCCTTGCAAGCAGAGCAACAACGCAACGATTACAAATCTATTCATCTTGCGACTCCTTTAGATTGAGTTCGAGACAACAGCCTGATGCATTAAGTTATCAACTGAAACCAGTTTTTGAGTACGACATGACAAGGAAGCGAACTCAACGAGTGCGCATCATGAACGAATTATTTCAAATACTCAACGCATTACACGAGTGTGCGCCCCCTGCACTTACGGTTTTGTAGGAGCGTGCCCTGCACGCGAATGGGATATGTCGCGTGCAGGGCACGCTCCTACACTCCACTGCTTTGGCTCCAGCTTTCTCCAGTTCATCCCCGCTGCGCCAGCGCCTGCAACACCGCCTTCAGCAGCTGCCAGCAGCTCCCTACCGACTCAATCTCCACCCGCTCGCCGGGCGCGTGCGCGCCGCGAATATCCGGGCCGAACGAAATCATGTCCAAATGCGGATGGCTGGCGGCAAGCAGACCGCATTCCAGTCCGGCGTGAATCACCTGCAAGGAGGCAGGCTCGCCGAATTGCCCGATGTACACCTGCTGGCACAGCGCGAGCAAAGCGGAAGAAGAGTTCGGCGTCCAGCCCGGATACGCACCGTCCTTCCACGCATGCAGCCCGTAACTGGAAGCAAAGGACACCAACTTGTCGGCCAGCACATCGGCGCGCGCATCGTGCAGCGAACGCACCTTGAAGGTCGCCTTGATCTCACCCTGCTTCAATGAGAACACACCGAGATTGCTGGAGGTGTCGGTCACGCCGGGGAAGTCATCGCTCATTTGTGCGACGCCGTTGGCGGCAGTGTCGAGAAAAGCCAGCACACGATCTCGCTCAGCTTGATGAACAGCTTTACCCACCGGCATCTCATCCAGTTCGTAACGGAACGCCACCTTCGCATCCGCCTGCGCAAAGCGCAGCTGCCATGCCGCAAGCCGATGCTCCACCCACTCATGCATACCCGCCACCGCAGCGACAGGCAACGCGCACACCGCGAATGCCTCGCGCGGAATCGCATTGCGCGCCGAGCCGCCCTGCATCTCGATCAGGCGCACGTCGGTGTGTGCGGCCAGATCACGCAGCGCTTCCGCCAGCAGCTTGATCGCATTGCCGCGCCCGAGGTGGATGTCGATGCCGGAGTGACCACCGCACAGACCGGACACATCGAAGCGCAGGAGCGCAAAATCCGAGGGTACTTCATCCAATTCCATCACCGTTCGCCCTGAGCCTGTCGAAGGGGTTCTGTGAACGGAATTACTCACCTCCACATCCACTCCGCCCGCGCAGCCCAGATAAAAATGCCCCCACTCCTCGGTATCGAGATTGATCAGCGTCTTGCCCTGCAAGGTGCCGGGTGCCAAGCCGCGCGCGCCGTCCATGCCCGACTCCTCGTTGATAGTGAGCAGCACTTCCAGCGCGGGATGAATCAAGCCCGGTTCTTCCAGCGCCGCCAATGCCAACGCCACTCCGATACCGTTGTCCGCGCCCAGCGTCGTGTCCTCCGCGATGAGCCAGCCATCGCGCACCACCGTGCGGATCGCATCGCACTCAAAGTCATGCACCGTTCCGGCATTGGCCTGACACACCATATCGAGATGGCCTTGCAAAACCACACCGGGCATCGCCTCACAACCGGGGCTGGCGGGCTTTTTCAGGATCAGATTGCCCGCACTATCGACGACAGCAACAATGCCGTGCACCTGTGCCCATTCGATGAGATGTTGTTTCAGAGCGGCCTCATGCAGCGAGGAACGCGGTATCGCGCACAGCGTGGCGAAGTGCGCCCAAACGGAACGCGGCTGCAGGTTGTTCAAATCATTATTTGTTGCCATCGCAAATCACCAAATATTTTTTATAATCATTTTAAAAGGCTAAAACTTTAGCATCCGATCAGTATAAACTTCGTACGTCGTTTTCCGGAAACTCAACCAACCCACGGGAGTTCAACATGTCCAATACGCCATTGAACCAAGCCGCATTCGACCAACTATTCCTCGAAGCACACACCCTCAACGCATGGCAGGACCGCGCGGTTCCCGATGAACTGCTGCATCGCCTTTACGACACCTTGCGCATGGCCCCCACCTCAATGAACTGTAGTCCGGCGCGCATCGTGTTCGTCAAAAGCAAAGCTGCCAAAGAAAAACTCAACCCAGCGATGATGGAAGGCAACCGCGCCAAAACGATGGCCGCGCCCGTCACCGCCATCATCGGTTACGACACGAGCTTCTTCGATCAACTCCCCAAACTCTTTCCGCCCATGCCCAATGCACGCGACATGTTTGCAGGCAACGCCGCGCTCGCGGACATCACCGCTTTCCGCAACGGCACACTGCAAGGCGCGTACCTCATCATCGCCGCACGCGCACTCGGCCTCGACTGCGGCCCGATGTCCGGCTTCGACAATGCGACAGTGGATCAGTTGTTTTTCGCGGGCACGAATGTGAAATCGAACTTCATGTGCAACCTCGGCTACGGCGATGTGAAAAGCATCTATCCGCGCAGCCCGAGACTGGCGTTTGATGAAGCGTGCAGCATCGCTTAAAGAAAAATTCAGCGCAGCTTGAGCCCCAACCGCAGGCTGGCAGTGAAGAACGAACCGTAGGCTGGTGGTGAGCTTGCGAACCCCAGCATATTGCACTCCAGCAACACAGGGGTTCGTTCCTCACCACCAGCCTACGTGGGTTCTCCCCATTGCATATCTTCCGCCGCGATGTATTCCGCGCCCCAATTCGGCGGAAGAACACCCTCCCGCATAAAACGATGAATGGACGAATGCGCCCAATCGCATGGCGACTTCACATAGCCATGTTTGACCGGATTGAAATGGATGTAATCCACATGCCGCACAAAATCATTCTCGTCGCGTATCTGATGTTCCCAATAGCGCCGTTGCCAAACACCGCGCTCACCCTTCTTGCTCCGGCTCGTGCTGATATGTTCTGTTTTTGGCAGCTTGCGTGAGAAGCCCGCCTTGATCAATAACCAGCGTGTCGGGTAATCGGTGTCGCCCGCAGGCAATGTCCAAATGGCATGAATATGCTCGGGCAACACGACCATTGCATCAATATGAAACGGATGCGTGTCGCGGACTTTCTTCACACTTTCGCGCAATTCAACGATGTGGTCGGTGAACAGAGTGTCCGATCTATCGGCCAAATTAACGGTAAAAAAGAAAGTGCCACCGGGAGTAAATGCGCGGGTATAGGTTCTCATGGACGTCATCTCTCCCGACACGTAGGCTGTGGTAAGGTACGAACCCCAGCATCACGTCTCATCAGCTCAACCCCAGCCGAGCCAACTCCTGCTCACTAAAACCCGCCGCGCGGCGCGCTTCCAGATTGAACGGGCCGCGTCGCAGCACCGCATTGTATTCGACGAGCAGAGCGGCATAGGTGGCCTCCGGCTCCTGCCCGCGCTGCTCGCACAGATAATTAAACCAGCGATTGCCGATAGCGACATGGCCGATCTCATCGCGCAGCACGATGTCCAAAATCGGGCCGATCGCGCTATCGCCCGCCTGCACCAGCTTTGCTTTCGTGCCCGGCGTCACATCCAGCCCGCGCGCCTCCATCGTCCGGGGCAGCAAGGCCATGCGCACCAGCACATCATGCTGCGTGCGCACCGCCATATCCCACAGCCCGTTGTGCCCGGAAAAATCGCCGTAGGCAAAACCCTGCGTCTGCAAATGCTCGGCCAGCAGCATGAAGTGCAGCGCCTCCTCATCGGCCACTTGCAGCCAGTCGGCGTAATATTCGCGCGGCATACCGGAAAAACGCCACAGCGCATCCAGCGCCAGATTGATCGCGTTAAACTCGATATGCACCAGCGCATGAACCATCGCGGCGCGGCCTTCCGGCGTATTCATCGCGCGGCGTTTCACCGTAAGGGGAGAAACCAACTCGGGCTTGACCGGGTGGCCGGGGAT
>JBAZYW010000157.1:0-5561 GCA_041659125.1 Gallionellaceae bacterium | reverse complement strand
AATTCACGGAGGTAAGTATGACCACAGATTATGTTGGCGAGATTCAAATGGAAATCAACGGTGCGGAGGTCGATATTGTTTCTTTCGACGATACCTTCACCTCAGGTAAAAAACCTGTGCCGACGATGAATAAAACGCGGCGTCCCAAAGGCAGTACGCGTGGGAGCGAGAAAGTTGAGTGGAAGATCACTGCACCCGCCCAGTTGGTCGGCGGTTATAAGTGGCGCTCAATGAACAATGCGCGGATCGTCACTTATCCGGTTGAGACACCGTCTGCACGCACTACCTATTTCGATTCCAATGTAACCAGCGTTGGCAAGAAGTACTCGCTCGATAACGAGATGGTGCAAGACATCAGCGGCTATTCGTTGCGAGTGGATGAACCAGCATGAGCGATCTCCTAGACCGCCTGAAGGCGGGTAAAGCAGCCATCGGCAAAGTGAGCCTCCACGGCATTCAATTCGGCATGCGTATTTTGTCCGAGCAGGATTATCTGAGCGCAGGGCTAGCGGTGGAAGCGGCCATGAAAGCGGCGGGTATTGAGTTTTCTACTTCGTCCGTTGAGCTGTTTGAGATGGAGAAGTCCGGCCAGCTGCTGGTGCGCTTTTTGGTTGATCCGGTGAGCGGCCAGCCGGTGGCCGAGGATGCAGAATCGCTGCGTGACTCGCTCTCTCGCGAGGAGGTGGCCCATCTGATCGAAAAGTATCTGGAGCATGAGCGGACGGTATCGCCTTCTGAGCGCAATATGCCTGAAGGCGAATTGCTAAAGCTTTTTGAAGCAGTAAAAAAAACTCCCGAGACGCCGCTTTTGAACGGTTTAAGTTCCGTCACGCTGAGAAGGCTCATCACTATTTTGGCGTCGCCGCCATCGACCTGACACACGGGCAGTGGTTGTGGTTGTTCGGGATGTTGAGTGCGGAGGCTGAGTCGGTAACGCCGGGTAAAGATGGAACAACCACACGGCGATTTAAGGCCAAGCGGTCTAAAAAGAAGTAAGCCGGTTGTAGGTGCGCAGCAGCGCGATACCGGTTTCTTTGAATAGCCAGCGCAGGGACGGCCAGATCAGTTCAGAGAACAATGCCACGCAGATAGCCGACAGGTACACGTAGCCCATGATGAGCAAGCGGAATACCCACAAGATGACTCCGCCCAGCAGCAGCGTGCCAGCTACGTCGGCTATTCCATCCAGCAATGTGTTGTCGTTTTTCATAGTCAAAGCATAATCCCATGAGTTCTAACCTGCAACTTTACCTGCGCATTAACGGTGACAGTTCCGGCCTCGGGCGTGCGTTGAGCCAGGGCGAGGCGCAGATCAACCGTTTCAAGACGGGTACGCGCAGCGCCTTCCGCGAAATGCAGCAAGGCATGTCTGCGTTCTATTCCCAGCTCAACGGCTTCTCCGGCATCACACGCATGGCCTCTCAGGTGGGCGTAGCATTGTCCGGTCGGGCGGCGATCAATGGCGTGGTGGAGCTGGAGCGGGCAATGCTGGTGGTGAAGTCCAACATCATGAGCGGCACCGACTCCGCTGCCGAGCTGCACAAGCAGCTGCAACAGGTGCGCGATACGGCGCGCGAGTTGTCCGGGCAAACAATCTTCAGCGATGCGCAGATGGTGGATTTGAGCGGGCAGTTGCTCAAGTCAGGCGTGAACATTAACGGTTTAAAAGGCGCATCGTTCGGTGCGGCCTCTTTGGCGCAGCTGGGCGGCATCAGCCCGGAGCAATCCGCCTCGCAGCTGGGCGCACTGGGCAATGCATTCAATTTTAAAACTTCAGATGAATACCGCGCGCTCGCCGATCAAATATCGCGGGTGGACGATGCCTCGGCGATGAATTCCGGCATGTTGCTGTACAACGCGCAGCAGGTCGGCGCGACTGTGGCCAGCCTGAAGATCGACCCCAAGCGTATGTTCGCCGCACTCGGATACCTTGATCCGCTGGGCAATGAGGCGGGCACGTCGCTGAATCGTTTCCTCGGCAATATGGCAGGCGTTACGCCTCATGCCAGAAAAGCGATTGAAGCCACCGGGATGAACTTTTGGCAGAAGAATGCCGATGGTAGAACCACCTTGAAGGATCTCGGCGAAGTGATCGAGATCGTGCGTAAGCAGTTCCAAGGCATGAAGAGCGACAAAGAAAAGAAGATGCTCGGTCACATGCTCTTCGGCGAGGAAGGCGAGCGCGCGGCCTCGTTCTTCTCCAGTAAGAGTCAATCGTTCGGCGACTTTGAAGAGCGCGTTAAAAAATCCGCTTCAGCAGCGGAAAAGCTGAAGGTGCAAAGCGATGGGCTGGGTGCTGCGTTCTCGCGCTTGAAGAATACGGCGTTTGCCAAATTTGATACGCAGTTCACCCCGCTGCGCGACGGCATGAAATGGGCGACGGATAAAACGACGGCGGGCATGGATGGCGGACATTTGCCGGAGATGTTGCTGGGCGGCGCGGGGGCTTTGGTCGCCGGGCGGCTGGCCTATAAGAAATGGAAAGGCGGCAAAGCCGGGTCGATGGGCGAGATGGGGCCGATGGGGGCAATGGGCGCTCAGCAAGTGTTCGTGACCAATTGGCCGGGCAGCATGCTTTCACCCGGCGAAGCGATGCGCCAGAAGCGCGACAGTCGAGCCTCTGCTCCTGGCGGAGTTGTGGTGGGTGAGTCGGCTACGGGTACGGGGCGCGGCGCGTTGCTTAAATCTGGCGCGATGAGTGCTTTGAAATGGGGCGCACCGCTCACGGCTGCGATGACGAGTTACTCTGCGTGGAACATATCCAGCGACAAGGAACTCACCGCGCAGCAGAAAAAAGACGAATATAAAAAACTGGCCGGCAGTGCCACGGGTAGCCTGATCGGCGGGGTTGCGGGCGGCGCAATCGGCGGGCTGTTTGGCGGCTTCGGCGCAGTGCCAGGAGCGATGATCGGCTCGGCGCTCGGCGGTATGCTGGGCGATAACCTCGCAGCACCCGACAAGAACGTGATGGAAAGCTATAAACAGGGTAGCGACGCCATCGTGGAAAGCAATCAGAAGCTGGCCGAGGCGATACTCAATCGCCCGCAGCAGATCACCGTAAATCTGGATAGCTCCCAGCTTGCCAGCGCGGTGAACGGCGAGAACTCGCTATTCGCCCGCCGTAACTAGCACGTAATCCCTTGCCGTTCCTTCTAGCGGAACGGCTTCCTCCTTAACCGACCTCCCGCGCGCGCGTAACGTGCGCACATGGCTTGGGAAAAAACATTACTGGAAGCAAAGTTCGCCGGACTTATTTTTGACATCGTTAAAACCGATGACGAATTTACTTGGGCGGTCGTTGAGCACTCTTACCCTTATGTCAACGGTTCAAGTGTTGAGGGGATGGGGCGCGACGCACGGCGCATTCCCGTTGAGGCCGTGTTCTATGGCGAGGACTACGAAGTATTCCTTAATGAGTTTTTAAAGAGGCTGGATTCCGGTGCGGCTGAATTTATTCATCCGGTGTTCGGCTCTATCGCCAAGGCGACTGCGGTGCGCGGCAGCGTCCATCACGATGCCGATAATCCAGATTACGCCTCAGTCTCTGTCGAGTTCATCGAGTACACCCCCGGCAACCCGTTTTTTGACAAGGCTCAAGCCTCCAAAAATCTGAACACAATGGCTGCTGCCAGCACAGTCTGTCGCGAGGCCGCCGTCAGTAAATACGCCACGCTGCTGGAAAAGCTGCGCAATGCTAATCCTCTGTCCGGGCTGAAAAAGCTGCGCGAGGCGATCACCGGGCCGCTGTTGGCCGCGATGGAGTTTTCCAATGCGGTGCTGGCGAGTCTGGATGTGTTGGCTTATCCGCGCTCCTGGGCGAATGATTTTTCAGCGCTGATCAATGGTGCGTTGGATATTAAAGATTGGGGTGCGAACGTCTTGTCGGAGTGGTCGTCGATTCAGGCTAAGTTTTCGCTGCTGGATATATTTGCCGCGCCATCATCCGGTGCGCAGCCGGAGGCGGTCAACACCTCGTCGGCCACTGCACCCAGCGAGGCGCAGGCAATCGCGGTGACGCAGGCCACGGTGGCGGTGTTTATCGCAACCGCATTGGCTGATGCCGTTACGCTGGCTTTTACCTCTATCGAGGATGCGCAAAATATCAGCTCATCTATCCCCACTGAAACCACGGAAATCAAACCTGCCGAGATCGAGGCGATGGCGAATACAGCCCGCGCAGCGATTGAGGCGGCTATCGAGCACTGCCGCAGTGTGTATGCGTTGGAAGATAGCCGGGCGATCACCGAGCCGCTCAAGGATCTGGCGCTGGCGATACAGGACACCGCTGCCGCATTGATCGAGACGCGGCCTCCGTTGGTGCAGCGCATCGTGACTGCGCCGACAAATATGCGTCTGCTTGCCCATCACTTGTATGGCGATCACACCCGTGCGCCGGAGCTGTGGCGCTTAAATGGGGCGCGCAGCCCGTTCGTAGAAACCGGAGAAACGGTCCATGCCTTCGCCAAGTAACGACACGCCGGAAAAGGTGGAGCTATCCATTGCCGGAAATAGGCACAGCGACTGGTCGAGCTACGAGATAGATTCCGATCTGATGATCCCCGCCGATGCATGGAGCATGACGCTGGGCATGAGCGGCAATGAAATGCCGCCCGATGTGACTCCGGCAGCGCCTGTGCTGGTGAAGATAGACGGGCAAACGGTGTTGACCGGGCGCGTGGACGAGATCACGCACACGGTGAATAAAACCACGCATGCCTTCAGTATTTCCGGCCGGGATAATGCGGCGGCGTTGCTGGATTGCTCCGCGCCTATTTTCAGTAAGCAGGAGGCGACGCTCAAAGAGGTTGCCGCTGCGCTGGTTCATGATTTCGGGATTGCCCAGCCGAAGATTCTGGCCGATAAAACGCGCATCTGTAAAAAGATCGCGGTCGATCCTGGCGACACGGCGTGGAATATGCTCGCCCGCGTGGCTGAGGCTAATGGTCTTTGGCCTTGGTTTAGGCCGGACGGACAGCTGGTGATCGGTGGGCCGGATTATTCCGTTGCGCCTGCCGCGACACTCATTCTGCGCCGCGATGGTAATGGGAATAATGTTCTTTCACTGGTTAAAAATGAGTCGGTGGCCGAACGCTTTTCCCGAGTGACAGTTTACGGCCAAGCACCCGGTACGCTCTTTGAGCCGGGGCGGCATAGTTTGCACGGGTCTGCCGATGATACGGGGCTTGCGCCTGTTTGGTTTCGCCCGAAGATCGTGATCGACCACGAGGCGGATAGTCCGGCTGTTTGTGAAGATCGGGCGGAAAAAATTATCTCCGATGCGCGTTTGCAGGGGTTTTCACTGACGGCCATTGTGCGCGGGCATTACGCCAATCGCGAGATGGCGCTGCTGTGGGAGCCGGGTATGCGCATTAAAGTGATCTCGGAGCCGCACGGCATTATGCAAGAGCAGGTGTTTTTTCTGATGGGGCGCAAGTTCATGCGTAGTCGTAGCGAGGGAACGCGCACGGAGGTGCGATTGAAAGAAGACAACGTCTGGGCAGTTAATGCGCATCCGCACAACCGTCACCGGCGCGGCATTGCGGCTTTGAAAGGCGGGATTC
>JBAZYW010000156.1:0-5664 GCA_041659125.1 Gallionellaceae bacterium | reverse complement strand
AAAGTTTCGATAATAGCCATATGGAAAATACTTTTCCCAAAATTCATGGCTTGATTGGCACGGCAATCACAATTCTTTGCCTTATGGCAATGTCGCTGCTAGCACAAACTGCAAATGCAAGTGCTTGGCAAGCATCTATGGGGGCCGGATTAAATTATGCGCCGCGTTATGAGGGCGCCGCGTATAACCGTCTGCGTCTCGTGCCGCTGCTGGATGTCAGCTATAGCAATGGAGGATTCTTCATCGGCATAGCGCGCGGCATAGGCTACAATTTTTCCGAATCGAAATATATCCAGTACGGGGTTCGCGTACTTGTGGGGCAGGCGCGCAGTCAAGATGAAGACCCCCGTTTATACGGCATGGGAAATATCAATTACTATCCCGAAGCGAGCCTGTTCTTAAATTCGCGCCTGGGACCACTTTCCATTTTCAGCGGCGTTGCCAACAGCACTTACGGCACACGCGCCGACTTGGGAGCCAGCGTCGGCTTTCCCATTAGTCAGGATGACCGCTTGCGCTTGGGCACCACTGTCAACTGGGGCAATACCGCCTACAACCAGACCTACTTTGGCGTGACCGCCGCACAAGCGGCGGCATCTGGAAATGTACTCACCCCCTACAATGCCACCGAAGGTAAAAAAGATACTGTCTGGACTGCCTCTTGGCGGCATAGTTTCGACAAGGAATGGCTTGGCAGTGCTAGCCTGACGCACAAGAGACTCGAAGGCAGCGCCCGATTTAGTCCGTTGACGCAGCGCACCTCTATGCTCGGCTTCAGCTATATGCTGATCTATCGTTTTTAGCTTAGTACAGTCCATACTCTGGATTCCTCCCTCTTCACAAGACTCTCTCCGGCCTACTCTTCACCTTGCGTTGCAGCAATAAAAAACCCCGCCGATAAAGGCGGGGTTTAGATGATTCCGACTGCACTACTGCGTTAGTGCGCGGTGGCAGCTTCTGCGTTGATGCCTGTGTTCTGGCGCACGTAGAGTTCGTCCCACATTTCTTCCGCACGTTTGTCGCGGGTGAACAGGGAACCGAAAATCACCAGCAGGAAGCCCAACGGGATGGAGATCAGGCCGGGGTTCTTCAACAGGAAGAACGGTTTTTCCAAGCCCATGATGCTGGTGGTCTGGCCTTCGAACTTCTTCAGGTCGCCTTCCGCTTTTGCTTTGGCCTTCTCGGTCGCCGCAATATCTTTCTTCACTTTGGCGATGTCAGCTTCAGCCGCTGTCTTGGCTACCGGATCAGCGATAGTCGGCAATGCTGCCTCCAGCGGTTGCAGCTTCGCATTCAAGCCGGCCAGCTTTTCGGCAGCGCCAAGCTTTGCAGGTTTTTCTGCGGAGGCTGCCTGAGCCGGCTTGGCGAGGACACAACCGTCCAGCGCGAACAATTCGCACATAAAGCTCGAACGCTCGACAGCAGGCTGCGCTTCCTTGGCAGGAACTGCCGGTTCGCCGTTCAACACTTTGTTCGCTCCGGCAATCACTGCCTTCGGATAAGTCATGTTGGGTGAAACCATCACCAAACCAATAGCGGTCAACGAGCCCACGATCATGCCGAGGATGATGCCGGTGGTGTTGCATTTCTTCCAGTACAAAGTCAGGAACACGGCTGGCAAGTTGCTTGATGCCGCAACGGCAAAAGCCAGCGCCACCAAGTGCGCGACGTTCTGCCCTTTGGCCAGAATACCGACGATGATGGCGATCACTCCGACGATGATAGAAGCCACGCGGGCCGCAACCACCTGCTCTTTCGGTGTCGCCTTATCGCCACGGATCACGCCGACATAGATGTCATGCGCCATCGCGGAAGCAGCAGCCAACACCAAACCGGCAACCACTGCCACGATGGTGGCGAAAGCGACCGCTGCCACGAAGGCCAGCATGAAGTTACCCATCAGGGAATTTTCACCTCCGCCCAGAAATTGCGCCAGCAACGGACCGGCCATGTTGCCACCGGCATCGACAGAGGCGATCTTATCGGGGCCGACCAGCATTGCAGCGCCCGTACCCAGGAACAAAGTCAGCACGTAGAAACCGCCGATAATGCCCATCGCCCAGATGACCGAAGTGCGTGCGGCTTGTGCTGTCGGTACGGTGAAGAAGCGCATCAGGATGTGCGGCATACCTGCCGTACCCAACACCAGCGCCAGACCCAACGATATCTGGTCGATCGGATTCTTCAGGAACAGACCCGGCTCAAGGAAACGCTGGCCCAGTTCTTCCGGTGTCATGGTCGCGGCTTTATCACCCAACAGCTTGGCGACTTGTTTCTGCACATCCGCATCGCCCACCACGGCTTGCAGATAACTTGGCAGACTGAAACCATAAGGCGCCCACACCATCATAACGAGGATGATGGAAGCGGTTACCAGCAACACAGCCTTGGTGATCTGCACCCAAGTCGTCGCCTTCATGCCGCCGAACACCACATAAGCCAGCATCAGCACACCCACGCCGATCACCGACACTTCGTAGTCGATACCGATCAGTGTCTTGATCAGCACGCCGCCGCCGACCATCTGCGCAGTCAGGTAGAAAGTCGAAACCGTGATGGTGGAAAGCGCCGCCACAACCTTGGTCTTCTTCGGGTCGTTGCGGAAAGCGAGAATGTCGCCCATCGTGTATTTACCGATGTTGCGGCATGGCTCGGCGATCACCAGCAACACGGTGATATAAGCCACCAACCAACCCACCGAATACATGAAGCCATCGTAACCGTACAGCGAGATCAAACCCGCGATACCGAGGAAAGATGCGGCAGACAGATAGTCACCCGCAATCGCCCAACCGTTCTGAATGCCGCTCACCGAACGACCTGCCGCATAAAACTCGGAAGTCGTATGCGTGGTGCGTGCCGCCCAGAAGGTGATCGCCATGGTGATGGCGATGATCACGCCAAACACGGTGAAAGTCATCCACTTAAACTCGTCCGCCACCGCGCCGCCTGCCGCATAAGCTGCGGTACAGCCTAGCAGCGCAATCGCCGCCAGAAAGAAATTCATATAGCTCTTGCTCATCGTATGCTCCCGCTGTTTACGTCGTTGATGATCTCTTGTGCCATGGCGTCGAACTCGGCATTGGCTTTACGCGAATACACAAAGGCGATTACCCAAGCCACTACGAACTCGGACAGCGCAAACAGGATGCCGACGTTAATCACGCCCCACACTTTGGTCTTGAACAGGTCTTGGTAATACGCGGCGCCGATAGGCAGCATGAAGTAGTAAACGATGGAGAACACCATCAGGCCCCACAGGAAAAACGTTTTTTTGCGATGCAATGCTTGGAACTTTGGGTTGGTATCAATCGCCGCCCAATTAATATTTGGATTAGACATATGCGCTCCCTCAAGACAATCGACAAGCCAGCCGCAAATAGACTGACTCACACTTAACAACAGGTCACGAGGTTACTTCAGTAAACTTACAGTCAGCTTACGCCCGAAACCCAGCGCTGCGCCTTCTCCAGATTGATCAGCCCGGCCATATCGGCGATGCTCTTTTTGCACGCCTGTGCATGCGCGACTTGGAACAGCTGCGCGGTAGCCAAAGCGTCGGCCAGCGCGTTGTGGCGGACATCGATACGAATATCGAAGTGCCCGAGCCAATCATCCAGAGCGCGATATTTATGTGCCAGCGGAGGATTCAAACCCGGCATCACGTAGGCCATATCCAACCACGGATGCTTCAGAGAAAAGCCCAGATAGTCGCGTAGCGCGCGCCGGATCATCGTTTCATCGAAGGTCACATGAAAAGCGATGAGAGGGGCTTTGCCGAGATACTCCAGAAAATCCAGCAGAGCTTCGGCTGGCTGCACTCCTTCAAGTTGTGCCGTGCTGCCGATGCCGTGCAGCAGGATGTTTCCCTTCGCGCTGGCTGCCTGCTGCTGCAACACCACGTAAAAGCTGTCGGCAAGATTGATTTTTCCATTCACCACCGCCACCGCGCCGATGGAGATGAGTCTGTCCTGCATCAGATTCAAGCCGGTGGTTTCCACATCCACCACCACGCAACGGATTTCGCTTAGCGGGACATTCAATGCTTCGCGGGGAAAGGCTTGCCACGCAGCCAGACGCTGCTGTTGCCGCGCGTCAAGTTGCGGCTTGCTGCCGAACCAGCGCGTCAACCAATACATCACAGGTGATACTCCAATGACAATCGTGCCTGTAGTTTGCGCGCCTGACGGAACGCCTCTTTCAGGATGCGCCTGTCCAGCTCGTTCAACTTCTCCGGATCAATCTTGTTATCCAGCGCGTCATCGCATAATCCTTGCGCGCTTGCTTCATCATGGTGGCGCAAGCGCAGCACCTGAATAAACAGCAGCGCATCGATCCATGCGTCGATCTCGGATTCATGCAGATTCATCTTCGCCGCACTCAGACGCAGACGCTGAATAGTGTTGGTATGAACCACGCCCGCCGCCAGACTGAAGATGCGCGCCGCATCCACGAACGGGGTGATACCGTTGATTTTTAAATCCAGCGTGTTGCCCTTGCCCACCACGAAATCACGCACCACGCCCAACGGCGGACGATTGTGCAATGCGTTCTCCGCCATCTGGTGCAGAAAGCGGTTGTTGTCGCTGGCGACGCGCGCCAGCCACTGGCGCAGGTCGTCGGCCAGATGCTGTGCGCCGTACAGCGCGCGAAAGTCAAAGAAGATGGAGGCATGCAACAAGGCTTCGGGCACGCCGCCGCTGATCCAGCCGGAGAAGGTGCGCTTCCACTCTTCCAGCGACAGACACCACTTGGGATTGCTCGCCATGATTCCGCCCTTGCACAGAGGGAAGCCGCACAAGGCCAATGTCTCGTTGATACGTTGCGCTACCGGCAAAAGTTTCTCGCGCACCTGATCCGCTGTCATGCCTTGTGGCACATCGAAGAGGAACGCGTTATCCTGATCAGTGCTCAAGGTCTGCTCGAAGCGCCCTTCCGAACCCAGTGCCATCCAGCACAAGCCGTCATGCAGAGGTGTGCCGAACAGGCCGCTCGACCTGCATTCCAGCTCCACCACACGCGCGGTGAGCAGATCATTGAAAGTGGAAATAAATTGCGTCAGCTGTTCCGCTGCAACCCCTTGCGCCATCATGTTGTGCGCCATGCTGCGAATGTCTGCGGCCCCTTGTCGCAACTCATCTATCGTTTCGGCATGGCGGATGGTCAAACCGATTTGACGCAGACCGACCCGCTGCAAGGCAAACAAATCTTTTTCCGATACCAGTCCGATCAGCCGCTCGTTCTCGACGACCAGCACATGGCGGAACCCCTGCTTGGCCATCATCAGCGCGGCCTCATGCGCCAGCGCTTGCGGCGGCAAAGTCGTCAGTTGCGTGGTCATCATGCCGATCACCGGCAGTGCGATGCGCTCCAACACGTCTGGCAAGGTCAGGATGCCAAGCGCTCGCCCGGCGGCATCCACCGCCACCATCGAGCCGATGCGCAATTCGTGCATCTGCTGCAACACGACACGCACGCTGGTTTGCGGGGAGCAAGTGATGGGCGCACGGCGGATGATGGCGGACAACGGGCTGGCCAGCGATTGCTGTTCAGCGCTGGACTGCGTGTACTGCGCCTGAATGACTTGCTTGGAATGTTCCAGTAAATTGGCGTTGCGCCGGGTACAAAAATCCCGAAAAGGCGCGCTGAGTCCGAGCAAGGTGT
>JBAZYW010000155.1:999-5673 GCA_041659125.1 Gallionellaceae bacterium | reverse complement strand
GCTGCAGTCGAAATTAAACAGCGGCTCGCCCATGCCAATCAGCACCACATTGGTGATCGGCCAGTTTCCGTCTGCTGTTTTACCGAGTTCATGGTTCGCCCACCATACCTGCCCGATGATCTCGGCCGTCGAAAGGTTGCGGTTAAAACCCTGTTTTCCGGTGGAGCAGAACGCGCAATCCAGCGCGCAGCCGGCTTGAGTCGAAACGCACAAAGTACCGCGCGACTCTTCGGGGATGAACACCGTTTCCACCGCGTTGCCCGTACCCATATCCAGCAACCATTTGCGCGTACCGTCGGAAGCGACCTCTTCGCGCATCACTTTGGGGGCTTGCACACAGGCGATTTGCTTGAGCTTTTCGCGGAGCGATATAGCCAGATCGCTCATCGCATCAAAATCGGACTCCCCGGCTTTGTAAATCCAGCGCAGCACCTGCTTGGCGCGGAACGGCTTTTCGCCATGTTCCGCAAACCAGGCAGTCAGTTGTTGCGCATCAAAGTCGAGGAGGTTTTGCTTCATCGCTTGTTGCTTAGCGCGAGTAAACGTTCAGCGCGGGGAAGAAATATGCGATTTCCACTGCGGCTGTTTCAGCCGCGTCGGAACCGTGTACTGCATTAGCGTCAATGCTGTCGGCGAAATCAGCGCGGATCGTGCCTTTGTCAGCCTTCTTCGGGTCAGTCGCGCCCATCAGATCGCGATTCTTCAGAATAGCGCCTTCGCCTTCCAGCGCTTGGATCATCACCGGACCGGAGATCATGAAGCTCACCAAGTCGTTGAAGAATGGACGTGCTTTATGCACGGCATAGAAACCTTCCGCTTCAGCGCGCGACAGTTGTGTCATGCGTGCAGCAATAACCTTCAGGCCGGCATTTTCAAAACGGCTATAGATTTGACCAATGACGTTCTTCGCCACTGCATCAGGTTTGATAATTGATAGGGTACGTTCAACAGCCATGTTTCTCTCCACAATATTGAGTAATTCAGAAAATTCTGAGGGCGCGATTCTAACAGGCTTTGCCCGCCCTGTGGCAGGGCGGATATTGCATCAGCCGGGCTGATTTTCGTGACTTCAGGCATGCGCTAAAACCAGCGCAATGAAGCCGGCTGACGGCAGACTGCGTTTAGGGAAGCACAGAAACGGCCACACTAGCCTCATTCCCCTGCGCCTGGTAAGCGGCAGCGGTAGCCACCCCGACCACGCACACCAATTCGTCCCCGCAATACAGCAACGGCAAACGTTCGCGCTGCCAAGGAGGGACATGACATTCCTGCAGCAGATTCTTCAGGCTGCGTGTCGCGGCATTCGGATGCGGACGCAATGCCTCACCGCCGCTGCGCAAACGCAGCGTCACCGGGGCGCGCTGCAACTTTGCATGACTGATACCCTGACCTGTTGTTGGGCTAAAGATCAGGCGCGTGTCCAAGGCTGGCCAGTTAAGCTCTGCCTCCCCGTTCCAAAACAAGACCAGACCTTGATCGAACGCTCCCGCAGCGCGCAGTGCATAAACCTTGTCCTGATAGCGATGCACTTGCCAGCCGACGAACCCGACGCACACAGCCGCATCCTGCCGCGCAGTGCACAACTGACGCAGCATGTCGTCGAGTTGCACGCCCTGCGGCATGGGGACGCCGCACCTGTGCAAAAAATAGCGCAGCAGATTCTTGCTGCGGGAATGCGAGAGCGCACACAAAATGGATATATCAAGCGGCGTATCAACCACCCAGCCCTGCGCATCCTGCTGCGCTAGTTCGTCGAGCAACTCAGCGGCCTCGGCAAAATTCTGCGCGCCGCGCGCCAGCGTCGCGCGGTAGGCGGGGAATCTTTGCTCCAGCAGCGGCAATAGTCGATGGCGCAGGAAGTTGCGCGGATAACTGTCATCGGCATTGCTTTCATCTTCCACCCACTGCAATGAATGTTGCTGCGCGTATTCGAGCAGCACGCTGCGAGGAGTGTCGAGCAGCGGACGCAGCGTGGCATGCATGTGTGCGCTAGCGGGTTTAACAAATGGCATCGCCGCCGCCCCCTTAACACCCGCGCCGCGCAGCAGTTGCAACAGCAGGGTTTCCGCCTGATCGTCGGCATGCTGGGCTAGTGCAACAAAATCACAAGACTGCTTGGCGAATGCCGCATGACGCAGCTTGCGCGCGGCAGCCTCGATGCCATGCGCGGCGCGCAATGGAGCGATGTCCACATGTTCGACATGTAATGGGATGGCGTAACGCGCGCAGAGTTCCGTGCAGAAGTTCGCCCATGCATCGGCGTTAGGGCTGATACCGTGATGAACATGCAGGGCAGAAAGTCGCCACTCGAAACGCGGCTCAAGACTGTGCAGCAGATGCAGCAGCACGACGGAATCCATGCCGCCGCTTAGACCCAAGAAAATGGAGCACTTCGGGGAAACAACAGAATGGAGCGCGTCACTGACGCGCTCCACAAGACTAGAGTTCGACTTCCTTGAATTTGCCATAGCTCATCAAACGATTGAAGCGTGCCTGCAGCATCTCTTCCTGAGACAACGCAGCCACCTGCTTGAGAGATTCCTGCAAAGCTTTTCTGATCGTCTGCATCATCGCCGGATAATCGCGATGCGCGCCGCCCAGCGGCTCGCTGACGATCTTGTCCACCAGACCCAGCGCTTTCAAGCGGGTGGCCGTAATGCCCAGCGTCTCCGCCGCATCCGGCGCTTTATCTGCGCTCTTCCACAGGATGGAAGCACAGCCCTCCGGCGAAATGACGGAATAGGTCGCGTATTGCAGCATCAGCATGGTGTCACCCACCGCGATGGCCAAAGCCCCGCCGGAGCCGCCTTCGCCGATGATGGTGCAGATGATAGGCACACGCAGTTCCGCCATCACATACAGGTTCTTGCCGATGGCTTCCGACTGCCCGCGCTCTTCCGCCCCCACGCCGGGATAGGCGCCGGGAGTGTCGATGAAGGTCATGATGGGGATGCCGAACTTCTCTGCCAGACGCATCAGGCGCATCGCCTTGCGATAGCCTTCGGGACGTGGCATACCGAAGTTGCGGTACTGCCGCTCTTTGGTATCGCGGCCTTTCTGATGGCCGATGACCATCACGCTCTGACCGTTAAAACGCGCCAAGCCGCCGACAATAGCCGCGTCGTCGGCGTAGCTGCGGTCACCGTGCAATTCTTCAAAATCGGTGAACAGATGCTCGATGTAATCCAGCGTGTAAGGCCGTTGCGGATGACGCGACACTTGCGATATCTGCCAAGGCGTGAGCTTGGCATAGATGTCTTTGGTTAGCGCTTGGCTCTTCTTTTGCAACCGGCTGATTTCGTCGGAAATATCCAGCGCGGAATCATCCTGCACGAAACGCAATTGCTCGATCTTGTTTTCTAATTCGGAAACAGACTGCTCAAAATCTAGGAATGTGACTTTCATGGGTAATATTCTATTGCCTATGTATTTAATTCGGGCGCAATGATACAACAAGCGCCGTTATATGTTTAATGAGAAAAAACGTTTGATCGTGGAAAGGATTTCGTTGTGCTGTTGCGACATGTCTTTCCGCGACGATTGCGTATCCATATCCTGCAGCGCGGTATCCAGTTCCGCGCGGCGCTTTACCAGGATATGCGATATCTCCTCGGCGATAGAAGGGCGGGCGTGCAGAATTTCCTCAACCACATCTTTATCAAGGCGATAACATTCCACATCCGTTTTGGCGATCACCGAGGCCGAACGCGGCGCCCCTGTCATCAACCCCATCTCGCCGAAGAAGCTACCTTTACCCAAAGTACTGAGCGTACGCCGCCCGCCATTGGGCATTTCCAGATAAACCTCGGCCTCACCATTGATGATGATGTACAACCAATGGGAACGTTCATCGCCTTGCCTTGCGATGATATTCCCCTTGGCGAACGGGGAAAATTTCAAGCGCTCCGCCAGCGCATTCAGTTCCGTATCGTTCATTTGCGAGAACAACTCGACACGACGCAATGTTTTGATGCGCAACAAGACCTCGCGCTGATGCAGAGCCTCATCATGCTTTTCATTTTCTTTAGTGATGAGAACGTTGCTTTCCTCAATAGCCAGCTTGATACCGGCACGTTGCAGCGCAGTCATAATATGCCAGCGCATCGTCGCGTCGGTCGGATCATCCGGAGTCAGATCGGTCAGCCAGTAGCGCACAGCGTATTTTGCATACCCCTTAATGTCCATATCCATCAAGACGCAATTAGGCTCGGGTGTTTTTGCCACATTGGCAATATCCGTCCGCCTGATTGCATCCTCAACCACACTCAGCACTAAATTGGGGGGGGTTGTCAGCCCGACATTGAACCAGACCCAACGACGCCACTGCACGGGTTGATCGGTACGCCGCCCCAATACCAAGAACTTACTTTTCATCAACTGGCTATTCGGGATCACGACCGTTTCCCAGTTGCGCGTTTCCACCAGCGTCGAGCGCCAGCGGATATCCACCACCTTGCCCACCACATCATCGACCTTGATCCAGTCACCGACACTGACAGAGTTGTCCAATTGCAGCGCCAATCCCCCGAGGATATTGCCCAAGGTGTCTTGCATGGCAAATGCCACCACTGCGGTAATCATCGCCGATGTCGCCAGAATGCTCCCCAGCTCCAGCCCCGCATAACGCAGGCGCACCATGAACCATGCGATGTAGGCAATGATGACGAGAATGTC
>JBAZYW010000155.1:0-989 GCA_041659125.1 Gallionellaceae bacterium | reverse complement strand
CGACGCGGAATACCATCTGCCCCCACAAACGGATTACCGCGATGCCGGCGCCAATGATAAAGGCCTCATGCAGTACGGCCGCCGCACGCGAGAATTCGAGGGCATAAAGGACGCCGCTAACCAGCAAGCCCGCTTGGCAGGCAAAAAAGAAGCCCAGAGTATTGATAAGGCTTGCGCGCTCTTCGCGACGAAAATGAAAAAGCAGCACCGCGATGCACAGGATCATGATCAGCACAGGGAAAGATTCCTCGCCCCAGAAATAACCAAACATGCTATTGAAGAAATCCATATCGTTTAACTGTTCTGTAAAGACCGGCGCATTTTACACTAAGGCATAATTTGCCAGCGGTCGCGCTCGGAGCCACACTTTCCACAACATTGCACGGGTCAATTCATAGCGGCGGGAATTTTCTTCCTGCAGAACATCCAAGGTGATTCGACCTATCTCTCCAGCGGCCAGCAAGCGCAGCAATGGAGCTAAGCAATCACGCTCTAAAACCAGCACGGATTCGCGCCATGCATGAAAATCCCCCCGTCTTAATGCAGCGCTCAAGCCCTCACTGACATACAGCGCATTTTCAAATTCCGCTTTCTCCTTCAAGGCAAGCACATGTGCGATGTTCGCCGCCCGCGCAAAAGATACTGCCAACTCGCTGTCGCCATACAGCAGATCAAAAGGCCGGGACAATGCAACCGCACGCCCGCCGCCCCACAGCCATACACTATTGGGCGGCAATGCTCCGCGTTCTGCGCACGCTTGATTGATGGGATGCCCGTACAACACCCTCTGAATCTCGTTCATCACGCCGTGCCACTTCAACGCCGTCGCACCTTGTGGCAAATAAAAGCGCGAATTTCTGCCCTCGACCTGATAGACCGAATGCGTTAGCAACTCCGGGGCATCATCCAGGCGCACATACCAGCGCTGCGGATGCGGTGCAAAGAAGCGCATTCCGCTCGCGGCAAAATGCTGATTCAAAGACGCGCAT
>JBAZYW010000154.1:0-5686 GCA_041659125.1 Gallionellaceae bacterium | reverse complement strand
TCATCAACATGGGCGTGATGATGGCCTGCCAGCAGATTCTCGATGCGGCGCGCGAACACAAAGCCGACGTAATCGGCCTCTCCGGCCTCATCACCCCGTCGCTGGAAGAAATGGCGCACGTGGCAAAAGAGATGGAACGCCAAGGCTTTAAGATACCGCTACTGATCGGCGGTGCCACCACCTCGCGCGTACACACCGCCGTGAAGATCGAACCCAATTATCCGAGCGGCCAAACCATCTACGTCACCGATGCCTCGCGCGCGGTGGGCGTGTGCAGCAACCTGCTGAGCGACACCCTGCGCGACGAATACGTGGCAGGTATCAAGGCGGACTACGCCGAAGCGCGCGAACAGCACGAAGGCAAGAAGGGCAAAGCCGTGCATGTGTCGCTGGAAGAGGCGCGTAAGCATGGCGTGAAGACGGACTGGAAAAAATACGCCCCGCCCAAGCCGCAGCTCACCGGCGTACAGAAATTCGAAGCCTATCCGCTCGACAAGATCGCCGAATACATCGACTGGTCGCCGTTCTTCAACGCATGGGAACTGGCCGGACGTTACCCGAAAATTTTGCAGGACAAGGTAGTGGGCGAGGAAGCGCGCAAACTGTTTGCCGATGCGCAAGCCATGTTGAAGAAAATCATCGATGAAAAATGGCTCACCGCGAACGCCGTGTTCGGCCTGTTCCCCGCGAACAGCGTGAACAGCGACGACATCGAAATCTATACCGACGACACCCGCAAAAAAGTGGCGATCACCTGGCACAACCTGCGCCAGCAAACCAAGAAACCCGCAGACATCCCGAACTACTGTCTGGCGGATTACATCGCACCGAAGTCATCCAAGGTGAAGGACTACATCGGCGCGTTCGCCGTCACCACCGGCATCGGCATCGACGCGCGCGTGGCGGAATTTGAAAAGCACCACGACGACTACAACGCCATCATGCTTAAAGTGCTGGCCGACCGCCTCGCGGAAGCATTCGCCGAACTGCTGCACGCCCGCGTGCGCCGCGAATTCTGGGGCTATGCGGCAGACGAAGGGCTAGACAACGAAGCGTTGATCGCCGAGAAATATCGTGGCATCCGCCCCGCCCCCGGCTACCCCGCCTGCCCCGAGCACACCGAAAAAGGCCCGTTATTCGACCTGCTGCAAGCGCCGCTCAATGCAGGCATCACCCTCACCGAGAGCTTCGCCATGCTGCCCACCGCAGCCGTGAGCGGCTTCTACTTCTCGCATCCGCAGGCGCAGTATTTTGCCACCGGCAAGATAGATAAAGATCAGGTCGCGGATTACGCGAAGCGCAAGGGTATGACGCTGGAAGAGGCGGAGCGGTGGTTGGCTCCGGTGTTGAGTTACTAACTTAAGCAGGTGGAATAAATGAAACGATATTCAGTTAGCCTACTATTTTGCTTAATGTTTTTGTCTGGGTGCGATGATCCGAATGCTAAACCAATTTATGGTGAAGAAACGGGTCTTCCAAAAAATTGCAGAGCAATTGTTCAAGCAAATATTGATGGATATCGTTCGAAACAATACACGGCAGATGAGGCCATGGGATCACTGGAAAGAAATTGTGGTGCCAATGGAATGTCGTGGGAAAATTAAGAGCCCGCGTAGGGCGCAATAACTATCGGGCATTGCGCCGTATGTGAAAATCCAAAAAACTGGTGCAATGCGCTACGCTTATTGCACCCTACAACAACCAACCACTTAGGAATAAGTACCATGACCACCCTCATCAAAACCGACACCCAACTGGGCGAAGGCGCGGAAGCGCAAGCTGGCCAGACCGTGATCGTGCATTACACCGGATGGCTGTTCGACGAAAGCGCACCGGACAACAAGGGCGCGAAGTTCGACAGCTCGCTCGACCGCAACGACCCGTTCGATTTCCCGCTCGGCGCGGGACATGTGATCCAAGGCTGGGACGAAGGCGTGCAAGGTATGAAAGAAGGCGGGCACCGCACGCTCATCATTCCGTCCGAAATGGGTTATGGCGCAAGCGGTGCGGGCGACGACATCCCGCCGAACGCGACGCTGGTGTTTGAAGTGAAGCTGTTGAAAGTCATCAAGACCGACATCACCGATACCAAGCTTGGCGAAGGTGCTGAAGCCCAAGCCGGGCAAACCGTAACCGTGCACTACACCGGCTGGCTGTTCGACAAGAATGCCGCAGACAACAAAGGCACGAAGTTCGACAGCTCGCGCGACCGCGACGAGCCGTTCGATTTTCCGCTCGGCATGGGCCGTGTCATCCAAGGCTGGGATGTCGGCGTACAGGGTATGAAAGTGGGCGGTCAGCGCACGCTGGTGATCCCGCCGGAGATGGGCTACGGTCGCCGTGGCGCGGGCGGCGTGATTCCGCCGAATGCGACGCTGGTGTTCGATGTTGAACTATTGGATGTGCAATAACATCAGACAAAAGCCATCACTCACTTCTCTCTATTAAGGCATACATGAATCTGATTTCCAAACTGTTACTCGCACTGCTGCTCTCCGCTGCCTTCATTACCACCGCCTGCTCGAAGCCAGATTTAGCACCGATGGAAACCAGCAAAGTGACCGAGCTCATCAAGACCGATGTCAAACTCGGCACGGGTGCTCAAGCCACTGCGGGACATGACGTGACCGTGCATTACACCGGCTGGCTGTACGACGAGGCCGCACCCGAACACAAAGGCAAAAAATTCGATAGTTCGCGCGATCGCGGTGACCCGTTTGAATTTCCGCTCGGCGGAGCGCGCGTCATCAAGGGTTGGGATCACGGCGTGGATGGCATGAAAGTGGGAGGACAGCGCACACTGCTCATTCCGCCCGAGATGGGCTATGGCAAACGCGGCGCGGGCGGTGTGATTCCGCCGAATGCGACGCTGGTGTTTGATGTGGAGTTGCTGGGCGTGCATTAAACTCGACAGGAGATATGTAGGAGCGTGCCCTGCACGCGACAGAGTTCATTCGCGTGCAGGGCACGCTCCTACAAAACCACCTGTGATGCGGACACGCATAAATTGAAAGCAAGAAGGGCAGCCTAGGCTGCCCTTCTTTATGCGCAACTACATCGCACAATTAATCTTCCCAATCGGGATAGTTCGGAATCTTCACCGTGTCGGCATCGAACACACCCTTGGCCGCTTGTGTGTGGCAGGCATCACAGTAGCTCAAGGACTTCACGTCCTTGTTGCCCTTGATCATTTTGTCGGGAATCTCGTGGTGCTTGCGCTTGATGTATCGCACTTCGGTGATGCGCAGAGGGGCTTCGACATTCTCGGTGGCGATGGCGATCTTGCGCGAGCGCTTGTGGTAAGACTTGTCCGCCGCGTTGGCGATGGCGTAGTCGTGGATGACTTGCAGGGTGTCCTTGTCGAGTTCGGCGTTGTCGCCGAAGTGTTTGCTCAGTGCATCGGCATTGAGCAGCTTCTCCCACGACTTCGCAGGCAACAGGCCAGGTTGATAGGCGAAGTGGCAGGAGCCGCATTCGTCTTTGTATTGTTTGTTATCGACCGGGACGACCTCTTTCTGGCGCAATGGCGTGACGATTGCCGTGACCAGACTCTCTTCGGCCAAAGCAGCGCCGCTCATCCACAACAGCCCGGATAGCAGGGCCAGCGATTTGAATTTCATGTTCATGCTCCTAAGTTATTGCGCCAGCAAAAAGGTCAGGAAATCTGCCTTTTCCTGTGTAGTGCATTCGCGGCCCCATGCGTCCTTGCAGTTACGCTTGAACCATTTTTCGATTTTCTTTTCGTCGGTAAAACGTTCCGCATTCACCTTTGGCGACATAGGCTCGATGACTTTGTGGGTCTTGTGGTGTTTGCCCGCCTTGCTGAAGTCGGTGCCGTGGCAAGTGGAGCACGACATCATTTCGCCGTCTTCGCCTTTGGTCTCTTTCGTCCAGTCTGCTTTGGCTTTGGCGGCGTCAATCTTGCTCACGCCTTCGGCTTTATATTTCGCCAACAGGGCGTCGCTTGCCGGCGAAGCCAGCGCCGCAGGCGCAGCCACAAAAGAACCCAGAATCATCAGTGCGTATAGATATTTCATTTTCTTTCTCTCCATTACCAAGTTAATTTGATTGCGACGACCATACCCAGAGCGCCCAATTCGGCGATGCCGGCGTGACTGACCGGAACCGCAGAATTGGCAGATTTATTCACGGCATAAGCCATCAGTGCAGCACCGCTTATGCCCAACAATACGTGCAGGTTATCCGGGTCGGACCAGCCGTCTTCCAGACTAAAGTCATCCCAATGCGTGAACAGACCCGTTGCGATTGTGGCCGCCGCCATCGCTACCGTCGCCTTGGCGAATTGGGCATGCGCGCCGTTCACATCGCGCGGTGCGGTGTTGGCCACACAATTGCTCTCGCAGCCTTCGGGAGCGGAGATTGCGGTCAGCCCTGCCAACACGACCGTTCCCAGACCGAGATATTTGTGGGCGTTGCTTCCCGAAATCAGCGGGGGTTCGAACTCTGCTGCCGGAGTGACCGGCGCAATATTTTCCCGTGCTTTGGCAACATCGGTATCGTTCGCTGCCAACATGAAAGATGATTTATCTTGGGTATAAAATCGGCTTGCCGGCAACGTGAGGTCGAGCGCACTTTCCGCCGCATACCCCGAGCCTGCCAAGGCCGCCAAACACACTCCCGCGACAGCGTGCCTCAGTCTCAAATCAACTGCCATCCTTCTCTCCTTGTTTGAAATTTATTGTTCCGCAATGCCGACTGAAACTTTTTTCTTGCCCGTAACCATCGCCCGCACGAGATTCTCTTTGTGCTGGACGCTGCCCGACACCACACCGAGCAGGTGCAACGGGATCAGAATCAATGCGGCATCGACCAGCCAGCCGTGCAAGTGGCGCGCGACGTAACTCGCGTCATCGTCAAAATAGTCGATCAGAAACAACAGCGGCCCTTCGAAATCGATCACAGCCAGCGTCGTCAGTCCGCTCAAAAAGATCAGCGTCAGCAAGCCCAGCAGCACAAACACCATCAGCGCACCGGCGGGGTTATGCCCGAGATAGTGTTTAGGGCTGCCCTGCCGCAACGAACGCAGATAAGCCAACGTCTCCTGCGGGGAAAAGATGAACGAACTGAAGCGCGCGTATTGATTGCCCGCAAAACCCCAGAACACGCGCGCCAGCACCAGCACGCACAAAAAATAGCCGATCAGGGTATGCAAAAATCCGATATGAAATTCGGCGGTGAGATAGGCCGCCGTGAAACTCAACGCCAATGTCCAGTGGAACAGTCTGACCGGCACATCCCATACCTTCACACTTTTTTTGCTATCGTTCATGTCGCACTCTGCTCGTTAGTTATTGCGGGAGGATTGAAAAAATCAGCTTATCTGGCTGCGGGTATCAAGCTGTCATCGACCAAAAATTTGGGATGAAAGTCGCGCCGCACGAATGAAAGCAATTCAACGATAGGCGTATGCGTGAGCATATCCGTTAAATTTTTTGCCACAAAACCGCCCAGACCCGCCAGTGTCTGCGCGAAATTCCGGCCTGTTTTCTGGTGCAGTATCCAAGGTACTGCGATGCCCACATACATTGCCGCCGCAAGTGATGCCACGCCAATGGTCACGATGCGCGCAACGCGTCCACCGGCGCCGTGGGCACGCCACAGATCGAACACCACGCAACGATGCGCCAACTCTTCGCGTGCATGCATATCGAACAATTCTTTGGCA
>JBAZYW010000153.1:0-5699 GCA_041659125.1 Gallionellaceae bacterium | reverse complement strand
GGTCAATGTGGACAACCCGGAAGAGCTATTGATGCCGGGCATGACGGCGTATGTGAGCATTGCGGTGGAAGAGCGCAAAGATGTGCTGCTGGTTCCCAATGCCGCACTGCGCTTCAAGCCCGCCAATGCGCAGGCAGTGAAAAAGAGCGGCGGCGATGCGGCGAAGAATGGCAAGCCCAAGCGCGATGCGTTCTCCGGCACGGTGTATGTGTTGCAAGGCGGCGCACTGGTTGCGCTCAGCGTGACGCTCGGCATCACGGATAACCGCAATACCGAAATCGTCGGCGGCGATCTTAAGGCGGGCGATCAAGTGGTGGTCGGCGATGCGCTCGCCAACAATAAATCGCAAGCGAACAATGCTGCGCCGATGAGAAGAATGTTCTGATGAGTCAGGAAGTCATCCGCATCGAAGGACTGCACAAGTCCTACGAGACTTCCGCCGGGGCATTCCCCGCGCTGAAAGATGTCGCTCTGCTCATCGAATCTGGTGAGTTCGTCGCCATCATGGGGCCGTCCGGTTCCGGGAAATCTACTTTCATGAACATTCTCGGTTGTCTGGATGCGCCCAGCGCGGGTAACTATGTGCTGGACGGTCGCCATGTCGCGCAGTTGAACAAAGACGAGCTGGCTTTGTTGCGCAACCGCACCATCGGTTTTGTGTTCCAGGGCTTCAACCTGTTGCCGCGCATGTCGTTGCTGGAAAACGTAGCGCTGCCGCTGATCTACAGCGGCGTGAAACGCGAAGAGCGCAAACAGCGTGCGCGCGAAATGCTCGCCAAAGTTGGTCTGGAAAGATATTGCGATTCCATGCCCAATAAAATCTCCGGCGGCCAGCAGCAGCGCGTGGCGATTGCGCGCGCGTTGATCAATCAGCCGCGCCTGTTGCTGGCCGATGAGCCGACCGGCAATCTCGACAGTCACACCAGCGAAGAGGTGATGGCGCTGTTTGAAGCGCTTAATCGTGAAGGCATCACTATCGTATTGGTGACGCATGAGCAGGACATCGCACAGCATGCCAAGCGTCAGGTGCGTTTTTTCGACGGGCGCATCGTGAGCGATCATGCTACTCAGCACGATGTGGCGACACTCAATGAGGCAGCGGCATGATCTGGGCGATGCTTGGCGAATCCTGGCGCGCGATGGGGGCGAACCGCTTGCGCACGCTGTTGACCATGCTGGGTATGGTGATCGGTGTGGGGGCGGTGGTGCTGATGATGTCGATAGGGCAGGGCGCGCAATACGCTATTCAGCAGAGCATCAGCGCGATGGGTAGCAATCTGTTTATTCTGCTTTCCGGGCACACATCGAGCGGGGGCGTGCGCTCCGGCAGCGGTGAGGCGCATACCCTGACCGTCAGCGATGCGGATGCGATTGCCGAATTGCCCGGCATACAAGCTGTGGCGCCCATTCATCCCGGCAATGCGCAGATCGTGTATGGACCGAACAACTGGAACACGTCGGTTATCGGCACGACGCCGGATTATCTGGTGGCCAGATCGTGGTCGATTGTATCCGGTGCGGGTTTTACCCAGTCGGATGTGCGCTCGGCCACTCGGGTGGCGCTGATCGGCAAGACGGCAGCGCAGAATTTATTCGGCGATGAAGATCCGGTCGGCAAGACAATACGCATACGCCAAAGTCCGTTCGTGGTGCTCGGCATTTTGGGAGTGAAGGGGCAAGGGATGGACGGCCGCGATCAGGACGACACGATTCTCATTCCGCTTTCGACAGCGCAACGACAAGTGTTCGGCAGTCAATTCCCCGGCACGGTGCGCATGGTCATGGTGCAGACCGTCACGCAGGAAATCATGCCGGCGGCGGAAGCGGAGATGACTCAGTTGTTGCGTCAGCGCCACCGCACCCGCGAGGGCATGGACAATGATTTCTCCCTGCGCAACCTCACCGCAGTGGCCGATTCCGCCGCAGAAAGCACGCGCGTCATGTCCCTGCTGCTCGGGGCGATTGCCTCGATTTCATTGCTGGTGGGCGGCATCGGCATCATGAATATCATGCTGGTGTCCGTGACCGAACGCACACGCGAGATCGGTATTCGCCTGGCCATCGGTGCGCGCGAACAGGACATCATGCTGCAATTTTTGCTGGAGGCCATCATCATCTCGGTCGTAGGCTGCTGCATCGGCGTGCTGGTCGGCATCGGCGGCGCGTTGCTGGTGAATGCGCTGAGCGATACTGCCGTGATCATTTCGTGGATGTCGGTGCTGATCGCTTTCGGCGTGGCCGCCGCGACCGGCGTGTTTTTCGGTTTCTATCCCGCCAGAAAAGCGGCGCAACTCGATCCTATCGAGGCATTGCGTTACCAGTAAATCGGTTTGTTTGCTTTTGCATCAACGCGTGTCCTCACGAAATAGTTTAAAGTTACGCAAAATTTTGCATTGAAGGATAACCAAGCATGAGTAGTCTGTTTTCTGTCGGATCGCCCGTTGTTGCTGTAACTTTATTGTTGTTGATCGTTTTGTCGATTGCCACATGGTCTATCGCGATCTTCAAGGTGTGGAAGCAGGTGCAGGTCGGCAAGTTGAATCGTGCATTCAAGCAGGCGTTCTGGGATGCGCGCGATTGGCAATCGGCCGCCGAAGTGGTGAAGAGCGGTGCAGGCGATTTTGCACATTTGGGGCAGGCGGGTTTTGCCGAGCTGAAAACGCTGAATGAAAATCAGCAGGACCTGAAACATATCGGCACGCCGCAGGATGTGCTGGAGCGTCAGCTACGCCAGCAGTTGGAAAATATTCAGCGTTATCATGAGCGCGGCTTGGCGGAGTTGGCGACCATCGGTTCGACCGCACCGTTCGTTGGTTTGTTTGGTACGGTGTGGGGCATCATGCATGCGCTGCAAAACATCGGGCAAACGGGTTCGGCCTCGCTGGATGTGGTGGCGGGCCCTATCGGTGAAGCGCTGGTCGCAACCGCTATCGGTATCGCTACAGCCTTACCGGCAGTGCTGTGCTACAACCTGTTCCTGCGGCGTTTGCGCGTGCATGTGACGGAGTTGGAAAATTTTGCGCACGACTTTATTCGCTTGGCCGCCAAGCACGACTTTAAGGTGTAAAGCATGGCAATCGGAAATTCTTCCCAGCAGGGCAGCATGATGAGCGAGATCAACGTCACGCCGTTGGTGGATGTGATGCTGGTGCTGCTGGTGGTGTTCATCATCACGGCACCGTTGCTGGCTCCGCAGTCGCTCAAGATCAATTTGCCCAAGACCGAATCGGTTGCGCAAAGCGACAAGCTGAAAAGAGTCAGTCTGTCCATTGATGCCAAGGGTGAAATTTCTCTGGATGCGGCGCATCTAAGCGATGCGGGGCTGGCGGAGATATTGAAGGCGCGCGCCATCGATCCTCAGTTCCAATTGCAGATACAGTCCGACGAAGCCGTGAATTATGGACGCGTCGCCCAGATCATGGCGATTGCGCAGAAGGCGGGTGTGAGCAAGCTTTCTTTTTTGACAATTTCGGGCAAGTAGCGGTAGTGAATTGAGGTAGAGGGGCTGGAGGTTTTGGGTTAGGATTGCGTTGTTTAACTACCTGATGAGTTTGAGCTTTGGTCGTTTTCTGGAATATCTTACTGGTGGCATCGCCCGTGCCGGTCGTCATGATCGGTGCGACATGGCTCATGCGCTTTATCGGCATGCAGGTCGTATATTGGCCTGAGGCGTACTCGGGTGCCGGGGAGTAACGATGGATTCCCTGATCTTGCGCCCTATATGGGTGGTGATCGGCAGTATCCTCGGCACGCTACTGATTGTTTCCACATGCAGTCTGTACTTTCACGGTATCGTCACCCCGGATTATCTGATTACCGGTTTGATCGCTTCCCTTATTGTGGCTTCACTTGGCACAGCGCTATTAACCCATGCAAATCGCCGCGCGCTGTCCCTGCTGCGCGAAAATCGAAAATCCGAAAACAAGTATCGCCAGCTCTATGATTCTTCCTGTGACGCGGTAATGCTGCTGGATGAGCAAGGCTTCTTTGACTGCAACAAGGCGGCTCTGGGGATGTTCGGTTGCGCCACGCAGGAAGAATTTTGTTTAAAGCATCCCGCCGATTTGTCGCCGCCCCAACAGCCGGGCGGCACGGATTCCTTGATTTTGGCTGACCAGCATATCGCCACGGCGATGGAAAAAGGCAGTCAGCGCTTTGAATGGGTACACCGGCGCGTCGATGATGGTAAGGCGTTTTCTGCCGAGGTTTGGCTCACTACCGTGGAGTTGGAGGGCAAGGCGGTGCTGCAGGCGACCGTGCGCGATATATCCGAGCGCAAGCAAAGCGAGCAGCAAATTCATCAGCTGGCATTTTTCGACGCATTGACGCAACTGCCCAACCGCCGTTTGTTGATGGATCGTCTGCATCAGGCGTTCGCGGTGAGCGCGCGCAACAAGCAGCGCGGTGCGATTATGTTCCTCGATCTGGATCATTTTAAGACGCTTAACGACACTAAAGGCCATGAGATTGGCGACCTGTTGCTGGTTGAAGTGGCTGCGCGCCTGTCGTCCTGTGTGCGCGACGGCGATACGGTGGCGCGGCTGGGTGGCGATGAATTTGTGGTTGTGCTGGAGACGCTAGGCAGCAAAGTTCCCGAGGCGGCGAGCCAGGCCGAACGTGTGGCCGAGAAGATACGGGTCGCACTGAGTCAGCCCTATCAGCTCAAGGAGCGCATTCATCACACCTCGTCGAGCATCGGCATCGTGATGTTCAAGGGACATCAGGACAGTGTGGAAGATCTGCTCAAATACGCCGACATCGCCATGTATCAGGCCAAGAAAGCAGGGCGCGATACGATTCGTTTCTACGATCCGGAAACGCAATCGGCCATTGAAGCGCGTGCCGATATGGAAACCGAACTGCGTCTGGCGTTGGAAAACCACCAGTTCCAGCCCTATTACCAGATACAGGTGGATGGCTCGCACCGGCCTCTGGGCGCAGAGGTTTTGCTGCGCTGGATACACCCCGAGCGCGGTCTGATCTCCCCGGTGCAATTCATTCCGCTGCTGGAAGAGAGCGGCATGATCGTGCCGGTCGGGCTGTGGGTGTTGCAAGCAGCTTGCGCGCAACTCCGCGCTTGGCAGAACAGCGCGCTGACGCGCGATTTGACGCTGGCAGTGAACGTGAGTGCCAAACAGTTTCGTCAGCCCGATTTTGTTGTCCGGGTGCAGCGCGTGTTGCTGGAAAGCGGTGCAAAACCTTCTCTTCTCAAGTTGGAGTTGACCGAGAGCATGGTGCTGGAAAATGTTGAAAATACCATTGCCAAAATGCGCGAGTTGAAGCTGCTGGGTTTGAGTTTTTCTATGGACGATTTCGGTACCGGATATTCTTCGCTGCAATATCTCAAACAGTTACCGTTGGATCAGATCAAGATCGACCGCTCTTTCGTGCGCGACATCGCGGCGGATGCGAACGATGCCGCCATCGTACAGGCCATCATCGCCATGAGCGATGCGCTGGCGCTGAACGTGATCGCGGAAGGCGTTGAGACCGAGGAGCAGTACGAGTTTCTTGACGGGCACGGCTGTCACGCCTTTCAGGGGTTTCTGTTCGGCAAGCCGTTGCCGCTGGAGCAGTTTGAGGCATCGTTGTCGGAAGATAAGCAGTGACACAGAGTGGTATGGGGAGAGCGGAAAAGTTGAAGTACACTGCGCGCCGTTTGCATTTGGTTTTATAACTTACACAAGGAGAGCAGAATG
>JBAZYW010000152.1:0-5786 GCA_041659125.1 Gallionellaceae bacterium | reverse complement strand
CAGCCTGAAAAACAACTTGGGATCAAAAAATGCACAAAATAATATTGATAATATTGCTGGCGGCCATAAGCAGCAACGCTATGGCAGAGTGGGTCAAAGCGGGAAGGGATAAATCAGCTACCGTCTACGTTGACAGAAGCACCGTCACTATTAGCAAAAAGTCTAGAACTACGGAAATGTGGTATGTGCTGGACTACGAGACCGTCCAAGATTCCATGGGCACGAAATATTTGTCGGCGAAGATTCGCATGGGATATGACTGCAAGAAAATGAAGTCGCGCAACCTTGGTCTTACATGGCACTCTGCCAATATGGGTGAGGGTAATAAGGTATTAAGCCGCTCTACCTTTGGCGAATGGAGACGCCCCTTTCCTGGCAGCATAGAGGAAGCTCTTTTGGGAATAGTTTGCGAGCAAAAGTAGGATCGTAATGCAACGGCTATCCTGATTCTGTGCGTTGCACTTATCGCATCATCCTGCCCTATCTTTGCAAAATATCGCGATATTCGTGTTGACACGACCGAGCATAAAAAAATTAACCCGTTGTTCGATCACTATGTGACCCGGATGATTTAAACAGGGTCGTTCTTGATACCGACTTCCAAACTAGGATAGCGCACATAATCGACCATCTCCTGTGTCTTCTTGTCCGGCGCAGCGGTCAACAGGCTACCGAGTACCACTCCGGCAAAACCGACCGGCATACCGAAGATTCCGGCGGAGATTGGATTGATGTCCCACCATAGCGGTGCTTTCACCCCGAAGAACGGATAGGTGATGTACATGTAAATAATGCAGGTGAGCAAACCACCCACCATGCCGAGAATCGCCCCCGTCTTGTTGGCGCGCTTCCAGAACACGCCCAACGCCAAGGCGGGAAAAAACGCAGAAGCCGCCAGTGAGAATGCCGCCCCCACCAGAAACAATATATCACCTGGTTTGAGTGAAGTGATATACGCCGCAAACGCCGCCACCCCTAATAGCAATGCCTTGGAAATAAACAGACGCCGGGATGTCGGCGCTTTGGGATCGATCATCTTGTAGTACACGTCATGCGACAGCGAATTGGAGATGGTCAGCATCAGACCATCGGCAGTGGAAAGTGCCGCAGCCAAACCTCCCGCCGCCACTAGCGCGGTGACCGCATAAGGCAAGCCCGCGATCTCCGGCGTCGCCAGCACGATCAAATCACCTCCGATAGTCACTTCAGACAACTGCACGATGCCATCTTTGTTGATGTCGGTCACACTCATCAGCGATTTATCCACCGATGCCCAAGCCGAGACCCAGCTAGGCAGTTCAGAAAAACTGGAGCCCACCAGCAAGGTATACACGTCATATTTGGCCAATACCGCCAACGCAGGCGCCGTGATGTAGAGCAGCGAAATAAACAGCAATGACCAGAACACGGATACCCGTGCCTCTTTCACCGATGTGGTGGTGTAGAAGCGCATCAGGATATGCGGCAGCGCGGCGGTTCCGACCATCAAACACAGCACCAGCGCCAGAAAATTTTTGCGCTTGTTATCGCGCGTTGCTTCATCCGGCCCCGCGAACGGTTCGGCATGGGCAGTGATCGGGCCGGATTTAACCCTGTCCGTCTCGGCTGCCGCACGCCACACGCGGCGCGCCGTGGCCACATCCGCAGGAAACTCAGCCACGGCTCTATCGGCGGCGGCTATCATCCCTGCATCCGCATCGCGCTTGGTCTTTAAGGCGGCAGCCGCTTTAACCAGCTTGTTTTTTTCTGCGTACAGATAACCTGCTCCGCCAACTTCCAGCTGTTTCAGTCGGCTCTCAATCTCCTCCTGTTGCGATTTGAAGATGGCGCGTACTTCCGCTTCGCGCGCCCCTTCCGGCGTGAGCGGATCGTTCAATACCTGTTCGCGTGCCGTGACCTTCTCCAGCACATAACCGTAAGCCACTTGCGGGATCGGATTGCCCGTATGCTTCACGGATAACCAGATCACCGGAATCATATAGGCCACAATCAAAATCACGTATTGCGCCACCTGCGTCCACGTCACCGCGCGCATACCACCCAGAAATGAACACACCAGAATACTGCCCAGACCGACGAACACCCCCACCCCGAAATCCAGTCCGGTGAAGCGGCTGGTGATGAGCCCCACGCCATAGATTTGCGCGATCACATAAGTAAATGAACACAGAATCGCGGCGAACACGCCGATGGAGCGGGGAATGCCGCCGCCGTAGCGCGCACCGAGAAAATCCGGAATGGTGAATTGGCCGAACTTGCGCAGATACGGCGCCAGCAGCAAAGCCACCAGCACAAAGCCTCCCGTCCAGCCCAGCACAAATGCCAACCCATCGTAACCGGACAGATACAGCGTACCCGCCAGACCGATGAAGCTGGCCGCCGACATCCAGTCCGCGCCCACCGCCATGCCGTTGAAAAATGCGGGTACACGCCGCCCGGCCACATAGTATTCCGCGACATCGGAGGTTCGGGAGAGGATGCCGATGCCCGCATACAGCAATACGGTCACGCCGAGAAAGATGTAACCCAATATCTTATTTGGCACTCCCATCTGTTCCAAGATGGAGAGCATGACGACGAAACCGATGAACCCGCCCGTATAGAGCGCGTAGTAACGTTTGAGTTGCGAGATAAAGCGCGATTGGGTCGGAACGGACATCAGCGCTCCCCTTCCTGCACGCCGTACTCGCGATCCAGCTTACCCATGCAATAAGCGTAATACCCGACCAACAGAACATAGACCAGCAATGATCCCTGCGCCCCCATGTAAAACGAGAGCGGAAAGCCCATAAGGGTGACAGACTGCAAATCTCTGGCGAACCATCCGATAACGAAAGTGACCACGAACCAGATCACCAACAGCGCCCCGGTCAAACGCAGATTCTTCTGCCAATATTGTTTGTGTTTATCCGTCAGATGCATGTTTCTTCCTGATATAAACGCTGAGTTTTCAAACCTGCCAGCCTGCGGCTTGGACAATTTCCCTCTTCCACTTAGAATAGCCTGATGAAAAACAAGTGCGATACCGCAACTATACATCCGCTCTATAACCGAAACCTAACGCCAAATTCTTACACTGCACTTACATCCCGATGCGCATCCTGATCGCCGAAGATGATGAAGTACTCTCCGATGGCCTGTGCCATTCCATGCGCCAGTCCGGCTACGCCGTCGACTGCGTAAAGGACGGACTCTCGGCCAAACTCATGCTTAGAGGCGAACAGCCGTTCGACCTGGTAATCCTCGATCTTGGATTGCCCAAAGTGGACGGCTTCAGCGTGTTGCGCAGCTTGCGCGAAAAAAACAAACAAGTCCCAGTCATCATCCTTACCGCACGCGATGCGGAAGGCGACCGCGTTAAAGGACTCGATCTGGGTGCGGACGACTACATGATCAAACCGTTCAGCCTGCCCGAACTTGAAGCACGCGTACGCGCCCTGATCCGGCGCGGACAATGCGGTGTGAACCCGGTATACAGCTGCGGCGCGCTCACCTTCGACAGCGTCGGACGACGTGCCACCATCAACGGTGCCACGCTGGAACTCACCACCCGCGAATTGAGCGTATTGGAAGCACTGATGCTGCGCACCGGCTGGGTTGTCAGCAAAGAGCAACTGCTGGAGCGCCTCTACAGTTATGCGGAAGAGGCCAGCAACAACGCCATCGAGGTCTACATACATCGCCTGCGTAAAAAGATCGAACCTGCGGGAGTAACCATCCGCACCATTCGCGGACTGGGTTACATCATCGACAGCATGCCCTCTTGAGCCAGATGGCGAGCCGCCGTTTTCACCTCCCCCGAACTTTCTGAGCTGACACAGACCGGAATGAGTGACATGGAAAACAACATCCGTTCCCTGCGCAGCTACCTCATGCAGAGATTGATGATCTCGCTCTATCTGCTGTGGCTGGTCAGCACGGTCGTCGGTTACTTTGCCACCATCAACTACGCCAACCAGCCTTACGACTTGGTATTGCTGCAACGCGCCAACGCGGTAGCAGCCCAACTCAAGCTGGGCAGCGGACATGAAGAGTTGGATGTAATGCCATCCCTGCCTGACGGTTCCGATCTGGGTATGCCGGATCGCGTGGTCTATACCGTCACCGACAGCGAAGGCCGGAAACTCGCCGGCAACGGCAACACCTTGCGTCCCCTCTCCTACCGGCGTGGCCGGATCGGCCCGCTGTTCAGCAACGGCGAGCGCGAAGGACAAAAGACGCGCATGGTCAGCCTGACCTTCCCTTCCAACGGCAAGCTGCTGCAATTGCATGTTTCCGAAACCACGCAACAACGTCAGGCGCTCATCCGGGGCATTCTGGCCAACATCGTTATCCCGCAACTGCTGCTCACGCTAATCGCCCTCGCCGTGGTCTGGTACGGATTAAAGCAAGGTCTGCGCCCGCTCGAACGTCTGCGCAACGAAGTGGTGAATAGAAAGCGCGACGACCTGAGTCAGCTCGATGGCAGCAAAGCCCCTGCCGAAGTACGCCCGTTGATCGATGCCGTCAACGATCTGCTGGAGCGGCTCAAGCAAGTGATGGCGGCGCAACAACGCTTCGTCGCCGATGCGGCACACCAACTGCGCACCCCGTTCGCCGGTCTGAAGACCCAGTCCGAATTGGCACTGCGCACCAACGACCCGGAACAAAAACAACACGCGCTCGAACACATCCACACCAGTACCCGACACGGCATCCGTCTGGTCAATCAACTTTTGGCATTGGCCCGCAATGAGCCGGGCGGACAAAGCACCCACAACTTCGCTTCACTCAACCTCACTCAACTGGCACAGGAATGCACCGTCAATTGGGTGCCGAGAGCACTGGAAAAAAATATCGACCTCGGCTACGAAGGCGTATCCGCAACCATAGAAGTCAATGGCGATTCGACCAGTTTGACGGAGATGCTCAACAACCTGATCGACAATGCCATCCGCTACACCCACACGAACGGACAAATCACCGTCGGCCTCAATGCGGCAGAGCACGGCGCAGAGTTATATGTGGAAGACAACGGCCCCGGCATCGAACCGCAACACCGTGAGCGCGTGTTTGAACGTTTCTATCGCATCCTCGGCAGCGGCCAGAGCGGCAGCGGACTGGGGCTGTCCATCGTCGCCGAAGTCGCAAAACGCCACAGCGCCGAACTAAAGCTGGATGCAGGCAGCGGCGGCATAGGAACAAGGATCAGCATACGCTTCCCGCGACACTAAACGATGACGCCAACGATTCAGTGTTCTGATCACCGTATTTGTTGCTTAGTGTTAAATAAAATGGAAAAATCCTTTCGCCTTTGCTCATGCCGGTCCAACTCTGACATCATGGGAGACAAGCATGAAAACCAGAACAGAACGTGATGCTTTTGGCGACTATTCAAGTCGACCGGACTGAAGCACGACAAACAGAATAGTGGGAGCAACCAAATGGGAATATTCAGGCTCTTGTTTCCCCTTGCTCAGAGCAAAGAGACACCCGAGCTATTGCCAGCCATTGAACGGGCCGTTTCCAGAGTCGAACCTCTGCTCATGCAGAGCGGAAAATATCCAGAGGCATACCGCGAACCTGTCATGAAAGCACTGGAATATGCCCACAGCTTGGCGCTCAGCATACCCGGCCCGGTGACAGTCGATCTCGACTCCTATGCCAGAGATGCTTATGTCCATGCTATTTTTACGTCCATGGATAACCTCTCTGAGGCATTCAGAACTAGCCTGGCCATGCAGGAATACCTCCGCGAACATCACTCCTCTGACGAGGTCTACGCCTTGATGGGTATGCGTCGCCGC
>JBAZYW010000151.1:0-5909 GCA_041659125.1 Gallionellaceae bacterium | reverse complement strand
CTGGCGGCAAAGATGCCACCGTCGCTCAAACTAAAAGAAGGCGGCAAATTTCCGCGCAAAACCGTGGCGCGCGGCGTGATCCCCGATGCCGTGATCGACCGGCCCAAAGGCTATTTCCCGGTGCCCGCATTGAAATATGTACGCGGAGAATTTCTGGAAAAGATGCGCGCGATCTTGAATTCTGAAGCGTGTCTGCGACGCGGACTTTACCGGCGCGAGTATGTAGAAAAATTATTGGCCGAACCGGAAATGCACCTCACCCGTATTCAGGGCAGCAAACTGTGGCATCTGGCGCTGCTGGAATGGTGGCTACAGATCAATGTGGATGGTGCCGCGCCGGATTTTCCGAAAGCGTGATCATTCCTGACGTGCGGACTCCCGTGCTTCATCCTTCAGGATTTTGCACAAAGGTTTATCTTCCTGATTTAGTGCGCTGCGTGCGACTGCGGCAAACAGAATTTGTATCTCTTCGATACTGAACACAGACAGCAGACGGCTGGCGATATCGGCTTGCAAAGGCGCCATACGCGATTGGCCGTCCGGCAGATTGTAGTTAAATCCGGCAATTCGCTTAAGCCCTCCCTCCTCTTGCATAAGCTGCTCTGACTGTTCTCTTTCCAATAGCGCATAGCGTTCTTCGAGCGCATCTTCCACGTCTTCGCCGATATCCTCCGGGATTGCCACCACCATACCCATCGGGTCATCTTGCAAGGTGCAGGTAACGCCGAAGCTCGCGGCATATTCCACGAATTTGTTTTGCAGCGTGGCGTCAAAGAAAATGTATTCGATCATGATGTGAGATAACGGGTAACGATGCCGCGCATCCTGCATGACGCGCGCGGGCAAATCAATCACCCGAAATGATGGGTTGCATAAAAACTGATGTCGCCAACCGGTATTAATGTATTCACAAACGCCGAATAATCAGATACAGTTTGCAACGTAAGAATCCGGGCTTGACCCAAAACATCATGAAACTCTCATCGCACACAACTCGCTGGATCGCCCGCCTGATGCTCGGGCTGGCACTGTTCGCGCAAGGCGTGGTCGCGGCCAACGCGTGTGATGTGCTGCGCGGAAATGCTACTCAGGCTTTTGCTGTCGCGGCGATAGAAGCAGAAGAAATGCCCTGCCATGACGAAGCATCCTCGAATGCCAATGCGTGCCTTGCCCATTGCACGCAGGGCGATCAGGTCAGCGTCGATCAGAGTTCGCCCGTATTCGTTGCGCCCAATGCTGTAACTTTGGTTGTGGATGCACCTGCACAAGTTGCTGTCGCACCATCGTATTTCACCTCACACGCGGCGCTGAATACCGGCCCTCCCGTCTCTATTCGTTTTTGCTCCTTCCAAATCTAAGCTTCTCCCGCGAGTGACAACCTCCCTTTGCGGAGTTCCCGTCGCTCGCTGATTTTTCGTTTCGTTTTGCCGTGAGCACACGGCGCAATCGGAGAAATATCATGGGAAGATTATTCACCCTAGTTGGCATCACCTTCAGTCTGTGCATCACACCTGTCGCCGCATCTGAGCTGCTTCCGGGTGCGGATATGGCCGGGCTGTGGCAATACCTTGAGCAGAACAGCGCCGAACTGAATGCGGCACGGCTTGAAAGCAACGCAGCCGAACAGCGCGCGGTTGCGAGCGGAGCTTTACCCGACCCCAGCGTGCGTATCGAGTGGCAGGACATCAATCAGGCGAATGGGGTAACGCTCAACCCGAGCCAGGTTGCGGCGGTGAAATATTCCGTGCTGCAACCTATTCCCGGCTGGGGCAAGCGCGATGCGCAAAAACAAACTGCGGCTGCCAATGCAGGCCTGGCGAGAGCGCAACAGCAGGCGACCAGCGCCGAATTGCGCGCTCAGCTAAAACTTACCTTTGCCCAGTATTACCGTACTTTTCATGCCTTACAGCTGAACTCGGAATTGAATACCTTCGCTGCCAGTGCCAGCAAGCTTGCGCAGTCGCGCTACGAGCGCGGGCTGGGCAGCCAGCAGGAATGGGTAAAGGCGCAACTTGACGCAGCCGCGTTGAACTCCGAGGGATTTGCGTTGCAAGCCGAATACCGCAAAGCACAGGCACGCTTGAATGCTTTGCTGAACCGCAACAGCGATGCGCCGTTGGCTGCTCCGCAGCTATTACCCGAACTGCCGTCGGCGAGCGCGCTGGATGAAACACAGTTGCAACAACGCCTGCGCGCATCCAGTCCGCAATTGTCGAAACAGACAGCATTAAGTGCCGCCGCGCAGGGTGAGGTTGCCATGGCGCGCAAGAATCAGACGCCCGATTTCGTCGTGGCCGTATCCCCCGTGCAACGCGGCAATGGCATGAACAATTGGGATGCCATGCTGGAATTCACCATCCCGCTACAACAAAGTTCGCACAGCGCCCACCGCCACGAAGCGGATGAAAATTTGCGCGCCAGCCAAGCGCGCGAACAGGCATTGGGACAGAACCTGAGTGCCGATCTCGGCGAACACAGGGCGGCATTGATGGCGAGTACGGAACAGTTGCAGCTGATCCGCCTGCAGACTATGCCGCTGGTCGAGATGGCATTCAAGAGTGCGCTTGCGGCTTACCAGAATGGCCGTCTGGATTACGCCACACTGTGGCAAGCGCGGCGCGAAGTGCAGCGCAACAAATTGGACGAACTCGAGGCGCTTACCAATCAACAAATCCATCTCTCAGAAATCGAGCGCCTGTTAGGAGAACCGCTATGAAACCAAACCTCAAAATCTCTCTGTTACTACTCGTGGCCGTCGTCGTTGGCGCGGGCGGTTTCTTTCTGGGCAAACATCAGACCGCGCCTGAAATAACGGCGACGAAAGCACAGACCGAGCACAAAGTTTTGTATTACCGCAACCCGATGGGGCTGCCGGACACTTCGCCCGTGCCCAAGCAGGACAGCATGGGCATGGACTATGTGGCGGTCTACGAGGGCGAAGATATGGGCAGCGGCACTGTCACAATTTCACCGGAAAAAGTGCAGCTGCTGGGCGTGCGTACCGAAGCGGTGCAGCGCCGCGCTTTGACGCATAACGTGCGCGCCACGGGCATGCTCGAAGTGGACGAGCGCAAACAGCAATGGGTGTCGCCGCGTTTTGAAGGCTGGGTGCAGCAACTACAGGTGAATGCAACCGGGCAACGCGTCACACGCGGACAGCCGCTGCTTACCGTGTACAGCCCGGAGCTGGAAAGTGCCGCACGCGAAGTGCAGCTGGCGCACGAGTCCGGTTTGGCCGAAGTGGAAAAAAGCGCGCGCAGTCGTCTGGACAATTGGCAGATTGAGCCGCAAGACTTGGAACATTTACAGCACGGTACGGTGCATCTGATCTTGCGCTCGCCCATCGACGGTGTGGTGATCGAAAAGATGGCGGTAGCAGGCGCGCGCTTCGCACCCGGCGAAGTGCTGTTCAAACTCGCCGATCTTTCCAGCGTGTGGCTGCAAGCCGAGGTGGCCGAACAGGATCAGGGTGCGTTGCACATCGGGCAAACTGTGGACGTTAAAGTCGATGCCTATGCGCAGGAAAAATTTTCCGGCAAAGTCAGCTTCATCGCCCCGGTGCTGAATGAAAAGACCCGCACCGTGCGGGTGCGCGTGGAGCTGCCGAACAAAGAGGCGCGCCTGCGTCCCGGCATGTATGCCAGCGTGGTCATCGCCGAAGCCATGCCACCCGCACTGACCATACCGCTCTCCGCCGTGATCGACAGCGGCACACGCCAAGTGGTGCTGGTGCAAGTGGCTGTAGGACGTTTTCAGCCCAGAGTCGTGCAATTGGGTGCGCGTAGCGAAGAACACATTGCTGTGCTGAATGGCTTGAACGAAAGCGAGCTTGTCGTGACGAGCGCCAATTTTCTCATTGACGCGGAAAGCAACCTCAAAGCGGCGCTAGGGAGTTTCGGGCACGCACACGCTGATAATGTGCCGCAAGCAGAGGCAAAGACCCCCACTCCGCCAGTCGCAGAGCAAGCCGGACATGTCACGCAAGTGACGAACGCGCAACCCAAACCCGCCGTAACGGGACATCCGGCACAAGGCGTCTTGAAAGCCGTCAAGGCCGACGGCATGGTAAGCATCACGCATGAGCCGATTGCATCGCTGGGTTGGCCGGGCATGACCATGGATTTTGCGCTCGCCAATTCATCGCTGGTAACCGGCATTCAAACGGGCAGCGCGATCACCTTCGAGATCGTTGAACGCAAACCGGGCGCATGGGTGATTACCAAGCTGCAAGCTGCGCCGCAGAATAACGCGCAGAACCCACAACACGCGGGACACTGACATGCTAAATACCATTATTGACTGGTCGGCACGCAACCGCTTTCTGGTGCTCCTTGCCACCTTATTCATCACGCTGGCAGGCATTTATGCGCTGGTCAAAACACCGTTGGATGCACTGCCGGATCTGTCCGATGTGCAGGTGATCGTCTATACCGAGTATCCCGGACAGGCGCCGCAAGTGGTGGAAGACCAAGTGACCTACCCGCTCACCACCGCGATGCTGGCTGTACCGAAATCCAAAGTAGTACGGGGTTTCTCGTTCTTCGGCGCATCGTTCGTGTACGTGATTTTCGAGGACGGTACGGACATCTATTGGGCGCGTTCACGTGTGCTGGAATATCTCAACAGCATCGCGGGACGGTTGCCGAAAAATGTCGCGCCGCAACTGGGGCCGGATGCGACCGGTGTGGGCTGGGTATATCAGTACGCGCTACTCAGCGATAAACATAATCTCGCCGAGCTGCGCACCATGCAGGACTGGTATCTGCGCTATCAGCTCACCAAGGCGCACGGCGTGGCGGAAGTCGCCTCCATCGGCGGTTTTGTGCAGCAATATCAGGTGACGGTCGACCCCTTCAAGCTGCGCGCTTACGGTATTCCATTGAACAAGGTTTCGCAGGTTATCCGCGACTCGAACCGCGATGTCGGCGGGCGCGTGGTGGAGATGGCGGAGACTGAATACATGGTGCGCGGCAAAGGCTATCTGCGCGGCAAGAGTGATATTGAAAATCTGGTAGTGAAAGCGGAGAGCGGCACACCGGTGCTGCTGCGCGACATTGCCCGTGTCGAACTGGGGCCGGATGAACGGCGCGGGCTAACCGAATTAAACGGCGAGGGCGAAGTCGTCTCCGGCATTGTCATGGCGCGCTACGGTCAAAACGCATTGGAAGTCATTCACAACATCAAGGAAAAAATCGCCGAAATCGCTCCCGGCTTGCCGGACGGGGTAAAAATAGCTTCAGTATATGACCGTTCCGATCTGATCCATCGCGCCATCGAAACATTGAAAAGCACGCTGCTGGAAGAAAGCCTGATCGTCGCGCTGGTATGCATGGTATTTTTGATGCACGCGCGCAGCGCGCTGGTCGCCATCGTGATGCTGCCCATCGGCGTATTGATTTCTTTCATTGCCATGCGCGCGCTGGGACTGAATTCCAACATCATGAGCCTGGGCGGAATCGCCATTGCCATCGGCGCGATGGTGGATGCCGCCATCGTGATGATCGAGAACGCACACAAACATCTGGAACGCCTGAAGGAAGGCGAATCGCGCACGGAAGCGATGATTGCGGCGTGCAAGGAAGTCGGCCCGGCACTCTTCTTCTCGCTGCTCATCATCACGGTATCGTTCTTGCCGGTATTTACACTGGAAGCGCAGGAAGGACGAATGTTCTCACCGCTGGCTTTCACCAAGACTTTTTCCATGGCGGGCGCGGCCTTGCTTTCTCTCACGCTGGTACCTGTGCTGATGTTGCTATTCATACGCGGCCACATCAAACCGGAGGCAAAAAATCCGCTGAACCGCTGGTTGATCGCGGGCTACCGTCCTCTCATCACTGCGGTGCTGCAACGCAAAAAGACGACCCTTATTGTCGCGCTGCTGGCTTTGCTATTTTCCGTTTACCCGGCAG
>JBAZYW010000150.1:0-5912 GCA_041659125.1 Gallionellaceae bacterium | reverse complement strand
CGCCACCCAAATCGAGCGCCAGTTAAGCCTGTTGCTGCAACTCAAGCAATACAACCTCAACATGGTGGTGCTGCTCAACATGGCGGACGAAGCGAAGAAATTCGGCATCACCATTGATACGAAAAAAATGTCTGCCGCGCTCGGCATCCCGATTTTTCTGCTCAGCGCAAAATACGGCAACGGCTATCAGGAAGCGCTGCAAGCCGTCACCAAGACATTGCGCTACAACACGCCCGGCATGGCGGAAGAACTGCGCTCGCAACTCGATCAGGATGCGCATATCGAAAGCGAGATGGCGCGCGTCCTGCAACATGCGGTGCAAGTTCCCGCGCGCCTGCCGGACAATCTCACTACGCAACTTGATCATCTGATGCTGCACCCGTGGCTGGGCCTGCCGATCTTCTTCGGCATCATGTATCTGCTGTTTCAGGGCATTTTCTTTTTCGGGCAACCGCTGCAAACAGGCGTGGGAGACCTGTTCAACTGGCTGCGCGAGGTTGCCTTTGCACCCCTAGTTGCAGGCCTTCCTGCTCTCCTGCAAGGCCTGTTGCTCGACGGCATCTACAACGGCGTCGCCACTGTCGCCGCCTTCGTCCCCATCATCGTGCTGTTCTTCCTGTTCATGGCTATCGTGGAAGACACCGGCTATCTGTCGCGCGCCGCTTTTTTAATGGATGCGCTGATGGCCAGACTGGGATTGGACGGGCGCAGCTTTGTCATGCTGCTGATGGGATTCGGCTGCAACGTACCCGCACTGATGGGCACAAGGGTAATGCGTTCGCGTCCGTTGCGTCTGCTCAGCATGTTGGTGATCCCCTTCTCGCTGTGCTCGGCGCGCTTGCAGGTTTTCGTATTCATCACCGCCGCGCTGTTCGCGCCGAAGTCCGCTGCGCTGGTCGTGTTCAGCCTGTACCTGTTCAGCTTCGCCGCCGCCATCCTCACCGCGCTGATATTCAAACGCCACTTCCCCAACAGCGAACCTTTCGTGCTGGAACTGCCGCCCTACCGCTTCCCCACGCTACGCCAGATGGTGCTGCGCGGCTGGCACGAGGTGTACCACTTCATTCATCGCGCCAGCAAATTCATCATCATCGGCGTGGTGTTCGTCTGGCTGCTCACCCACTTTCCCACCTCCGCAACGCCAGCCGGGCCAGACACGTGGGCAGGACACATCGGCAGCTGGCTGCGCCCCGTATTCGAGCCCATCGGCATCACAGCGGAACTCACCATCGCGCTGATCTTCGGCTTCGTGGCAAAAGAGATCGTCATCGGCTCACTCGCCGTGATCTATGGACTGAGCGGCCATGCGCTGAGCGGGGCATTGGCGCTGCAACTGGATTGGGTACAGGCCTACAGCTTCATGCTGTTCATCCTGATCTACACCCCCTGCCTATCCACTATCGCCACCTTGCGCAGCGAATCGAAGGACAACGGCTTTATGCTGCTATCGCTGGTGTGGTCGTTGGCTTTGGCATGGGTGGTGAGCTTTGTGTTCTATCAAGGCGCGAGAGCGTTGGGATACTAGGCAGCAACGCTGACTTGGGCCGCTCCGGCCTGCATCTGTCCGATCACGCAAGCCGCCGCGAAACCATCCGCATGAAACGCAGCCAGCACTTCAGCCACAGCCGCTGGTGCGCAAGCCACCAGCAAGCCGCCGCTGGTTTGCGGGTCGCACAGTAATTTTCTTTGCCACTCGGAAAAGTCTTCCGGCAGATTCACTTCTGCGCCGTAGCTCGCCCAATTGCGTGCCGCCGCACCCGTGGCATAGCCTTGTTGCGCCAATTGCAATGCGGTCGGCAGGATGGGCAAATCGGCATAGCGAATGAGCGCCCCCAGTTTCGAGCCACGACACATCTCCAGCAAATGACCAAACAGCGCGAAGCCTGTTACGTCAGTCATCGCATGCACTTCCGTTATTTCGCCCAGCTTTGCGCCGACGCGATTGAGTTGCGTGGTGGTGCTCACCATCTCTTGATAGCCCGCCTCGCTGAGTTCGCCTTTTTTCATCGCGGCACTGAGTATGCCCACGCCCAACGGCTTGCCTAGAATCAGCACATCGCCTGCTTGTGCGCGGTCGTTACGCTTGATGTGGTCAGGGTGGGCGATACCCACGCCAACCAAGCCGTAGATCGGCTCAGGCGCATCTATGGAGTGTCCTCCTGCCAGAGGTATTCCTGCCGCTTCGCACACGGCAGCGCCTCCGGCGAGAATGTCGCGTATCGTTTCCAGAGGCAGCTTATCGATCGGCATACCCACGATTGCCAAAGCCAGAATAGGTGTGGCGCCCATGGCATACACATCGGAGAGTGCGTTGGTGGCGGCGATGCGCCCGAAGTCGCACGCATCGTCCACAATCGGCATGAAAAAATCGGTGGTGACCACCACAGCCTGCTGATCGTTCAGACGATATACCGCAGCATCGTCGCTGCTTTCTGTTCCGACCATCAGGTTCGGGTAAGATGGAGGCTTCGGCATGGAGGCAAGCATTTGCGCCAGCACGGCGGGTGCAATTTTGCAGCCGCAGCCGCCACCATGAGAGTATTGCGTCAGTTTGATCGGCGATGCCATTGTTAAAAAATCCTATGCGTAAAATTCAATTAGCGAACGTATCACAACTCTCCGATTACGACGACATCATCGACGTGCGTTCTCCTGCGGAGTTTGCGGAAGATCATATTCCGGGCGCGATCAGCGCGCCCGTCTTAAACGATGAAGAACGGGCGCGCATCGGCACCTTATACAAACAAGTCTCGCCTTTCGAGGCGCAACGCCAAGGGGCCGCACTGATCGCGCGCAATATCGCGCAGCATCTGGAAACACGCTTCCACGACCGTCCACGCGAGTGGAAACCGCTCATCTATTGCTGGCGCGGCGGCCAGCGCAGCGGCGCGATGGCACACATCTTCGCGCAGGTCGGCTGGCGCGTGGGGCAACTTCAAGGCGGCTATAAAACCTATCGGCGCCATGTCATCGACGAACTGGAAACGCTGTCAGCCCGCTTTCAATTTCGCATCGTGTGCGGCGCAACCGGCTCCGGCAAAAGCCGCTTGCTACAAGCCCTGCACGCACAAGGCGCCCAAGTGCTGGATCTGGAGAAGCTGGCGCAACATCGCGGCTCACTGCTCGGCAATCTGCCCGGACAAGCTCAGCCTGCGCAAAAGATGTTTGAAACCCTGTTATGGGACACACTCCGCAGCTTTAACGCACAGCATCCGGTTTTCACCGAAGCCGAGAGCCGCAAGATCGGCGCTTTAGCCATCCCCACCCCGTTGCTCGAAAATATGCGCTTAGCCGAATGCATCGCCATCGAGGCGGCCATGCCGGCTCGCGTAAAATTGCTCATGGAAGATTATGCGCACTTCTTGAACGATGCCGGATTGCTAACACGTGCATTGGCTCCGTTGCTGGAACTGCAAGGACACAAGGTCATTGAACAATGGCATGAAATGGCACAGCAAGGTGAGTGGACGGCATTGGTCGCGGATCTGTTGCTGCGCCACTACGACCCCGCTTATCAACGCTCCACCGCGAACAACTTCCCGCGCCTGAAGGATGCACGGCGGTTAAATCTTGCCACATTGGATGAAAACGACTTGTTGCTTGCAGCACAGGCACTCATTCAATAAAGGTCTGCACCAAGTAACGAAGAGACGAACGCCTCTTCGTTTTATTCTTTCCAAGCCTGATCGAGTATCGCCTGAGCCTTGCCGTATTTCACATTCGCTTCCTGCAAGCGCTTCTTCGACAACTCTGCCTTCTTTCGATCATCAGCCAACTGTCTGGTTTGCCGCTCAAACGCCTTCTTGCGCTGCTCTAATAATTTCTCGGCATCCGCCACATCTTTCAAATCGGATTTATTTTGTGCATCGGCTTTCTCGACTTCCTGCCGCGCATATTCCACTCCAGCCTGCTGTGCGGAAACGTCTCTGGCTTCAGCGATTGAAATATACGCGCCAAAAAAAACCAAAACCAAAATCTGAATTTTCAACATCACATTCCCGATAATGAACAGAGGCGCCTGATACACCGCTTAGAACAGCGTATCCGGCCCGCTATTAGAAGGAAGCTATCACGCCCACAAAAGAGCTTTTGTCAATCTCTGCACTACCACCCGATTTAATGCCAAAACCGATTTCGCGATATCCCACATATATCCGCGCTTGCGGTGACACGCCCACCTCCAGACGCAAACCAAATTGATCAAAGCGCTCGGAATCGGCGAACGACATGATTTTCGGACTAGCATAATATTCGACAACGAAAGCAACCGGAATGGTGGTTGGAAGGCCCAACACGGCTGCGCCACCCACCGCGATGGCGGACAAGGTGTCAGTTGTTGTTACCTCCGGAGTTGTTAGTGTCGCCGGTGTCGTTACTCGATTATTCATACCGAATACGCCCTTTACCCCCACCCCAACGCTCAATCCCGGCGCGCCCTCCTCTTCACTCCCGCCTTTCACAATAAGCCCCGCGTCAATGAATTTGTTATTTGCGTCGTTATATAGAAGGCCTGCCGTGAGTTCAGAATTTCCTTCAATGAAATCGCTCGCCGAAGAATTGAATCTGAATGCGGCAGCATTGTTATTCAAATTGACATCAATAGAATCCGCAAAGGCTGCGGAACTGAGAACCAACAACGAAGCTGCAAGAATACGACTCAAAAACATAATTAACTCCTTATAACGGATTTATTGACACCGACTCGTCTTCTGCACAAGAAAGTTATGCGCAAATGCGCATACTACCCCTGAAGAATGCGGAATGACGCCAGCACGGCGCAAATGGTACACAACGCAGCCCAATCCCGCAATGCGGAAAAAACAAAGCCCCTTGGCCGTTAAGCAAGGGGCTTGGGGAACATCTCAGCGCACTAAATTACTTCTTAACACCATTCACTGCTGCCTTCAGTGTTGCACCGGCCTTGAACGCTGGAACTTTGGAAGCCTTAATCTTCAGCTCGGCACCGGTCTTGGGGTTGCGACCAACACGGGCAGCGCGCTTGCGCACTTCAAAAGAGCCGAAGCCCACCAGTGAAAGAGAGTCACCCTTTTTCAGAGTGGCGGTAATGATTTCGATCAGTGCAGCAATATTGCGCTCAGCGTCAGCTTTAGTGGAATCAGTTTTAGCGGACAGTGCGTCAACAAGTTCTTTTCTGTTCATGAGTTCATATGCTCCGTATATTGAGGGTTAATAAAGCGGGACTGCATTGTCATAGAAAAATTTATTACTGGCAATACATAATAATATCTATACATCTTCCATGCGTTTTCAGCTCTCGCGTTCAGCATCCTAATGGACTAATCGCGATTAAACAAGGCCTCACACGCTCTCTCCCTTGAAATTACCGATGCCGCCCCCACTTGGGTAAACGTCCTTTTTTCAAACACGGAGAAAATAATGAGCAACACCGCCGCCAACAACCGCGAAACCATGGGCTTCCAAGCCGAAGTGAAGCAGCTTTTGCAACTGATGATTCATTCGCTGTATTCGAACCGCGAGATTTTTCTGCGCGAACTGATTTCCAATGCGGCCGATGCCAGCGACAAGCTGCGCTTCGAGGCGCTGCATAACGCAAGCCTGTTTGAAAATGATTCCGAACTGAACATCCGCATCGGCTATGACAAAGCGGCGCGCACGCTGACCATCTCCGACAATGGCATCGGCATGAGCCGCGATGAGGTCATCAACAATCTCGGCACCATCGCCAAATCCGGCACCCGCGAGTTCTTCTCGCGCCTATCCGGCGACCAGCAGAAAGATGCCAACCTGATCGGACAGTTCGGCGTGGGCTTTTATTCGGCCTTCATCGTCGCCGAAAAAGTGACCGTGACGACGCGCCGTGCAGGCGAAAAATCCGACCAAGGCGTGCGCTGGGAATCCGACGGCGGCGGCGAGTTCGCCATCGAGATGCT
>JBAZYW010000149.1:0-5939 GCA_041659125.1 Gallionellaceae bacterium | reverse complement strand
CAGCTCGGCTCTTAAGCGCTCAACCAGCGCCTCCACCGACATCTGTCCAAGGTCTTCACCTTGACGGTTACGCACGGCCACGAGGCTTGCGGCCATTTCCTTATCGCCGACAATCAGCTGGTAAGGTAATTTCTGCAAGCTATGTTCGCGTATTTTATAGGTAATCTTCTCGTTGCGCAAATCCGATTGCACGCGGAAGCCTGCTGCACGCAAAGTCTCCGTCACTTTTTCAGAATAGGCCTCCTGCGCTTGCGAGATATTCATCACCACCATCTGCACCGGTGCCAGCCACAACGGCAGCGCTCCTGAGTGGTTTTCAACCAGAATACCGATGAAGCGCTCCAGCGAACCCAATATCGCGCGGTGCAGCATCACTGGAACCTTGCGGGTATTGTCCTCATCCACGAACTCGGCACCGAGACGCCCCGGCATGGAGAAGTCCACTTGAATCGTGCCGCACTGCCAGGAGCGGCCGATGGCGTCCTTGATGTGAAACTCGATTTTCGGGCCGTAGAACGCGCCCTCGCCCGGCAACTCTTCCCAGGTCATGCCGGAAGCGCGCAACGCAGCGCGCAAAGCGTTCTCGGACTTGTCCCAGATATCGTCGGAACCCACGCGACCTTCCGGGCGTAACGCCAATTTCACCACCACATCGTGGAAACCGAAATCCTTGTAAACCTTCAACACCAGCGCATTGAACGCCGTCACTTCGGATTCGATCTGCTCTTCAGTACAGAAGATATGCCCATCGTCCTGCACGAAACCGCGCACACGCATCAGGCCATGCAAACCGCCTGAAGGCTCATTGCGGTGGCACGAACCAAACTCACCGTAGCGCAGCGGCAGTTCGCGATACGAACGCAGATCGGCATTGAACACTTGCACGTGGCCGGGACAGTTCATCGGCTTGATCGCGTAGTCGTGTTTCTCCGACTCGGTAGTAAACATGTTGGCCTTGTAGTGTTCCCAGTGGCCGGATTTCTCCCACAGCACACGGTCGATGATCTGCGGACAACGGATTTCCTGATAGCCGTTGTCGCGATACACGGCGCGCATATATTGCTCGATCACCTGCCACATCGCCCAGCCCTTGGGATGCCAGAACACCATACCCGGCGCCTCGTCCTGCATGTGGAACAGATCGAGCTGCTTGCCCAGTTTGCGATGGTCGCGCTTCTCCGCTTCTTCCAAGCGCATCAAATATGCATCGAGGTCTTCCTTCTTCGCCCAAGCCGTACCGTAAATGCGTTGCAACATTTCGTTCTTGGAGTCGCCGCGCCAATACGCACCGGCCACCTTCATCAGCTTAAACACCTTGAGCTTGCCGGTAGAGGGCACGTGCGGGCCGCGACACAAATCGGTAAACTCGCCCTCGCTGTACAGCGACACATCCTGATCGGCAGGAATAGATTCGATGAGCTCGGCTTTGTATTTTTCACCGATAGATTTGAAATAGGCGACCGCCTCATCGCGCGGCAATACGCGGCGCGTTATCGGCAAATCGAGCTTCACCAATTCCGCCATGCGCTTCTCGATGGAGGCCAAGTCCTCCGGCGTAAACGGACGCGAATAGGCGAAGTCGTAATAGAAACCGTTCTCGATCATCGGGCCGATAGTCACCTGCGCCTCGGGAAACAATTCCTTCACCGCATAGGCCAGCAAGTGCGCCGTGGAATGGCGGATCAAATCGAGACCGTCTGCATCTTTGTCGGTGACGATTGCCAGAGCCGCATCGGCAGAAATAATATGACTAGTATCGACCAGCCGCCCGTCCACCTTGCCCGCCAAGGCTGCGCGCGCCAGACCGGCACCGATACTTAGTGCAACTTCGGCCACAGTAACAGGGTTAGGGAAAGTGCGTTGTGAACCATCCGGCAAAGTAATAATCGGCATCTGAGGACTCTATCAAAAGAAAATGCGGCATAGCCGCACTAAAAAATTAAATTTCGAAAACTTGGCAAGAAGCTACATTAGATTGGGTGGAGCAACTTCAATCGAATAGCTACCCCAACTTAATGTTAAATTTGGTTTTGTTAAATTCGATTTTGAAACATACCGCCAGATATATCCCCAAGTATTGCTTACTGCTTTTCGGGGTTTAGAGACCACTCAATCCGGCACAATGGCACACATTGTATGCGTTGCGTCATTTTTCGTCCATCCCGCCTAACGCTATATGGCAGGTTGATTATACGAGCCGATTTTATTGAGTCAATCTTCTGGCTTGCGTGTCCCGGCTAAACTCTTTGCTTTGCTTGCCTCATCCGCCCCCTTTTTTTTGCTTGCCCCATCTGGAGCCTTTGCCTTGCTTGCTCCTTCTGGAGCTTTTGTTTTACCTGCATCCTGCGGACTCTTTGCTTTATCAAGCTCACCAACAGCCTTATCGATCTCAACCGGAGCTTGAGCCGCGTCGCCCAGACTCTCTTTTTTATTAAGACTCTTCACATTTTTCGATGTTTTCGATTTCGACGACGCTTTCGCTTTTGAAGTCACCGCTTTTCTAATTGGCACCGAACGTCTCTCCGTGCCCGACGTCTCCGTTAATTCCGGTTGCTGCCTCATTTTCATCCATCGCTCCGTTGCCAGCTCTTGTGCAGAAACAGAGGGATCATCCTCCTCAAGCTGCACATACTCTTCCGCATACCCGGAAGTTGCGACTAAAAAAATGATGGTAAAAATAAATATCTTCAAGTGGCGCTCCCTTTCTCGCGTCCGTGCATTAGCAATGTGATCGTCGAGCCAATCAAATTTTATCACCCCTTACCGGCAGCTTCCTATCGCCTACCCCCGCCATTAGCAGCTCGGCAATCCCCCTGACAATCGCCATTGCCATGATGAAGGCATCCGCAACCAGCCATCATAACCAGCAGAAACATTATCAAAATAGCTTTAATCATTGCCCTTCCCCTAACGTTTACCGCTCCGGCACAAACGGCCAAGCAACCCGACAATAATAGCGCATGGATAGTATAGACGTAAAAAAACCAGAAACCTTGTGCTTATCAGGTTTTCTGGCCTTATTTTTACCGCTTTAGATTGTTAGATGGTGGGAGCAACTGGGATCGAACCAGTGACCTTTTCCTTGTCGAGGAAATATTCTACCGCTGAAATATGCTCCCGAAGCAGGCGCGCATTATAGGGATTTGCCTTGCTTGTAACAAGCCCCATTACATACCAGATCACTCTTGCACGGCGCGTAATTAATAATCGTGCGCCAGATTTTCAAAGCGCGTGTATTCGCCCCTGAATGTCATTCCCACTGTCCCTATCGGGCCGTTACGCTGTTTGCCGATGATGATCTCGGCCTTACCCTTGTCCTGCGTATCGGGGTTATAAACCTCATCCCGATAGATGAATAAGATCAAGTCAGCGTCCTGCTCGATAGCTCCCGACTCGCGCAAGTCGGACATGATGGGGCGTTTATTGGGACGCTGCTCCAAGCTGCGATTCAACTGCGACAGCGCGATTACCGGCACGTGCAGCTCCTTCGCCAATGCTTTCAAGGAACGCGAAATTTCCGAAATCTCGGTAGCGCGGTTTTCGCCGCCGCCCCCCTTGCCACTTGTGGGAGATGACATCAACTGTATGTAGTCAATCACAATCAGGCCCAGTCCGTCATTCTGGCGATGCAAACGCCTGGCGCGAGAACGCAGCTCCAATGAATTGAGTGCAGCGGTCTCATCGATAAAAATAGGCGCCTCATTCAACCGCCCCAAGGCGTGAGTCATGCGCGACCAATCCTCATCTTCCAGCTTCCCGGTGCGCAAAGTGTGCTGATTGAGCCGTCCGACAGAGCCGATCATACGCATCGCCAACTGCGCGCCCCCCATTTCCATACTGAAAATCGCCACGGGTTTATTCGAGTCCAACGCCACGTTCTCCGCGATATTGATGGAGAACGCGGTCTTGCCCATACTCGGGCGTCCGGCGACGACAATAAGATCACCGGGCTGCAAGCCTGATGTCATTTTGTCCAAGTCGGCAAAGCCCGTCGCGATACCTGTCACATCGCTATCGTTATCGCGCCCGTACAAAGTCTCGATGCGCTCGACCACCTGCGTCAACAAAGACGGGATAGCGACGAAGCCCTGGTTTCCCCGTTCGCCCTCCTCATTGATTTCCAGCACACGGCTTTCCGCTTCATCCAACAACTGCCCCGCTGAGCGCCCGCCGGGGTTATAGGCGCTCGTGGCTATATCGCTACCGACCTCCACCAGCTTGCGCATGATGGAACGCTCACGCACGATCTCGGCATAACGTCGAATGTTCGCCGCTGTCGGTACGTTTGCCGCCAGCGAACCCAGATAGGACAAGCCCCCCGCCTTCTCCAACTCGGCGTTACTTTCCAGCGACTCCGCCACAGTGATCACGTCCACTGGCTTGAAGTGTTCGGTCAAACGCGCTATGTGGCGATAAATAAGGCGATGTTCATTGCGGTAGAAATCCCGCTCGGTAACCAAGTCGGCGATTTTGTCCCATGCACTGGTATCCAGCAAAATTCCGCCCAGCACGGACTGCTCCGCCTCCACCGAATGTGGCGGCAACTTGATCGCGTCAAGCTGTGGATCAGATGTCTGAGCTGAATAATTTTGCATGGCGTGAGAATATTTTTGCGGAGGGGGATTTTACACCGAATGAACCGGCAAAATTAGCAAAACAAAAAGGACTGTCTCCAGTCCTTTTTGTTACTGCAACAACCAGTTTGAAGCTTATTCGCCCAACACGGAAACCGTGATATCGGCAACGACATCAGTGTGCAAAGCGATCCCGACAGGATGATCGCCGATCTGCTTGAGGTGACCTTCAGCCATACGCACTTGCGACTTGTCGATCTTGAAGCCTTGCTTTTCCAGTGCCGCAGCGATGTCGGCATTGGTAACAGAGCCGAACAGCTTGCCGTCCACGCCGGCTTTTTGCACGATCTGCACAGTCAGCCCGCTGAGCTTTTCAGCGCGCGCTTGTGCATCGGCCAGCTTGGCTTGTTCAGCGGCTTCCAGTTCCACACGGCGTGCCGCAAACTCGGCTACGTTGCTTTCTGTAGCGCGCTTGGCTTTGCCTTGAGGGATCAGGAAATTGCGTCCGAAACCGTTTTTAACTTTAACCACATCGCCCAACTGGCCGAGGTTAACCACTTTTTCCATCAGAATTACTTGCATGGCGACTCCTTAATGCAAATCAGTGTAAGGTAACAGCGCCAAGAAACGTGCGCGTTTTACTGCAACGCTCAATTGACGTTGATAACGGGATTTAGTACCGGTGATACGTGCCGGAATCAGCTTGCCGTTCTCGGAAACGAATTCCTTGAGGATGTTGACGTCCTTGTAATCCACTTCAGCGATCTTCTCGGCAGTGAAGCGGCAGAACTTACGACGCTTAAACAATTGACGCGAAGAATTGTTCTTCTTGTCATCTTTTTTCTTAAATACACGAGCCATGTTGTGCCCCTTATTTCAATTTAACGTTATCAATGTGTAGCACCAATTGCGCGATGCGCAAACTGCGCTGAGCCAAGAAACCCTCCACCCGCACACTCTGCCCTATTTGCAAACGGCCTACTTGCTGTGCCGTCTCACCTAGAGCCACCGCAGGAATGTCGCACTGTAGCTGTCGCGAAATACCTGCTTCTTGCTGCGTTGAAACGTGGCGTATCTTTAATCCGATTCGCGCTATGCCCGCTGGGGTGTAACGCAAATCGTCCAACTCAAGCAATTCACCGTCAATGACACAACGGTTGCTACTCAACCCGATCAAGCAGCCGCTGGTGCCAATACTGCATCCGCAGCATCGTTGCCAAACGAACGCGACTTCTCTTCCTTCATCATCGCGGAAGGTGCAGTCACTGCCGCTTTTACCTTGATGATCAGATGGCGCAACACAGCATCATTGAACTTGAATGCGTGCTCCAGCTCATCCAGAGTCTCCTGGTCGGCTTCGATATT
>JBAZYW010000148.1:0-5960 GCA_041659125.1 Gallionellaceae bacterium | reverse complement strand
GGGGGAAGGATTCGAACCTTCGTACTCATAGAGGTCAGATTTACAGTCTGATGCCTTTAACCACTCGGCCACCCCTCCAAAAACGAGCCCGCGATTATCCATGTAACCCTGCCGCGTGTCAAAGGGAATCTACAAAAAATGGAGCTCTGCGGGTAGTTAGGGATTGAAGTACCGGCAAAACCGCACGAATTATCCTTTTCGGAACAGCGCCGATTGTGCGTGCGCCTGCAAGCCCTCGCCGAAAGCCAAAGTAGAGGCAATGGCTCCCAACGTTTGCGCACCCTGAGCGGATACTTGAATCAGGCTGCTGCGTTTCTGAAAGTCGTACACGCCCAACGGCGAAGAAAAACGCGCCGTGCCGGAGGTTGGCAAGACGTGGTTGGGGCCGGCGCAATAATCGCCCAGCGACTCTGAGGTGTAGCGCCCCATAAAAATCGCCCCGGCATGCTTCAGCTTGGACAGCCAAGCCTGAGGTTCGGCGACCGACAGTTCAAGATGTTCGGGGGCGATACGGTTGCTGATGGCGCAGGCTTCATCCAGATCGGCAACGTGAATCAATGCGCCGCGATTTTCCAACGCGGTTTTGATGATGTTTTTGCGCGGCATTTGTTCGAGCAATTTGTTTGCGCTCTGCGCGACGCGCTCGATGAAAGCCGCATCCGGCGACAACAATATGGCTTGTGCCAACTCGTCGTGCTCGGCCTGCGAAAACAAATCCATCGCGATCCAATCGGGGTCGGTCTGACCGTCGCATATCACCAGAATTTCAGACGGCCCCGCGATCATGTCGATACCGCACACACCGAACACGCGGCGCTTCGCGGCTGCGACATAGGCATTACCCGGACCGACGACCTTGTCCACCTTGGGAATCGTGGCAGTGCCGTAAGCCAGCGCCGCCACGGCCTGCGCCCCCCCGATAGTGAACACGCGATCCACGCCGGACAAATACGCCGCCGCCAGCACCAGCTGGTTCTTCACGCCATCCGGCGTGGGCACCACCATAATGAGCTCGGCAACACCTGCCACCTTTGCGGGCAAGGCATTCATCAATACAGATGAGGGATAGGCCGCCTTGCCGCCAGGCACATAAAGACCGACGCGATCCAGCGCAGTGATCTGCTGCCCGAGCATGGTGCCATCCGCTTCGGTATAACTCCACGAGCTTTGCACTTGTTTCCGGTGGTAGGCGGTCACGCGTTGCGCGGCTTGTTCCAACGCGCTGCGCTGCGCATCGGGCAACGCATCAAATGCAGCTTTAAGTTCAGCGTGCGGCAACTCCATCGCTGCGGCGTTTGCCAAAGGCAAGCGATCAAATTTGCTCGTGTATTCCAACACCGCCGCATCGCCGCGCTTTTTGACATCCGCAAGAATGCCCGCAACCGTCGCCTCCAGTTTTTCATCGGCAGTCTCTTCAAAAGCCAACAGCTTGTTGAGCTTGGCATCGAAATCGGCTTGCCGGGTGGAGAGTCGGGTGATATTCACTTTACCGCTCCGGCAAAAGCATCCAGCATCGGCTGGATCACTGCACGCTTGAGTTTCAGCGAAGCTTGATTCACCACCAGACGCGAAGAAATCTGTGCGACCTCCTCCACGGCCTTAAGGTTGTTGGCCTTCAGCGTAGCGCCGCTGCTCACCAAGTCGACAATGACATCGGACAGCCCGACCAACGGCGCCAACTCCATTGAGCCATACAGCTTGATGAGATCGACGTGAACGCCTTTGGCAGCGAAGTGTTCGCGCGCCGTCTTCACATATTTAGTCGCCACGCGCAGACGCGCGCCCTGTTTCACCGCCGACTCGTAATCGAAATCGTTGCGCACCGCCACCATCATGCGGCACTTGGCAATATTCAAATCCAACGGTTGATACAAGCCTTCACCACCGTGTTCATTCAGTACATCCTTGCCTGCCACGCCCATATCGGCCGCGCCGTATTGCACATAGGTCGGCACGTCGGAAGCACGCACGATGATGAGCTGCACATCGTCGCGGTTGGTCGGCAGGATAAGCTTGCGTGAAGACTCCGGGTCTTCCAGCGCGGTGATGCCGGCGGCTTGCAGCAGTGGCAGCGTCTCTTCAAAGATGCGACCTTTGGATAAGGCGATGATGATCATAATATTTATCTTTCTTTCAACTTAGCTCTCGCCCGCTTACAGAAAAGTGGCGACAAGCTAAAGAGTAATTATTTTATGCGGCGAATATTCGCGCCCAACTGCGACAGCTTGCTTTCAATGTGCTCGTAACCGCGATCCAGATGGTAGATACGGTCGATCACCGTTTCGCCCTGCGCCACAAGTCCGGCGATAACCAGACAGGCGGAAGCGCGCAAGTCGGTCGCCATCACCGTCGCGCCTTCCAGATGATCCACGCCGCGCACCACGGAGGTATTACCTTCCACGTCGATTTGCGCGCCGAGACGACGCAACTCCTGCACGTGCATGAAGCGATTTTCAAAAATCGTCTCGATCACCATCGCGCTGCCCTCAGCGATGCAATTGAGCACCATGAACTGTGCTTGCATGTCGGTGGGAAAGGCCGGATGCGGCGCGGTGCGCACGTTCACCGATTTCGGGCGTCCGTGCATTTCGAGATGAATGGTGTCGCCCTCAACCTTGATCTGCGCGCCCGCTTCGGCGAGCTTTTCCAGCACCGTTTCCAGAATATCGGCGCGCGTTTCGCGCAGTGTGATGCTGCCGCCCGTCGCCGCAGCCGCCACGAGAAATGTGCCGCTTTCGATGCGATCCGGCATGATGCGGTGCGTTGCACCGTGCAACTTTTCCACACCAGTGATGGTGATGGCATCCGAGCCGTCACCGGAAATCTTTGCGCCCATGGCGCGCAAGCAGTTGGCCAAGTCCACCACTTCCGGTTCGCGCGCGGAATTTTCCAGCACAGTCACGCCATCCGCCAGCACGGCCGCCATCATCAGATTCTCGGTACCCGTGACGCTGACGATATCAAAAAAGATGCGGGCGCCTTTGAGACGTTTAGCCTTGGCGTGGATATAGCCGTGCTCGATGGCGATCTCCGCCCCCATCGCTTGCAGTCCCTTGATGTGCAGATCAACCGGACGCGAACCGATAGCGCAACCGCCGGGCAAAGACACGCGCGCCTCGCCGAAACGCGCCACCAGCGGCCCCAGCACGAGAATGGCCGCACGCATGGTCTTCACCATGTCATAGGGCGCTTCCCACTTATCCACCTTGTCGCCGCTGAAGGTAATCTCGCCATGGGCCGACTCCGCAGCAATGCCCATCTGCTGCAACAGCTTGCGCATGGTACCGACATCATGCAGATCCGGCAGATTGGTCAGGCGCAACGTTTCCGCAGTCAGCAGGCTGGCGCACATGATGGGTAACGCGGCATTCTTCGCGCCGGAGATGCGCACTTCACCGCGTAGAGGATTGCCGCCTTGAATGGCTAGTTTTTGCATAAAATTCTAGTTGGTAGTCGATAGTCGTTAGTCGTTAGTTTGGGATCCCAACTAACGACTAACGACTAGCTACTAACGACTGCCTTCCCACTCTTGCGGGGTTAATGTCCTCATCGTCAGCGCATGAACCATCTCATCGCGCATTTTGTCGCCCAATGCCTGATAGACGCGCTGATGACGCTGCACACGATTTTTTCCGGCGAATTCGTCGCTCACCACGACGGCCTCGAAATGACGACCGTCTCCCGTCACGAAAACATGGATGGCCGCCATGCCCTGTTCGATGCTCGCTTTGATGCTTTCAGGAGTGATCATTCGATGATGGACTCAGGCGTTTGCACTATCTACACGCAGCGACAACGACTCTGCCACGCCGTATAGATTGGTCAAACTTAACAAGTTTTCGGGTACATTGATAAATAAAATCTTCACCTGACTGCGTTGCGCGGCACGCAGCCACGCCAGCATCAAGCTCACCGCCGAAGAATCCACCGCATCGACTTGCGCCATATCCACTACAAGATCAGTAACGCCATCTTTCAGCGGCACGCCCTTGCGGAACAAGTCGGCAGCGGTCTCCATGGTCAGGCGACCGGACACATGCATGATATTGCCGTGGCTATTCATCACTTGGCATCAGACTTGCGCGCAGGGGCTGCTGCAGCTATATCGGCGACATGATTCTTTTCCACCAGAAATTTTATCAGCCCATCAATGCCCGATTGCTGCAACGGTTCGCGAAATTGATTGCTATAGATATCCAACGCCACCCGGGGGCCGGCGATAGCCAGATCAACCACTCTCCACCCTGCCGATGTTTTCTTCATATCGTAATCCACCGTCAACGACGCCTCGCCCGGACTAACGACCAGCGTTTTAACCGTCACCTGATCATCGCCCTCGGCAAACTTGCTGGGCTCGAATTTCACCGAGTGGTTGCCGACGCTGGAGAATGCTTTTGCGATAAACACCCGCACCAACAGGTCGCGAAATTCATCAACCAGAATTTTTTTCTGTTCGGCCGTAGCTGTCTTCCACGCCGGCCCCACCGCGCGTTTGGTGATAAGCGTAAAATCGAACAAGGGCAGCACTTTTTCTTCTACCAATACCTGTATTTTTTTCTTGTCCGATTTTTCCCGATGTATCGTGGTCATTACTTCTTGCACGATATCTTCCACTATCACATTCGGCGATGCCGTTTCCGCCCGCACGGAGGCGAATAGCCCCAGCAGCGACATCCCAACCATAGCCACTATCAATCGTTTCATAAGCACTCTGGACATTTACTTGGCACCCTCTGCCTTGTTGGCAACCACCTGGCTGATGAGATCCTCCAACACCACTGCAGAACGCGATTGCTTGATCGCATCACCGTTCTTCAGCATCTCATCTTCCGCACCCGGTTTCAACCCGATGTATTGTTCTCCCAGCAACCCCGAAGTCAGGATGCTGATCAACGTGTCTTTAGGAAATTGATAACGTTTGTCGATGCTCATGGTGACTTCGGCCTCGTAACGCTCAGGATTCAACCTGATCTCGGTTACCCGCCCGATCAACACCCCCGCACTTCTAACCGAAGCCGTAGGCTTGAGTCCGCCGATATTGGTGAAGTTCGCCTTTAGATGATACGACTCCGACACATTGTAGGAACTGAGGTTGCCCACCTTAAATGCCAATATTGCCAATGCGACTATCCCTGCCACAACAAATGCCCCAACCCACAAATCCAATGTGGTGCGCTCCATATCAAATCCCCCGAAACATAATTGCGGTCAAAACAACATCCAGCAACAAAACAACCACTGACGATTGCACCACAGTGCGCGTGGTCGCCCCCGATACGCCCTCGGCTGTAGGAGGGGCATCGAACCCCTCGAACAATGCGATCACCGTAACCGCCACGCCAAACACAAAACTCTTCAATACACCGTTGAGAATATCATGCTGAAAATCCACCGATCCCTGCATCTGCGACCAGAATGAACCTTCATCCACGCCGATGAACACCACGCCCACCAGATACCCGCCGAACACCCCCATCGCCGAGAACATCGCGGCAAGGATCGGCATCGAAATCACTCCCGCCCAAAAACGCGGCGCCACCACGCGCGCGATCGGATTCACCGCCATCATCTCCATCGCCGCGATCTGCTCGGTGGCTTTCATCAAGCCGATCTCGGCAGTCATCGCCGAGCCCGCGCGGCTCGCGAACAACAATGCGGCCAATACCGGGCCTAACTCGCGTACCAGACTCAGCGCCACCAAAGTACCCAGTGCCGATTCGGAACCATAACTCTTGAGTGTTTCGTAACCTTGCAGCCCTAGCACGACCCCCACGAACAATCCCGCCACCAGAATGATAATAAGAGACATCACCCCGGTGAAGAACAACTCCTTTATGGTCAATTGGAAACGCCGGAAGCTGAGCCCCGAGCTCAGCAATATCAACACAAAAAAACGCGTGGACAAGCCGATGCGCCATACCGCATCAACCGTACGATGCCCGATATTTTTTATACTTCTC
>JBAZYW010000147.1:0-5980 GCA_041659125.1 Gallionellaceae bacterium | reverse complement strand
TGACAATTCCCGTGCTCGATGAAATACCCAAGCTATGCCCGGCCAAATCAAAAGGCTCATTGAGCGAACTGCGGATTTTTTCCGCGACACCCAATGCGTCTTGTTCCGTATCAATCGCGGGCAGCAACACGATAAATTCATCTCCACCGACACGCGCCACAGTATCCGATTCACGCAGACAAGCCTGGATGCGCCGCGAAACCTCCTTCAACAACATATCCCCCACATTATGGCCAAGCGCGTCATTAACCGGCTTGAATTTATCCAGATCAATAAACATCAAAGCCAAGCGTGCCTTGTCGCGTTTGGCGACAGCCAGCGCCTGCTGCAAACGATCAGCGAATAGCGTGCGGTTCGGCAAGTCGGTCAACGCGTCATAATGCGCGAGGTGCTGCACCTGCTCTTCCATTGCCTTGCGATCAGAGATGTCGTAGAACCAGCCCAATACAGACGGTTCGTTTTGATACTCCAATTGCAGATAAGAGGCCAACGCCCACTTGGTTTTTGAATGCTCACCGGGAATTAACAACTCAACCAACTTATTGGTAACACGCCCTCCCTTGCTGAGCAGCTCAATCACATCGGCATAATCCTGCGGATTTGCATAATATTGTTTCGGATTAATGCCGATAACGCTATCCGGCGCCAAACCAATCAACTCGGCATAACGTTGATTGGAAAATACCACCTGACAAGTCGCCCTATTCGAAATACGTATTGCAATGGGGCTGTTTTCCAGCATAAAACGGAAACGGCTTTCGCTCTCGCGCAACGTTTTTTCTGCATGCTTACGCTCTGTGATGTCTTCTATCAGCACGATTCTGGCAGGGATACCCCCATATCTCATGGGCATGGTGCTGATTGCGACATCGATTAGCGTACCATCCTTCTTTTGGTGACGCGTTTCAATAGAAACAATACCGTCAGGCGACCGGGAAATCACACGATCAAGTTCAGGGATGTCTTCTTTGGGACGGATATCATTTATCGTCATCCGGCCAAACTCTTCACGTGTAAATCCGTAATGCTCGATCACACGATCATTCACCACCAGAAATTCCCGGCTATCCTCGGCAAAGACCCACATCGGCATCGGGTTGTTATTAAACATAAAGTGATAACGTTGCTCACTTTCTTGCAGCGCCTCCTCGACTTGCTTGCGCTGGGTAATATCCACTTTCGCAGCCACGTAATGGGTCAGCACACCCGACTTGTTTTTTACTGGCGAGATATGCACTTCTTCCCAATACGTCTCCCCGCTCTTGCGCTTATTGACCAGTTCTCCGTGCCAGACCTGACCGTTAACCACATTACTCCATAATCCTAGATAGGTTTCCTTGGCGGTCAATCCGGATTGAAGAATGCGTGGGTTCTGCCCAATCGCTTCTTCGCTGGTGTATCCGGTAACCTCAGAAAAGCGCGGATTGACATACTCGATGTTGGCATCAACATCGGTAATGACCATCGAAATAGGGCTTTGCTCAATTGCGGTATATAGCGTGCGCAATTTTTCATCCGACTCTTGACGCTCAATTTTTCGCCGATAGAAAAAATATCCCCCGGCAAGCAGAAAGACCACCACCACGGGGATAAGGTATTTAAGTACGTCGCGCAGACCGACTTCCTTTTCCTCATAGAGCCCGAACCATTTGTCGTACAGCGTGGAGTACGCCCCCTTGGTCTTGGTGAGAGCCAGACCTTCATTGAGTTTGCCCAGCAACTCGGACTGCCCTTCTGACACAGCAAATGCGAACTTCTGCGAAAACCCTGCTTTGGCCTTCAGCGCTTCGATATTGGTCAGCCCCTGTGCTTGCAGCGTTTGCATGCCTGCCAGCTTGCTTAACAGCATGGCGTCACATTTGCCCGACGCCAGCAAGCGCAAGCCTTCAGCGGCGGTATTAACCAGTACCAGTTGACTCCCCCAGCCCTTCGACAGGGCATAGTCGTGCGCCAGATCGGCATTCAGGACAATAATAGACTTGCCGGCGAAGTCGTCTTCCGAGCGGATGTTGGAATCCCCCTTGCGTACGAAAATCGCACCATGAACAACCACATGCGGAACGGTAAAGTCAGCGAAGCGATGGCGTTCTTCAGACTGCGCGAGGTTAATCAACACATCGATTCTGCCTTCTTTGAATTCCTGAAGAAGATCTCGAAAAGGAAGTACGCGGATGGTATAGCTCAAGCCGGCTTCGGAAGCGACCTCTTTCCACAAATCAACAGTAAAGCCGCCTGCTGTTGCGTCGGTCATGCCAGTAGCAAAAGGGGGGTAGTCTTGTTCGCTGCCGACGACGAGAGTGTCTTTTTGTATCTGAATAACAGGGGAAGGCGTCTGCGAGGAGTTTCCAGCTTGAAACCCGGACGCCTGAGCCGCTCCACTCCAAAACGCTGCGAGGAAAACAGCGATGACAAAACTTGGCAACAAACTAGCACTTCGCCACCAAACAAATATTGGGTGCAGAGGAAGCATTTCTGGAGAGTGCGTAATCATAATTATTTTAATTAGCGGTTGAATAGCCTTCTGAAACCACGCCACCCGCTAACATTCATTTTGTCTGAATGTTACGCCGCATAAAATGCGAATGCAACGCTCACGGCAAGTTTTAAACTCAAGCTCTCCGGGTACTTGCGTCTGGTGTAAAATCACTCAATACGAAAATTTTCAAACTGATACTTAACGTCATTTTCGGCGGATACAGAACGATCACATTCAACACTATGAGCGGAAATCTATTTATCGTCAGCGCACCTTCCGGTGCAGGCAAAACCAGCTTGGTCACCGCCCTGCTGAATATCAACAAACAGATCGATCTTTCTGTTTCGTACACCACGCGCGCACCCCGCCCCGGCGAAACGAACGGAGTGGACTATCATTTCGTTACCCGCGAACAATTTACGGAAATGGCAAAACGCGGCGATTTCCTTGAAAGTGCGGAGGTGTACGGCAATTACTACGGCACATCGCAATCATGGATCAGCCAGGAAAACGGCAAGGGAAAAGATATTCTGCTCGAGATCGATTGGCAGGGCGCGGCACAAGTTCGCAGCAAATTCCCGGACAGCATCGGTATTTTTATTCTGCCGCCCTCTTTTGAGGCGCTTGAGAGCCGCTTGCACGGGCGCAAACAGGACAGCGCGGAGATCATCTCCAAGCGCTTACAAGCTGCACGCGAGGACATCTCCCATGTAGCGGAGTTCGATTATGTTATTATTAACGACCAGCTAGACGTTGCTTTGCACCAACTCAATGCGGTGGTGGTCGCCGCAGGACTGCGCCGCAACCGGCAACTCACACGTCAGGCTAATCTAATCAATCAGCTACAGAAATAGGAGCATCACATGGCCCGTATCACCGTTGAAGACTGTATGAAATACATCCCCAATCGCTTTGAACTGACACTGGCAGCGGCTTATCGCGCCCGTCAATTGGCCAATGGCGCCAGCCATCTGGTGGATGAAAGCAAGGACAAGCCAACAGTCGTCGCTTTGCGCGAAATTAGCGAAGGCAAGGTTGGTATTGAAATTCTGAATCGCGGCATGGCGTAATTTAACAACCGGCATCCCTCTCGGCTATGGCTGCATGATGGATGCCCCCGGTTTCTTACTTCCTCGCAGTGCGCCGCAAGGTGCACAAAATATATAGCACGGGATAACTCAATCCCAACTTGATGGATTCCCGGAGTCATACGCATGACCCAACTTGATGCCCAAGCGCTGATCGAAGAAGTTGCCGCTTACCTCAAGCCGGAAGATGTTGCGGCAGTAAAAGTTGCGCTTGAGTTTAGTGCCGCCGCACACCAGGGTCAGACACGCCAATCCGGCGAACCCTACGTTTCGCACCCCATCGCCGTCGCACGCATCCTCACCCCGCTGCATATGGATGCGCAGGCGATCATCGCCGCGCTGCTGCATGACGTGGTGGAAGATACCGACATCAGTATCGACAATGTCGCCGAGGCATTCGGCAAACCTGTCGCCGAAATGGTAGAGGGATTGAGCAAGCTGGACAAACTGCAATTTGAAACGCAGGAAGACGCCCAAGCCGAGAATTTCCGCAAAATGTTGATGGCGATGGCGCGGGACGTGCGCGTCATTCTCATCAAGCTGGCCGACCGTCTGCACAATATGCGCACGCTGGAAGCTGTCTCACCGGAGAAGAGCCAGCGCATCGCGCGCGAAACGATGGACATCTATGCGCCTATCGCCAACCGCCTTGGACTCAACACCATCTTTCAGGAGCTGGAAGACCTGTGCTTCATGCACCTGCATCCGAATCGCTACTCGGTACTATCCAAGGCATTGAAAGTGGCGCGCGGCAACCGGCGCGAGGTAGTGGGAAAAATTCTCGAATCGATCAAATTACGTCTAGAGGAAAACCATATCCAGGCGGAGGTAAAAGGCCGCGAAAAACACCTTTATGGCATCTACAAAAAGATGCAAGCCAAACATTTGGCCTTCTCGCAAGTGCTGGATATCTACGGTTTTCGCGTACTGGTCGAAGACGTGCCTTCCTGCTATCTGGCCTTGGGCGCTTTGCATAGCTTGTACAAACCCTTTCCCGGAAAATTCAAGGACTACATCGCCATTCCCAAAGCGAACGGCTACCAGTCGCTGCACACCGCCTTGTTCGGACCGTTCGGCACCCCCATCGAGGTGCAGATACGCACGGTCGAAATGAACAAGATTTCCGAAGCGGGGGTGGCGTCGCACTGGCTCTACAAAACCTCCAAGACGCCCATCAACGAACTGCACCAGAAGACGCACCAATGGCTGCAAAGTCTGCTCGAAAGCCTGTCACAAAGCGGAGACTCGGTGGAGTTTTTGGAGCATCTGAAGATCGACTTATTCCCGGACGAGGTCTACGTGTTCTCCCCCATGGGCAAGATATTTGCATTGCCGCGCGGCGCGACTGCGGTGGATTTTGCCTACAATGTGCATACCGACATCGGCAACCGCTGCGTCGCCGTCAAAGTGAATTTTGAGTTAGTACCCTTGCGCACCGAGTTAAAGAATGGCGACCGCGTGGAGATCATAACAGCCCCGCATGCCCACCCCAACCCGGCATGGTTGAGTTATGTGGTGACCAGCCGCGCGCGCAGTGAAATACGCCACTCGCTCAAGACCATGCATTTGGACGAGTCCGCCAAGCTCGGGGAACGCCTGCTCGGGCAAGCTCTCACTTCGCTCGGACTCAAGCCCCAGGATGTACCCGAAATGTGCTGGGAAAGATTGCTCAAAGAAACCGGTGCAAAATCGCGCCAAGAATTATTTGCCGACATAGGGCTGGGACGTCGACTGAACATGGTCATCGCCCGTCAACTTGCGCGCGTAGGCGAAATGACAGGTCAGGAATCAACTAATAATAGCGGAGTCGTCACCATCCTCGGCAACGAAGGCATGGCGATCCAGTTTGCCAAGTGTTGCCGCCCGATTCCGGGTGACCCCATCATCGGTGTCATCAAACCCGGACAAGGTATCGTCGTCCACACGCATGATTGCCCCTCTTTGCGCAAGGGCCGCAGCGGCACGGAAGAATGGCTGGATGTCGCGTGGGATAAAAACATCAGCAAACTGTTCGAGGTTAGCATCAAACTCATCGTTGCCAACCAACGCGGCGTATTGGCCAAAGTGGCCGCCTCGATTGCCGATGCCGAATCAAACATCGAAAATGTGCATTTTTCTAACGAAGGGGAGTACACCGCACTGTATTTCACCCTGCAAGTAAACAATCGCGTGCACCTTGCGAACGTCCTGCGCAATTTGCGCAAGATTTCAGAAGTGGTACGCATCACTCGCGTTAAGAGCATTCCCGCATAGTTACACCAACTGCCGTTACTCGCCCGCGACCTCTTTCAAGAAAGCGATGACGTTGTTGGCGAGGGACTCTTCGGCATACTCGGACGCCTCTTCCCAATCGAACTCGTCGTGGATCGACTGATCGCTCAGGCGCATCCTGGCGAAGTCTTGCGGGGCTACGGAA
>JBAZYW010000146.1:0-6058 GCA_041659125.1 Gallionellaceae bacterium | reverse complement strand
CATCCGCCAGAATTGCGGCTGGCGTCATGCCCTTCAGCTTGTCTTCCCACTTGCCACGGTATTCGTCCAGCACTTTTTGATCTTCAGCCAATTCCTTGATCGCTGTCCACTTGCCAGAACCCGGCAAGCCGACGCCCTCAAAGAAAGTTCCGTTCATCGCCATTGGAACAGCAGGGTACATTACAAAGTACACCACCACCCAAATCGCACTGGCAGTCAAACCAAGCATCCACCACTTCGGCGGTTGATTGGTAAAGTCTGCCAAATCATCATCCCATACATGCCCCGTGGTCGGCACGCCGCCAGCGGAGTTTTGATTGTCACTCATTTTTTATCTCCCAAATTGTTGTACTCAACCTCGTCCCGCAGAGCCATATCGCCCTGCGAGTCGAATGCATCCTTGTTCTTAGGATTGAACACCAGCACATAGACCGCGATCATTGCCACGAACGCCGCCACGGTAAAGAACACACCGAGCCAATCGTTCAGCGACATTGCCGCCCAGTCCGTATGCAGGTAATCCATAAGCTTAGTCACGGTAGTTGACGCCTTCTTCAAACTTCACATGATTACCCAAGGATTGCAGGTAAGTAATAACCGCGTCCATTTCTGTCTTACCCTCAAGCTCCTTAGCGGCGCCTGCGATATAAGCATCAGTGTAGATCGTTTTGGATACCGCATTAAATGGCATCTTAGTCATCACTTCCAGCGTCTTGACAGTTCTCTCGACATTCACCGGAGCTGCCTCCAGGAAGAAGAAGTTGGGCATAACAGACTCAGGCACCACATCGCGAGGATACTTCAAGTGCTTGCGATGCCACTCATCTGAATACTTGCCTGCCAAACGAGCCAAGTCCGGTCCCGTACGCTTGGAACCCCACTGATAAGTGTGGTCGTACATGGACTCTTCAGCGATAGAGTAGTGACCATAACGATCCTTCTCGTCGCGGAACGGACGAATCATCTGCGAGTGGCACAAGAAACAACCTTCGCGGATGTAGACGTGGCGACCGGCTGTTTCCAGCGCTGTGTAAGGACGCACACCATCGCCTGGCTGCCATGTATCAAAGGTCTTGTGTGCGGATGTAGCCGGATTCCACACGATCTTGTCCATTGAAACGGCGTTGCCTTGCTTGTCCTTGTGCTGCGTATTGTTGAATGTACCATCTCCGCCCAACATACCTGTATTAGGCAGGTAGAACAATGGCACGATTTCCACAATACCGCCGAAAGCCACAGCAATCGCAGTCAGAACGAACATCAGAAGCGTACTGCGCTCGATCTTGTCCTGAAATTTTGTTGAATAAATTTTGTCGTGATCAGACATGTTTTTCTCTCCCCTTATGCTTTGGCTGCAACGGCGTTTACACCGCGCGCAGCACTAGCTTGACGTACTGTCATAACCACGTTGAACAGCATGATCCACGTGCCCAGATTGAAAATCGCACCGCCAACAGCACGCATCACATAATACGGATGCATAGCAGATACAGACTCAACGAAGGTGTAAGTCAAAGTGCCGAACTCGTCGTAATCACGCCACATCAGACCCTGCATAATGCCGGACACCCACATCGCAACGATGTAAGTAACAGCACCAATCAAAGCCACCCAGAAGTGCACGTTCACCAAACGCTCAGAATACATTTCGGTATTCCAGAGTTTCTTGACCATGTGGTAGATAGCACCGAAGGAGATCATCGACATCCAACCCAAAGCGCCGGCGTGAACGTGGCCTACCGTCCAGTCAGTGTAGTGAGACAGCGCGTTCACAGACTTGATCGCCATAACCGGGCCGTCAAATGTGGACATCGCGTAGAACGCCATCGCAGTTACCAGGAAACGCAGAATGTAGTCGGTGCGCAACTTGTCCCATGCGCCGGACAAAGTCATCATACCGTTCATCGCACCACCCCAAGACGGGATGATCATCGCCAGGGAAACAGCAGCGCCCAAGGAGCCAGTCCAGTCAGGCAAAGCGGTGTATTGCAGATGGTGAGCACCCAACCAAACGTAACCGAAAGTCAATGTCCAGAAGTGCAACACAGACAAACGATACGAGAAGATCGGACGACCCGATTGCTTAGGAATGAAGTAGTACATGATGCCGAGGAAGCCGCCGGTCAGGTAGAAACCCACCGCATTGTGACCCCACCACCATTGAACCATAGCGTCTTGTACGCCAGAGTAGATCGAGTAAGAAGTCGCCCAATCAACTGGAATCGCCAAGCTGTTTACCACGTGCAGGTAAGTGATCATAACGATCATACCCATGGTGAACCAGTTGGAAACATAGATATGCGAAGACTTGCGAATCGCCGTGGTCATGATGTGATTCAGACCAAACGACAACCACACGACGGCGATCATAATGTCAACCCACCATGGCAACTCGGCGTATTCCTTGCCTTGCGACATACCCAAAGGCAGAGTGATCACAGCACAAACAATGATCAGATTCCAACCCCAGAAGTTGAACCATGCCAAGCCGTTGCTCCACAACTTGGTCTGACCCGTGCGCTGCACGATGTAGTAACCAGTTGCCATCAGCACACAACCACCAAACGCAAAAATCACCGCATTGGTATGCAGTGGGCGCAGACGACCGAAAGTAATTTCAGCAATGTCAAAGTTTAAGAACGGCCACGCCAATTCCGATGCCACATACACACCGATCAGAGTACCCACAACTGCATAGATACAAGCCGCAATGGTGAACCATCGGACCACATCCATATCATACTTTACTGGTGTCGCTTGAGTCGCTTCCACAGTATCTCCTCCCTAGAGCTAGTTAATAACACAATGCGTTAATCACGTTTCCAATGCCACAGAAAAGTGACTAACGCATTCCACCTTTTGACGCACAACTTTAAAAGCGGCGCAATAATCGCACGGGCAACCGCGACAAGTAAAGCGCAAATTTAGTTCCCGCAGTGCATACCCAACAATAACTGTCGGGTTATATCCCCCAAGAACATGGCAATACTAAAGAAATCCAAATAGCGGGGGTTTGATGCAGATCAAAACTAGAGGGGAGAAAGCTGGAGCGGGTGAACGGGATCGAACCGTCGTATGCAGCTTGGGAAGCTGCCGTTCTACCATTGAACTACACCCGCGTGTAAAATGCGGCGAGCATTCTAACACGGACACCCACGAGAAGTGATTACCCTAAGCATTAACGGCGCTACCCGCCAATTTCCCGCAGCCCTCAGCGTTGCCGAACTCATAGCAACACTGGGCTACACCGGCAAACGCATTGCACTGGAGCGCAACGGAGAGATCGTGCCGCGCGGCCTCTTCGCCACACAGCAATTGTTTGACGGCGACAAGTTGGAAGTCGTCGTGGCGGTAGGCGGCGGCTAACCGCCACGGCTTGCCTCACTACGCTCACCCTCAATTCAGGAACCACACAATGAACGACAAATTAGTTATCGCGGGCAAATCTTACGATTCACGCCTGCTGGTTGGCACCGGCAAATACAAAGACTTCGCAGAAACCCAGGCCGCCATCGAAGCCAGCGGCGCGGAAATCATCACCATCGCGATCCGGCGCAGCAACATCGGCCAGAACCCCAATGAACCGAACCTGCTCGACATCCTGCCGCCATCGAAATACACCCTGCTGCCCAATACCGCAGGCTGCTACAGCGCGGATGATGCGGTGCGCACCTTGCGCTTGGCGCGCGAACTATTGGACGGACATAGCTTGGTCAAACTGGAAGTGCTGGGTGACCCGCAATCTTTATATCCCAATGTGATCGAAACTATCGCCGCTGCAAAAACCTTGGTAGCCGAAGGTTTTCAGGTCATGGTCTACACCTCGGACGACCCCATCATCGCAAAACAACTGGAAGACATCGGCTGCGTCGCCATCATGCCATTGGCCTCATTGATCGGCTCCGGCATGGGCATCCTCAACCCGTGGAACCTGCAACTCATCATGGATCGCGTGCAAGTGCCGGTGATCGTGGATGCAGGCGTAGGCACAGCATCCGATGCCGCCATCGCGATGGAATTGGGCTGCCAGGGCGTACTGATGAACACCGCCATCGCCGCCGCGCAAAAACCAGTCTTGATGGCATCGGCCATGAAACAGGCAGTGGAAGCCGGGCGCTCAGCCTTCCTCGCCGGACGCATGCCGCGCAAGCTGTATAGCGCCGCCCCCAGCTCGCCCACCAGCGGCATGATCGGTAAAGCCTAGAAGAAACGAGATGTAGGAGCGTGCCCTGCACGCGAAAGGGCTCTGTCGCGTGCAGGGCACGCTCCTACAAAACCACAGCTGTTGTAGAAATTAACAGGTAAGAAACCAATGGAACACCGCCACATCCGCAGCTTCGTGCTGCGCCAGGGACGCGTATCACCCGCGCAACAACGCAGCTTGGAGACCTTAATGCCGCGCTTCGGCATCCCCTACGCCGCGCAAACGTTAGATTTGGATAACGCCTTTGGCCGGGGCGCGCCCAAGATTTTGGAAATTGGTTTCGGCATGGGCGAACCGACCGCGCAGATCGCCTTGGCGCATCCGCAGAACGATTACCTCGCGCTGGAAGTGCATCCGCCCGGCGTGGGCAGCCTGCTCAAACAGATCGACGCGCAAAGCATTCAAAACATCCGCATCATCCAACACGATGCCGTAGAAGTGTTACGCGACATGGTGCAGGATGCGACGCTCGACGGCGTGCATATCTTTTTTCCCGACCCGTGGCACAAAGCGCGCCATAACAAACGCCGCCTGATTCAGTCGCCGTTCATCGCTGCACTGGTGAAGAAAATCAAACCCGGCGGCTACATCCACGTTGCCACGGATTGGCAGGAATACGCCGAGCAAGTGTTGGCCGTGCTCAGCGCGGAACCCTTGCTGCAAAACACCGCAACCGACTATGCCGAGAAACCCGCCTATCGTCCGCTCACCAAATTCGAGCAGCGCGGTTTGAAACTCGGACACGGGGTGTGGGACTTAGTGTTCGTCCGCAAGGAAAATCTCTAGCAGATCATTAAGGAAGCGCTGACCTTGTCGGGTCGGCGCAATCCGCTGCAAATCCCGCAACAACAATCCGCGTTTTTCCGCCTCTTCCAATTCACGCCGTATCGCCAACAACGGCAAGCTGGTGCGCTCGGTGAATAGCGCCGCATCAAAGCCCTCGTTCAAACGCAGCGCATTCATCATGAACTCGAAGGCGATATCGCGGTGCGACACCTCGAACTCCTCCTGCATCGGCTCGCCGCGCGCCACCGCATCCATGTATGCCTGCGGCTGTTTGTAACGCGCCTGACGCAACACCTTGTCATGAAAACTCAGCTTGCTGTGCGCTCCCGCGCCAATGCCGAGATAGTCGCCGAACTGCCAGTAATTGAGATTGTGTTTTGCGCGCCGCTGCGGCTGCGCAAAGGCGGAAGTCTCATAGTGCTGATAACCGTGCGCCGCCAATAATTCCTCGATGCGTTGCTGCATGTCGCTGCTCGCATCGTCGTCCGGCAACGAAGGCGGATTGCGATGGAACAGCGTGTTCGGCTCCAGCGTTAAGTGATAACAGGACAAATGTTGCGGTTTGAATTGCAATGCAGTCTGCACATCCTGCAATGCCTGCTCCAGCGTCTGATTCGGCAACGCATACATCAGATCGAGATTGATGTTGTCGAAATTCTGCTGCGTAATTTCAATCGCGCGCTTCGCCTCATGCGCCGAATGGATACGCCCCAGCGCTTGCAAATGCGCATCATTGAAACTCTGAATGCCCATCGACAAACGGTTCACCCCGGCATCGCGGAACGCCGCAAACTTATCGGCCTCCACCGTCCCCGGATTCGCCTCCAGCGTAATCTCCGCATTGATATCAAGCGGCAGCAGCATGCGCACCTGCCGTAAAATCTCCGCTACGCCCTCGCCGCTCAACAGACTCGGCGTACCGCCGCCGAAAAACACCGTATAAACCTTGCGCCCCCAGATCAGCGGCAGCGCCATCTCCAGATCGCGCACTAACGCGGCAACATATTCGCTTTCGGGAAAGCCCCCCCGCGCCTCATGCGAATTGAAATCGCAATACGGGCATTTGCG